>JAGAUT010000086.1 GCA_017620655.1 Clostridia bacterium | reverse complement strand
GTCTTTTTCGTAGTCACGGTTGAGAATGAGAAGATACTTGTTGCCGTATTCGTCGTGGAGTTCGCCAACGCTTGTTCTTTGGGGAAGCTCACCGTCAAGAATCTCGCTGTCGGGAACAGTGTCGGTGGGAAGTCCTTCCTTATATGTATCGAGCCTTTCGGTAAGAAGGTCAGCCGAATGAAGTACCAGCTTTGAGTCAAGAGCCATAAGGGTGTTGCCGAGCTTTTGGAACTCTCTGTTTATTACGCAGAACTCGTCAAAATACTGTCCCTTGTCACCCTTCATGTTGGTGATTGAATGGGGTGCTGTGAAATTTTGGAGTGCCTTTGCACCGTAGAGACAAGCCGCATACATCATCATTCTTGCCATGGGGAAGGTAAATCCGCTGCCGCGTTTGTGAAGGTCGTAGGACTGGAAATAGAACCAGAGGGGCAGCTTCTTTTCACGGCAGATTTTTCTCATCATCTCAAGGTCAAGCCACATTCTTGAGTTGTCAAGCTGTCCGAGCTTTGTCCAGCCTTCGATGCCGATTGGGTAGTAGTCGAGGGACAGAATTGCAGGCTCGATTATGTCGGCAAAGCGTCTGAGATATGCAGGAAATTCGCCGTTCTCCCATGTATATTCATTGTTGTATGAAGGAATTGCCACGGTAAAGCCGAGGCGTTCGGGGTCTTCCTTTTCAATCATATCAATCTGACGGCGTGTTTCCTCTAATTGGTCGTCTTTGAAAGGCTCGTCCCATACATAGTAACCGATAGTTCTCTTCCAGGGTCTTATTTTATCGGCGATGTCCTTTGCCATAGTGTCGCTTCTGACATCGTTTCTGTGCCACTCCTGCATACCGCCGAATTCCGAGAAGTCCTGAAAAATAAGGTCAAGACCTACTTCTTCGCAAAGGCGTACAACCTCCCATGCTTCTTCATGGTCTGCCCAGCCAAGCTCTACGCAGGTAAGCCCCGATTCCTTCCAGTATTCTACTGCGTTTCTCTTGTTTTCGCCTTTGCCCTGAAAGGAGGAAAGCACAAAGTTGTCCTGCTTCCACACTCTTTTTTCGTTGCCGAGGGGATATCTGAATAAAATCTTATGTTCCATTATTTATTCTCCTTGAAAAACATACTTTACAACTGTCTTTTTTTATATTATAATACAATTTGGAAATAAGTAAATAGCCAAAAACGGAGATTTTTTTAAGACCAGATGAAAGACAAAAAATATATTGCTCTCTACAGGAGCATAAAAAACAAAATCAATCACGGTGAATACAAGAGCGGCGAAAAGCTTCCGTCAAAGAGGGTAATGGCAAGCGTTTCCGGCTGCAGTCTTATCACGGTTGAGAACGCCTACAGAATGCTGATTGACGAGGGGTATATAGAGCCGAAGGAAAGAAGCGGCTACTTTGTCGGAAAGGCGGCATTCCACGACGGCGCCGAAAAAGAAAACACGCAGAAAAAGCTGCAGCTTCTCTGCGAAGACAGACCGTCCTTTGACGGGGATTATTTTGAACACTCGGTGTGGAGCAAGACGGTACGCAAGGTACTGTCTGAGAGGGGCAGAGAATTATTTGCCAAAAGTCCTCCCGACGGTTGTGCCGTACTCAGAAACGCCATTGCCGAATATCTTCTGCGTTACCGCGGAATGTTTGCACAGCCGGAACAGATTGTTATAGGCTCGGGTGCCGAAAGTCTGTACGAGGCGGCAATACGCACCCTCGGCAGAGACAGAAAATACGGCGTCGAAAATCCCTGCTATTCCCAGATAACAACCGTTTACGAGGGTCTCGGCATAGCACCGTCGCCTCTCGCAATGGGAAGTGACGGCATAAAAAGCCGCATTCTTGAACATGCCGACATCGACGTGCTTCACGTCACGCCCTTTCACAGCTATCCGTCGGGTGTTACGGCAAGCGCACCAAAGCGATACGAATATCTGTCGTGGGCAAAGAAGCAAGGCGGTTACATAATTGAAGACGACTTCGACAGCGAATTCTATATTCCCGTAAATCCCATTGACACCCTCTACAGCCTTGACGACAGCGAGAGGGTCATATACATCAACACATTTTCAAAGAGTCTGTCACCGTCCTTCCGAATGGGGTACATGATACTGCCGTCTCATCTCAAGCATGTTTATGACGGCATCATGGGAAAGTATTCCTGCACCGTGCCTGTACTCGAGCAGTATGTGCTGTCCGAGTTTATCTCAAGCGGTAATTTTGAAAGACACCTGAATAAGGTGAGGAGGGCGGGCAGCACCCGCCGGCAAACGTACGGGGAATGCTCGTGAAGAACAAGCCTTCGGTGTCGCTTAACAAACCCCGTTTGGTCGGCATAAATCCAACCGACCAAACTCATTCCTGATTTGGAATGTTGCCCCCTCGATGTTGCACGTACACCAGTGTGGGGTAATAAGCCGCCACGGCGAAAGAGGGGAAGTCAGCGCAGACTCACCGGCGTTTCCTTTTTTTGCAGGGATTGGTGTCGAGCCATCCCCTCTTTTTGAGTGGAGCGTTTTTGGTTTCTTTTGGGGCGTGCCAAAAGAAACTCGGCACCGCAGTGCCGAAACACTCCCCGCCGTCCGCAGACGGCGGAATCCCCCTGATTCCCGTTATTTATGCGACACCGAAGGCTTGCTTGTTGCAAACACACCCCGTGCGTTGCCTGCGGAGGCACTCCGCCGTGCGTTTGTCAGCGGCGACTCGCCGCTTTGTAGTAGTTTTTGGGTGACACGCCGAATTCGTCCTTGAATGCCTTGCTGAAGGCATAAACGGAATTGTAGCCGAGAAGATTTGAAATTTCACTGATTTTGAGCTTGTTTTCATTTATCATAAGCTTTGCACTTTCAAAACGGCGTTGCTTGTAGTAGTCGGAAAGGGTTGTGCCTGTCACCTTCTTGAACAGATATGAAAGATAGCTGTAATTGTAACCGCAAAGAGAGGATATTTCCGAAAGGCTGTCGATGGAAAACAGGTGGGTGTCGATGTAATGCTTGATGGTTTCGCATAGCTTGTCGGGACTCTGGTTTACCTCGTCCGAAATGTAGTTGCCCTTTCTTTTTACGTCAAAGTTTTTGAGAAGCTCAAGGCAGATAAGGGCAAAGGAGGCACTGAGAAAATCCTTCTGATAGTCGGTTGAGCCTGTAAGCTCGTTTATACAACCGTCGAGAAGCTCGCGTATTCTGTAGCTTCTGAAAAGCCTTTTTTCGGGACTTGCGTAGTTTGCCATGAGACGTTCAAACGCCTGCCCGTAGTCGGGATGCTCGGAGTAAAAGGCAAAGTGGTCAAAGGTAAGCGGATGAGTATCCGACGAATTTATTGCGTGCTTTTCACAAGGGAAGGACAAAAATATGTCACCTTTTTTTACGCTTATCTTTTTTCCTGCACCAATGACCTCTCCCTCGCCCTCAACGACGCAGGTAAGCTCAAACCAGTTGAGGTGCGTGTGAAGTCCGACCTTGTACCCTGCTTCGCACGCAAGGCGGCCTATCTGTATAAGATTGATTTTTCCGTACAGCTCTCTTTCTCTGTAGCTTACAAAATCCACTATATGTTTTGCCGCCATTTTTACACCCCCGTTATAAGGCAATAATATCACATCTGAACATCGATTTCAATAAATAAATTAAAAATCAGTTGAAAAATACCTCACATTTTCGTCATTTCACAAAATATCATTAAATTGTACAAAAAAATAGTATTTACAATGGCACGGGATATGGCTATAATGTAGTTGTATTAATGGGTGAAATCCCAAAAACGGAGGTAAATATTATGAAAGTTATAGCAATTGTAGGTTGCGGAAGAATCGCAAGAAACGCTCATCTTCCCGCACTCAGCCAGCTCGATGATGTAAGAATCAAGTACGGCTGCGACCTTATTGAAGAAAAGGCAAAGAAGCTTCAGGAAGACTTCCCCAAGATTGAAAACGTTATCACAGACTACAACGTAGCTCTCAACGACCCCGAAGTAGAAGCTGTATGGGTACTCACTCCCAACTTTGCTCACTACACAGTAACAATGGACGCACTCAGAGCAGGCAAGCATGTTCTCTGCGAAAAGCCCATTACCGTAAACTATGCTCTTTCCTGCGAAATGAAGGAAGAAGCTGATAAGCACGGTCTTATGCTCAACATCGGTGTATGTAACAGACACCACGCTTCCGTTGAAAAGCTCGCTGAAATGTGCAAGAATGGCGACTTCGGCGACATCTACCACATCGTTTGCTCCTTCAGAGCATGCCGCAGCATTCCCGGTCTCGGCGGTGACTTTACAACAAAGTCCGCTTCCGGCGGCGGCGCACTTATCGACTGGGGCGTACACTTCCTCGACCTCATTCTCTATGTTCTCGGCGGTGCAAAGCTTAAGACTGTAACCTGCGATACATACTGCGAAATGGCAAAGGATATGAAGTCCTATAAGTATAAGGGCATGTGGGCAGAAGACACAATGAACCTTGAAGGTACAAACGACGTTGACGACTATGTAACAGGTTATGTAAGAACAGACAAGGCTTCCATCTCTATCAACGGTGCATGGGCACAGAACCTTGACATCGGCGAAATGTACGTTGACTTCCTCGGCGACAAGAAGGGTGCAAGACTTCAGTACCAGGGCATGATTCAGGTATTCGACGGTCAGACACTTGAAACAGAACACCCCGAATACGACATTCCCAACCAGTACCTTGCTGAAGACAAGGCGTTCCTTGACTCCATCGACACAGGCGTTAAGACAAGAGGCAACATCGACAATGTACTCGAAAGTGCAAAGCTTCTCGATATGCTCTATCAGTCTGCTGATGCTCACAAGGAACTTGATGCTGACAAGGTAACATTTTCCAGAGGTTAATTAATCAGAAAATAAAGGGCGGTCTTGTACGGTCGCCCTGTTTCATTTATTGAAAGGATAATCAATTATGAAAAAAATAGGTTTTATCGATTACTATATCAGCGAATGGCACGCAAACAGCTATCCCAAGTGGATTGACGAAGCAAACGAAAAGCTCGGCACTGACTACAAGGTAGCATACGCTTGGGCTGAAATCGACAAGAGTCCCTTAGACGGTGTTACAACCGCAGAATGGTGCGAAAAGTTCGGTGCTGAAAAGTGCGATAGCATAGAAGAGCTCTGCGAAAAGAGCGATGTTATCATGATTCTCGCACCCACATTCCCCGAAACCCACCTCGGCTATGCCGAAAAGGCGTTAAAGTTCGGAAAGAGAACATACATCGACAAGACATTTGCCCCCGACTATGCTACGGCTGTAAAGATTTTTGAAGCAGGCAAGGCAGGCGGTTCCCCCTTCTTCTCGACATCTGCTCTGAGATATGCAGAGGAACTCGGCTACTACAAGACACTTTCAGATGTAAAGTCTGCTATTATCACAGGCCCCGGCTCAAACTTTGCAGAATACATCATTCACCTTGTAGAAATGCTTGTTTGCATCTGCCCCAAAAAGCCCGTCCGTGCAAAGGTTGAAACAGTAGGTCTTACAAGCGACTGTACTGTTATGTACGAAGATGGCTCTCGTGCAAAGGTTGTATATTCACCCAGATACCCCTACACCGTTTATGCAGATGACGGCGTTGAAAGCGGCGAGCAGAAGCCTATAGTTTCAGGTTTCTTCCCCGCACTTCTTGCTGACATCATCAAGTTCTACGAAGACGGTGTTCTTCCCTTTGACTCACAGCAGACACTCGACTGCATGAAGATAAGAGAAGCTCTTATTTACGGTTATGAACACGACGGCGAATGGGTTGAGCTCTAAACTATAAAAAAATAAAGCTCCGAGGCTAAAACCTCGGAGTTTTTTGTTGTAAAATATTGTTCTGTGAGTTTGACCGCTTGATTTCACTCGGGAATCGAGTGCTTGAAATAAATCTC
Source organism: Clostridia bacterium (assembly GCA_017620655.1). Classification (GTDB taxonomy): domain Bacteria; phylum Bacillota; class Clostridia; order Oscillospirales; family CAG-382; genus UMGS1387. The sequence continues at coordinate 4,160 of JAGAUT010000086.1, read as the reverse complement.
AAAATACAGTCCCGAGTTATTTTCTCTTTGCTTACTTTCTCTTTTTATCAAAGAGAAAGTCAGTCGGGCTTCTTTTCTAATTTGAGAGGATAGTCGCCGAGCTTGTTTACCTTGAAGCCGTTAGCCTTGTATTCTTCGTAGTTGAAAGCTTCAAGCTCGTCAATTGCAAGCTTGTGGAATTCGTAGAAGTTCTTCCACCATTCGTAGCCTGTTCCGAGGTCTGCATTAAGATAAGCGTCAACAATGTCGCAAGCCATGGCGGGAGCAACATAGAAAGCACCCATTGCAAGTACGTTTACGCCGTTGCCTGTGATTGCACGAAGTGCCGCAGGAACGCTTTCAACAACGCCTGCATGAACATGAGGACACTTGCTTGCCGCAATGTGAATACCCATGCCTGTACCGCAGAAAAGAAGTGCTCTTTCGTATTCGCCTTCTGAAATCATTGCGCCTACTCGAAGGCCTACTCTGTGGAACATGAGGTCTGTGTCATCGGGGTCGGAGTCGACTTTAACACCCATGTCAAGTATCTTCCAACCCTTTTCTCTTAAATGCTCGCAAACCGCTTCTTTGAGAGGAAATCCGGCAAAGTCTGCGCCTACAACGATTTCCTTGTCCTTTATCATTTTCATAATGCTTTCTCCTTACTTTATAAGTAATTGTAAATTTCACCGCTGTCGGAGTTTGACGGCGGTGAAAAACATAATCGAAAATTTCAGATTTGCTATGCACCGTCAAATGTGCGGTGCGAAATTCACTTTTAGCAAAGAAAGAATCAAACGGGACGTCGGGGACGCCGTCCCCTACAAAAACAATGAAAACTTAAACCGAGTTTGACCGCTTTGATTTATGGCGGTCAAACGGTGTTCGTTGAGCGACAATGATAGCTTGTTTATTGCAAAAATTGCCCGTGATATGTCAGCGCGGACTCCGCGCCTCTTTTTATCAAAGAGAAAGTAAGTTATCTGTTAGCAAGAATGATCTTTGTGAGTTCTACGGGATCAACAATCTTGCCGTCCTTGTAAACTCTCATGTTACCTGAAGCGATTTCGTCGATAAGGATAACTTCGTCGTTGTTGTAACCGAATTCAAACTTGATATCCCAGAGGTCAAGACCGATTCTCTTAAGATCGTCTGCAACAATCTTTGTAATCTTTAAGGTCTGTTCCTTCATGCTTGAGAACTGTTCGGGGCTCATAACGCCGAGGGCTGCAAGACCTTCGCCTGTTACAAGGGGATCGCCCTTTTCGTCGTTCTTGAATGTACATTCAACATAACCGCCCTCAAGAGGAGTACCGTCAGCGATGTATTCGCCGTATCTTCTGATGAAAGAACCTGTAGCAACAAGTCTGCAAATTACTTCAAGACCGTGGCCAAACACCTTGGCAGGAAGAACTTCCATAGTAGCATCGTCAATGTTGGCAGATACATAGTGTGTCTTGATACCTGCTTTCTTGAGAAGCTCAAAATAGTGAATGCTTGTTTCAAGGTTAGCCTTGCCGATACCTTCGATTGTGAGACCAACACTGTTTTCGCCGGGATCGAAAACGCCGTCTTTGCCTGTGCAGTCGTCCTTGAACTTGAGCATTACATTGCCGTTGTCAAGAGCGTATACGTCTTTTGTCTTGCCTTCGTAAATCTTTTTCATAAATAGCACTCCTTTAGAAGTATGAATTAAAATTTATCACAGCTAAATAATATCACAATTTTTTTTACTAGTAAATATTTTTTTTGAAAAAAAATCAAGATTTACAAAAAATACTTTTTTTGCCCTTCAAACAGCCTTTTTTTAGTGCAATTTTTCCTAAAAATGCTTTACAAAATACCTGCGAAATGATAAAATACAGGTAAATAAACCGCAGGAGGTTTGGGTTATGGGTCATAATTTCAAAGGCGTGTGGATTACAGACGGGGAATTCTGCAATCTTGCACCCAGAAATGTTTTTCACAGAGAAAAGGATAAAATGAATATCGACTGCTCCGAACACAGGAACAGACATATCCTTTTCAGAAAGAAGTTCACTCTCGACAAAACAGGCAAGGCTGTGATGTTTATTTCGGGTGACGACTATTACAAACTCTATATCAACGGCTCCTTTGTATGTCAGGGACCTTCTCCCTGCTACCATTCAAACTATAACTATAATGTCGTTGACGTTTCGGCTTATCTCAATGAGGGCGAAAACCTTATTGCCGTTCATACCCTCTACCACGGTCTTATCAACAGAGTATGGCAGAGCGGTGATAACAGACACGGTCTTATCTTCGACCTTGAAGTTGACGGAAAGTGCGTGCTCTCTACCGACGAAACCTTCCTTACAAAGCCACATGATGCCTTTACCGAAACACATACTGTCGGCTATGACACTCAGTTTATGGAAAAGCAGGACTCAAATTCCAAAATGTTCGGCTTTGAAGAAAGGGACTTTGACGACTCCGACTGGTCATTTGCAAAGAAGAATAACTTTGCCGACCATACACTTGTAGAGCAGAAGTCAAAGATGTTAGTATTTGAAAAGGCAGAGCCGGTTGTGTCAGAAATGAGAGGAAACACCCTTTACCTCGACTTCGGCATGGTTTATGCAGGCTATCTCTGCATGAAGGCAAAGGGAAAAAAGGGCGACGAGCTTGTAATCAAGTGCGGTCAGGAGCTTCTTGACGACGGCTCTGTAAGATACGAGCTTCGTGCCAACTGTAAATATATCGAGCCTTGGATTTTGTCAGGCAAAGAAGACAGCCTTGAATGGTTCGACTTCAAGGCATTCAGATATGTCGAAATAGATATACCCGAGGGTGTGGAGGTTTATGATATATACTTCAACATCCGCCACTATCCCTTTGAAAGTGCAAGTGCCCTCAAGCCCGAATACAGAGGCAACAAAGACCTTGAAGCTATATGGAAGCTTTGCGAGGACACAATGAACTATGCCGTTCAGGAGGTAATTCAGGACTGCTGCGAAAGAGAAAAGGGATTTTATGTCGGTGACGGCTGTTACACGGCACTTACACACCTGCTTTTAAGCGGCGACGACAGCATCGTGAGAAAGCTCATTGACGATGCCTTCTTTTCCTCTTTCATTTCCGAAAGTCTTATGACCTGCCTTGACGGCTCGTTCATGCAGGAAATCGCCGAATTTTCGCTTATGGTTGTACATCTTGTTCTCTGGCACTACAGAGTAACGGGAGATAAGGAATATCTCAAGCAGAACTATCCCAAGTGCGTAAAGCTTCTTGAGGTTTACAGAAGAGATTACGAAAGAGACGATGGGCTTATCAATGTTACGGATAAGTGGAATCTTGTCGAATGGCCCCAAAACTACCACGACGGCTATGTGAAAATCGACAACGACACCAAGGGCTGTGCAGAGCCTCACGTTGTAATGTGCGGACACTATCTTGAAGCAATAAGCAGTGCCAACAAGATTGCAAAGGCACTGGGAAAAGAGCCTTACCGTGACACGGCAGAGCTTTACAAGGCGTTCCTTGACGCATTCTATGACAAAGAAAAACACGTATTTTGCGACTCATTAAGCTCGGATCATGTAAGTATTGTCGGAAATCTCTACACCTTCGGCTTCGGTCTCTGTCCCGACAAGGAGTGCGAAGAAAACATACTTAATATGTTAAGGGAAAGAAAGATAAGCTCGATTGCCCTCTTTACATACTTCCCGACGCTTATGGGACTTGTAAGATGCGACAAATGGGATGATCTCAAGGACTGTTTACTTGACGAGGGTGCGTGGAGAAGAATTGTCGCTGAGGGCGGAACAATGACCTTTGAAGGCTGGGGCAAGGACACAAAGTGGAACACGTCCCTCTGCCACCTCACAATGAGTGCTGTTGCTCCATTCCTTGCGGATGTTGATATAAAGAAGATATTGGCATAGAGGAACATAAAAATAAAGTCAGTAAGCGTAGGTGTTTACTGACTTTTTTGCGGGTAGCACCCACTGGCAAACGCACGGGCGGGTAGCACCCGCTGGCAACGCACGGGGTGTGTTCGCAATAATCATTTCCTCGGTGTCGCATAAATAACGAGTGTCAGGGGGAGTTCCGCACTCTGCGGAGTGCGTTTTCCGTTCATTTTCACTCGGGAAAATGAACCAAAACCGACCGCTCTGCAAAAATTACCGCTTCGCTCAGATTTTTGCGAGCCGCGG
>JAGAUT010000085.1 GCA_017620655.1 Clostridia bacterium | reverse complement strand
TTCATAAATAATATACTCAGTTTTTGACATTCGACCATTGGGGTCACGAGTTTGTCTTCGAGTAATATATCCAAACTTTTCAAGCTCCCAAATTGCGGTTCGGATTGCATCAACTTTTTCACGATTTATCTTGGCAAGTCCCGCCAATGTATAATCCCAATTATCCGGTAGGGAAAGCATCTGAGAGAGAAGACCTTTTGACTTTAATGAAAGTTCACGATTTTTCAGATGATGATTTGACATAACCGTGTAATTGTGATTTTTCTCAACTCTGAATACTGCCATTGCTTCAACTCCTTCCGTTTAAAAATTTTCATAAAAAAAGACACTAACTTTTTTTGTCAGTGTCGGATAGGGATTTATTTATTTTTTGATACATCTTGCAACTCGTCCCATCGTGAAAGTGCAAGTAGGGACAGAAGGGGTTCTTTCCATCGAGAAGGTATGTATCTCTTCCGGTCTTGCAAGTGGGACAGAGTTTTTCGGTTTGCACACTCATATATAAAATCACTCTCCTTGAAAATTTTATATAAAAAAAGAACATTCAGTTCATAAACCAAATGTTCTTCAATCGTATTAAAATATAGGGTTTTAACTACAGTCCTGCAACCATTGACAGGGTAATGTGAGTGCAATGTCCGTATGCGTTTCGGTTAATCCTTTGGAACTTCCATTGTTGTTCTGGCATCATCAGATTAAATATGTGACATACGGCGGAGGCAACTTCGTGATTTTCGACAAGGGCAACGGTGCGGTTTTGAGATTTGGTGAAAGCGAATGATTCTTTTGCATCCTCTTAAAGATTGAGAGCTGCGAAGATGCAAACGAAAATGCCACACAACCAATATAAATAAACAAAAAAGCAGTCCATCGGACTGCTTTTAATATTCATAATGGGGTGGGATATGGGATTCGAACCCATGGCCTCCAGGGCCACAACCTGGCGCTCTAACCAACTGAGCTAATCTCACCATAAGTGTTGTGCTCTGATACTTCAGAGCACAGTGGCGTGCCTTAAGGGACTCGAACCCCTGACCTACTGCTTAGAAGGCAGTTGCTCTATCCAGCTGAGCTAAAGGCACAGATATAAGTAAAATATGGAGCGGGTGAAGGGAATCGAACCCTCGCTGCCAGCTTGGAAGGCTGGAGTTCTACCATTGAACAACACCCGCATAAAGGATCGGTCGCTCTTGCGACTTGTATATGATAACACATAAAAAAAGGTTTGTCAAGTCTTTTTTTACGATTTTTGGTAAATTGCCGACTTTTACCATGACTTTGCTTTGCCCGGGGATTATTTTGTGCAAACTGCAGTAATTTATGCCAGAAATCCTTAAAACGGGGCAATTACAACATAAAACAACACCCATATGACCCAAATATGGCTAAAATTGTTTATATTGCACCCAAATAGATGTAAATTTTGTGCAATCTGCTTATAGACTTATTTGCGTATCCATGTTATAATATGTTGTAATGTTGAATGATGTTGACTTTTGTTGGCGGTTTGTGGCACGAAAACAACAAAAAACCACACGAAAATCACCAAACACTTTGACATAAAACCACATTTTGAGGGCAGAACTGCGAAAATCGAAGGCGGGGCTGTCCAAACTGTGCGTATTTAGGTTTATAAAACACACTTCATATAAAGAGGAGAAAAAATATGCTGGACGAAAGATTGATTAGCGAAATCGTAGCAAGCGTAGTAAAATCCACAATGGGCAGCCCCAACAAGCAGAAGGGCGTATTCCCTACAATGTCCGAAGCACTTGCAGCAGTTGACAAGGCATACAAGCAGTACAGAAGCTACTCTATCGAGCAGAGAGAAAAGATGATTGCAAAGATAAGAGAGCTTACACTTGCCGAAGCTGAAAACATGGCAAAGCTCGGTGTTGAAGAAACGGGCATGGGCAGAGTTTCCGATAAGATTATCAAGCACCAGCTCGTTGCCAATAAGACTCCCGGTACAGAAGATTTGCATCCCACAGCAATGTCGGGTGACGCAGGTCTTACCCTTATAGAAATGGCACCCTACGGTGTTATCGGTTCCATCACACCTTCAACAAACCCCAGTGAAACGGTTATCTGTAACTCTATTGGTATGATTGCCGGCGGTAACGGTGTTGTATTCAACCCTCACCCCAATGCTTGCAAGACTGCAAACTATGCAGTTGACCTTGTAAACAGAGCGATACTTGAGGCAGGCGGTCCCGAAAATCTTGTTGTTACTGTAGAAAATCCCACAAAGGAAAGCTCTGACGAAATGATGGCTTCTCCTATTGTTAAGATGCTTGTAGCTACAGGCGGTCCCGGCGTTGTAAAGGCACTTCTTTCTTCAGGCAAGAAGGCAATCGGCGCAGGTGCAGGTAATCCTCCTGTAATTGTTGACGATACAGCCGACATTGAAAAGGCAGGCAGAGACATTGTTCTCGGTGCTTCTTTTGATAACAACCTTCCTTGTATAGCTGAAAAGGAATGCTTTGTATTTGACAATGTTGCCGATAAGCTTATATCTTCCATGCAGAAGAACGGCGCATACCTTATCAAGGGCGATCAGATTGATAAGCTCGTAAAGACTTGTCTTGTTGAAAAGAACGGCAAGTACAGCATCAACAAGGACTGGGTAGGCAGAGATGCTTCCAAGTTCCTGAAGGCAATCGGTATTGAAGCAGATGCAAGACTTGTTATTGCAGAAGTTCCCAACGACCATCCCTTTGTATATGTTGAAATGATGATGCCCGTACTCGGTATTGTCAGAGTAAAGGACATAGATGAAGCAATTGAGCTTGCATGCAAGGCAGAACACGGCAACCGCCACTCTGCACACATCCACTCAAAGAACGTTGACCACCTCACACGCTTTGCGAAGGCTGTTGAAACAACAATCTTTGTAAAGAACGCACCAAGTTACGCAGGTATAGGTGCAGGCGGCGAAGGTTATACTACATTTACAATCGCAGGTCCTACAGGTGAAGGTCTGACAGCTGCTCACTCCTTTACACGTCAGAGAAGATGCGTTCTTGTTGACGGCTTCCATATCGTCTAAGCGGAGAGCCTCCGCCGGCAATTCACGGGAAATGCTTGTGAAAAGTTCGGCTTCGGGTGTCGCTCAACCAACATCGTTTGTCTGCCATAAACGCAAGCAGACAAACTTAATAAAAAATTGTAATCATTTTGCCGTCTGCCTTATTGACGGCAAAATGAAACTCCAATCGAGCAGCGAATAATCGTTTTTAGAATCCGACAGAATGGTGCTAATTGCGAGTTCTTTTGCCTGCTTTTTTTCGAAAGAAAAGTAGGGGGAAAGGAAAAGATATATGAATAATGCATTTGGAATGATTGAGGTATACAGCTTTACAACTGCGGTTGTTGCGGCTGATACCATGGCAAAAACAGGTAATGTAAAGGTTATTGCTTTTGACAGAAACAGACCCTTCAACCCCGGTTTTCCCGTACCCCTTATCATGGGTGCAAAAATTATGGGTAACGTTGCGGACGTAAAGGCATCTGTTGAAGCGGCAAAGGCATATGCAGAAGGTAAGGGACACTATATTGTATCTCACGTTATTCCCAACCCCGGCGAAGGCGTTGAGAATATGACATACCTTATGGATATCAATAAGGATAAGTTTAACAAGAAGCTTCCCAAGAATTTGAGAGGTGCCGAGGACGTATACGAAGTAGAAGGTGCGTCGGCAATCGGTCTTCTTGAGGTTGAGGGAAATACCGCTGCAATTATCGGTCTTGATGCCATGGTAAAGGCGGCAGATGTAAGACTTGTACATACTGAAAAGAGACTTGGCGGACGACTTGTAACTTTAATCGTAGCAGGCAAGGTTGATGCAGTAACTGCGGCACTTGAAAGAGGCAAGACTGAAACAGAGCCCTACTCCAAGACATACGGCTGTGAAGTTATTGCAAATCCTCACACCGAGATTCTCAAGTTCTTCGACATGACACAGGGGCTTGAAAGACAGTAAGACTCCATTTTCCGAATAGAAAAGAGGAAAGAATATGTATGATGAAAAGGTAATCGCCGAGGCTGTCAAAAAGGCTGTAGAACAGATGCAGGCGGCTGAAAGCGGCGATGATAATGATATAAAGATTGGTATTTCGGCAAGACACGTTCATTTGTCGAGAGAAGACCTTGACACGCTTTTCGGCAAGGGCTTTGAGCTTACCAAGAAGAAGACACTTATGGGACGTGAATTTGCTTCCGACCAGCTTGTAACTCTCGTAGGTCCTTCACTCAGAGCTATTGAAGGTGTAAGAGTACTCGGACCTGTAAGAAAGAACACACAGGTTGAAATCTCAAGAACAGACACGTTTGTGCTCAAGGTAAGTCCGCCTGTAAGACCTTCGGGTGACATCAAGGGCAGTGAAAAGCTCGTGCTTGTTGGTCCTAAGGGGTCTGTTTATCTCAAGGAAGGCGTAATTATTGCCAACCGCCATATCCACCTTACGCCTGAGTATGCGCAGAAGAACGGCATCAAGGACGGCGACTATGTAGACGTACTTGTTGAAAGCATCAAGCCCACAAAGTTCTTTGATGTTCAGGTAAGAGTAAGAGACGACTTCAATGTTGAAATGCACATTGATACAGACGATGCAAATGCCTGCGGTTTAAAGAATGGCGAAAAGGTAAAGATTATAAAGCGGTGAAGCACTGCGGCAAACATAGCGGGCAGTTTTTGCAATTAACAAACTGAATAATTCGCGCAACAAACCATTCCCTGTCGCATTAAGGCTTGCGACAGGTGCGGTGAAGCACCGCGGCAAACATCGCGGGCGGTTTTTGTCATTAACAAACTGAATAATTCGCGTAACAAACCATTCCCTGTCGCATTAAGGCTTGCGACAGGGAATTTTAATATATAAAGCAAAGGTTGAAAGTGATGCGTAAACAACAACGCAAATTACGGACAAATTGAAGCTTGAGCCTGCCATTAAAAAAACAGAAAAGCATATAAAAATCAATGCCGAGAATATGTCTAGTCCTTTGTGAATGTAAAAGGCTCTGTCTATATCAAGACAATCGTAAAGAATAAGACGAATAGCCTTACCGCCGTCAAAAAAAGACAGGGGAATGAGATTCATACAGCCGAGAAACAGGTTGCACATGACAAAGAACAAGAGCGGCGGAGAGGGGTGCTTTTGAAGAAAAACACAACCGATAAAGGCAAAGATGAGATTTGAAGCACTGCCGGCAAGGGTGATGATGAGTTCTTTTTTGTAGGAGATACGGGAAGTGTCGGCGGAAATGTCAATGCCGAAGGGATAGACGGTAATTTTTGAGATTTTTACACCAAACAGGTACATAAACAAAATGTGCGACAGTTCATGAAGCAGAGTGCATGACAGAAAAAGCGAGGAATATATAAACCCCTGAGCCGAAATGAAACATACAAGGGCAAAAAAGGAGAAAACGCTGACATGAATTTTGTCCCAAATCCTTATAATTCCGAAATGTTTATTAATCATAGAAAAGCTGTGCAAAGCAATTATTGCTCAAATCCTCGAAGGTATCGTTAAAAAATGAAGCAGAGTCAAAGGTCCCTGTTCTGACTGCCCTTACGGATGAACGAACAGACAGAAAAATACCAAAAATCAGTAAAAAAGAACACATCAGATATTGTAAGAATAATATCTTTTTCATATTAATCCTCCTTTTATAAATACTTATTGTAAATTGCGGAAAAATATGATAGAATAAATCAGAAGAAAGGCGGTGAGACAAGTGGATTATTTCAAACTGGTATCGAACTTCAAACCCATGGGTGACCAACCCGAAGCCATTGATGCTTTGGCAGACGGTGTGAATAAAGGACTCAAAGAGCAGGTGCTCGTCGGTGTTACGGGTTCGGGTAAAACTTTTACCATGGCGAATATTATCGCAAAGGCAAACAAACCCACGCTTGTTCTTGCCCACAACAAGACACTTGCCGCACAGCTTTGTTCTGAATTCAAGGAATTTTTCCCCGAAAACGCCGTAGAGTTTTTCGTGTCCTACTATGATTACTACCAGCCTGAAGCATATATTCCCGGCAAGGATACCTATATCGAAAAGGACAGCTCGATTAACGACGACATAGACAAAATGCGTCACAGTGCAACAAGTGCGCTCTTTGAAAGACGTGATGTAATCATTGTGGCATCGGTATCCTGTATATACACCCTCGGCGACCCTGTTGAATATAAAAATATGACTGTCTCGGCAACAAGGGGACTTGAAATCAGCCGAAACCGGTTTATTGCGGATTTGGTCAAGATTCAGTATGAACGTAACGATATGGTGCTGGAACGCAATAAGTTCAGAGTAAGAGGAGATACTGTTGAGGTGTTCCCGTCGGCATCCGAAAAGAATGCGGTAAGAGTTGAGTTTTTCGGCGATGAAATTGATGAGGTTTCGGAAATAGATGTGGTTACGGGTGAGGTTCTTCACAGACTCAACCGTGCCGTAATCACCCCTGCAACCCACTATGTTACAAGCGATGATAAAAGACAAAAGGCGATAAATGACATCTTAGAAGAAATGTCGCAAAGGGTTGACTATTTCAAGAGCGAAAACAAGTTTATAGAAGCACAGCGAATAGAGGAAAGAACAAGATACGACATGGAGATGCTCTCGGAGCTCGGTTACTGCTCGGGTGTTGAAAACTATTCGAGAGTGCTGTCAGGCAGACCCGAAGGAAGCACGCCATATACACTTCTCGACTATTTTCCAAAAGATTTTTTGCTTCTCGTTGACGAGTCCCACGTAACACTTCCACAGGTAAGAGCCATGAGCGGCGGCGACTTTGCCAGAAAAAAGAATCTTATTGACTACGGCTTCAGACTTCCGTCTGCCTACGATAATAGACCCTTACGGTTTGAGGAATTTCAGGAAAGATTAAATCAGGTAATATACGTTTCTGCAACACCGTCGGAATACGAGAAAAACAGGGCAGAGCGTATTGCCGAGCAGATTATACGACCCACAGGACTTCTTGACCCCGACATTGAGGTAAGACCCATAAAGGGGCAGATTGATGACCTTATCGGCGAAATCAGACAGAGAGTTGAAAAAAAGGAAAGAGTGCTTGTCACAACCCTCACCAAAACCATGGCAGAGGACCTGACGGAATATCTCGGCACCCACGATATAAAGTGCCGTTATATGCACTTTGGTATTGATACCATTGAACGTATGCAACTGCTTCGCGACCTTCGTCTTGGCGTGTTTGATGTACTGATTGGCATCAACCTCTTGCGAGAGGGGCTTGACCTTCCCGAAGTGTCGCTTGTTGCAATACTTGATGCGGATAAAGAAGGCTTCCTGAGAAGTGAAACTTCCCTCATCCAGACTGTCGGACGTGCGGCAAGAAACGCCGAAGGTAAGGTTATAATGTATGCCGATACAATAACAGGCTCAATGCAACGGGCTATTGACGAAACAAAAAGACGCCGCAAAAAGCAGGACGATTATAACAAGGCAAACGGCATAGTTCCTGTTACAATCAAGAAGGAAATAAGAGATGTTCTTGATATTGCTATCAAGGAAGACAAAACTAAAGACGGCAAGCCCAAGAAGATGTCAAAGAAGGAACTTGAAACAACCGTTGAACGCTTAACAGCTCAGATGAAGGATGCGGCAAAACGCCTTGACTTTGAACTTGCGGCAGCACTTCGTGATAAAATTATTGCTCTCAAGGTCAAATAGTTTTATGGGCTTAGGAGTCGGGGGTGTAGGGACAGGCGTCCCCGACTGTCCGAATGAGAATTTATATGTATGTACTTGAAAAGCAATCGCATTTATGGTACAATAAATCAGTTAATTATATTTTCATATAAAAGAGAGGTAAATGAAATGAAAGCAAGACTTCCCAAGGGTATGGGCGGCGGTCCCCAGAATATGCAGGCAATGCTTAAGCAGGCACAGAAGATGCAGGAAGATATGGAAAGAGTGCAGGCAGAGCTTGAAGAAGAAGTAACAGAAGTTACAGCAGGCGGCGGCGCCGTAAAGATTGAAATCAAGGGCAACAGAGAAATTCTCTCCATCGAGCTTGATGAGGACGTAGTTGACCCCGATGATATCGAAACATTGCAGGACCTTATTGTTGCGGCAGTAAACGAAGCAATAAAGACGGTTGATGCAAAGAGCGGCGAAGCGATGAGCAAGGTTACAAGCGGTCTTAATATGCCCGGATTGTTTTAAGTAAAAGGCAAAGGTTGAGAGGTAAGAAAATGAAAGTAGAACTTCTTGAACATACACCCGAACCCGAGAGAGTAATAGCGGCGGCGGCAAAGCTCTGCTACTCCGAGGTTGGTGTTGACGACATACTCGAAAAAATGACCCCCGAAAAGTGTGAGAGCTTTATAAATATGTTAATGAGCCTCGGACACGAAAGTCCTGTTGAGCATGTGTGCTTTACATTTGCAATTGAGGGTGTTTCGCGCTCGCTTCTTGCACAGCTCACACGTCACAGACTTGCTTCTTACAGCGTTCAGAGCCAGAGATATGTGGGGAAGGAAAACTTTGACTACATAATTCCTCCGGAAATCGAGGCTGTTCCCGAAGCAAAGGAACTTTTCATCAAGGCTATGGAAAGCGACAGAGAAACGTATAAAAAGCTTAATGAAATCCTTTCGGCAAAGCATAAGGAAACAATGCTCAGTGAAGGACTTGACGAAAAGACAGCTGAGAAGAATTCGAAGAAAAAGGCTCAGGAGGATGCAAGATATGTCCTTTCCAATGCCTGCGACACAAAGATTGTGATGACAATGAATGTGCGTTCGCTCTATAATTTCTTTGCACTCAGAACCTGCACAAGAGCACAGTGGGAAATCAGAGAGCTTGCAACAGAGATGTTGAGACTTGTCAAGGGCGTTTCGCCTTTGCTCTTTAAGAACGCAGGACCTTCCTGCGTCAAGGGCGGCTGTAAAGAGGGCGCAATGACCTGCGGCAAAGCAAAAGAGATGCGTGAATTTTTCAAAAACATGTAAGGAAAAACAAAAATGGGATTTTTAATTACGGTTGAAGCACCCGATGCATCGGGTAAGGCAACCCAGACACAAATGCTCCTCGAAAGACTTTCTGCCGAGGGCTACAAAACCTATAAATTTGCATTCCCCAACTACGGAAGCGATGCATGTAAACCCGTTGAAATGTATCTCGACGGCGTTCTCGGCGGAAAACCCGAGGACACAAATGCATATTCCGCATCGGTGCTTTTTGCCGTAGACAGATTTTTCTCCTACAGAACAGAGTGGAAAAAGCTTCTTGATGATGAAAACACGGTGATTGTGCTTGACAGATATACAACCAGCAATGCGGTGCATCAGATTGTAAAGCTTCCGGAAGACGAGTGGGATACATTTCTTTCGTGGCTGTATGATTTCGAGTTCAAAAAGATGGCACTTCCCGTACCCGATATAACAATAGCACTTGATGTGCCGCCTGAGGTTTCAAAGGTTCTTATGGATAAACGTGCAAAGGAAGACGCAAACCATAAGACTGATATCCACGAGGCTGATACGGAGTATCTCAGAAAATGCTATGAAGCAAGCAAATATGCAAGCGAAAAGTGGAATTGGCAGAGAATAAGCTGTACACAAAACGGTGAGATGCTCAGTCGTTCCGAAATACACGAGAAGATTTATAATGCTGTAAAGGAAAGATTGTAAATGGTACTTTTGTTTTTGGCAGACGGGGGGGAAGAAATAGAAGCACTCACACAGGTTGACTACCTCAGACGTGCAGGCGTTGAAATTGTAACCGTGGGCGTAAACGGTGAATATGCCACAGGCACAAGAAAAATAATTGTCAAGGCTGATACAACTCTTGATAAAATCGACTATACCGATGATATTGAAATGGTAATTCTTCCCGGCGGTCTTGGCGGTATGAATGCCATGAAGTCAAGTGAAAAGGTTTGTTCAATCGTAAAGAAGGCAGAGGCGGACGGCAAATATGTCACTGCAATCTGTGCTTCTCCCACAATCTTTGCTTATCTCGATATGGTGCGCGGCAAAAAGTGCGTGTGCTATCCCGGCATGGAGAATGAGATTATAGAGGCAGGCGGCATCTATACAGATAAGGCTGTTGTGACAGACGGAAAAATGATTACCGCAAGAGCTGCAGGTGCTTCCGAAGAATTTTCCTTTGAGCTTATCCGTGTTCTTTGCGGAAACGATAAAGCCGAACAAGTAAGAAAGAGCATTTGTGCAAGATGAGTACAGAGCAGATAAGAAATGATAAAAGGGAAATCAGAAAAGTAAATAAGCAAAAAAGAGCCGAAATGGAAAGATGTGTAAAGGCAGAGCTTGATAAAAAGATCTGCGACAACATTTTGAATTCCATGAGCTTCAAGTATGCCGACACCCTTCTCATGTTCTGCCCGACAGAGGATGAAATCAATGTTCTTTCGTTGTTTGAGGCGGCAAAAAGAAACGGCAAACGTGTTGCTTTTCCAAAATGCTTCGGAAAGGGCATAATGAAGTTCTATTATGTGGATGACTTGTCTCAGCTGAAAGTGGGCAAGTACGGCATAAAGGCACCCGATGAAGGGGAAGAGTTTGAAACATCAACCCATCCGCTTTGTATCGTGCCTTCGCTGTCGGCGACAAAGAAGGGAACAAGGCTTGGCTACGGCGGCGGCTTTTACGATAGATTTCTGCACAAATTTGAAGGCATTTCAATGTGCGTACAGTACGATGAATTCGTTACCGACGACTTGCCTCAGGAAAAAAGATACGATAAAAAATTCGATGTGCTTGTAACAGAAAGCGGGGTGTGCGTAATTGGGCAATAAAAAGAAGTTTGATAAAATTGAACCAAACGATACCTATTACGAAACCCACGAAGATGAAATAGACTCGGAGCAAAAAACCAAGAAGGAAAAGAAGGTTAAAAAGCCGAAGTTTCTTCCCGGAATTGATGCCGGACATGAGCCCCAAAAGGAAAAGCTCCCATCGCGTTTTACATATAAAAGGGAAAAACGCAAGGTTGTTGACAGCCAAGAAGAAAAGGGCGTTGTGGAAGCACCGCCAAAGGCACCCTATGTCTACACCCTTGTTGTGATGTGCCTTGTGCTTGTTATGAGCTTTGTTGTGACAAGCAATATATATGCATCTCTTTCCGACACCGTAAGGGCAGTAAGTAAGATGCTCATGTATCTTGCGGCGTTTGTTGTGCCCACAGCGGTTTATCTGATTCTGCCGCAGTCGGGAAAGAGTCTTCACAATATAAGAAAGTTCTCGGCACCTACACTTGTTTTTTCGGCTTCATGCCTCGGACTTCTGATTTGCCTTACGGCTTTGCAGAAGTATCTCATTGCCTATTCCTTTTCCTATAGCGAACCCATGGTTCAGGTTGAAGGAGGCGTGCTTTTAAGCATAGTTACGGGTGCGCTTTTGCCGGCAGTGTGCGAGGAGCTGTTTGTAAGAGGCGTTCTGCAGTATGAAATTTCAAAGTATGCAGGCGGACTTTGCGGTGTAACGGTGGGAGCGCTTGTATTTGCAATGCTCCACTATGAACTGCAGTATTTTCTTATATATTTTGTAAGCGGACTTGTGCTCGGATGCGTGACACATGTGACACGTTCGGTATTTCCCGCAATGCTTGTTCATTTTCTCAATAATACACTTTCAATCCTCTTTTCAAACTCCCTGTCCGTTGTGGCAACCGAAAGAATCGGCGGAGCAATGCTTATAATTGTTCTTGCGTCTTTGTGCTTCGGCTTTTTGATTCTTACTCTGCATCTCGCAGAAAAGCTGAGCGAAAAGAGGGCGAGAAAGTATCTCAAGGAAGAAAACTCCCTGCAGGAGGGCGAAGAGCTGAAACCCGAAAAGAATATGTTCTTTGTTCTGTCGCCCGATAAGAAAACAGGCTCAAGATTCCTCAAGGTGCTTGTTTCACCGCCTATGCTTGTTTGCTACGCGGTGTTTGTGGTAATTGCATTTATAAAACTGTAAAAGAGTATTGACAAAGGAAATGTTTGGTAGTATAATACTCCCGAACCGCAAAATACAATATCAGGGGTGCTGTTGAAAAACGGCTGAGATGAAGCAGTGGCTTCGAACCCTTTAAACCTGTTCGGATAATACCGGCGTAGGGAGATTAGCTTGAAGAAAAGCGTATGTACCGCACCGATATTGTGTGCGGTATTTTTTATTTCTTCGGAGGTTTTGCTATGAAAAAGAGTAAAACAAAAATTATGGTTGAGTGCTCAATAGTTATTGCACTTTCAACCGCACTGAGTCTTGTAAAAATTATTCCGATGCCGCTTGGCGGGTCTGTAACACTTCTCAGTATGCTGCCGGTGTGCTATATGTCAATTAGACATGGCTTAAAGTGGGGACTTGGCACATCGTTTGTATATTCCTGCATTCAGCTGGCACTTGACTTTGCTGCTGCAATGGGTTGGGGACTTTCAGCCGCAAGATGGGTAGGTATGATAGCTTTTGACTATATTATTCCGTTCACTGTCCTTGGACTTTCCGGTCTTTTTGCCAAGAAAGGTTTTGTTGGTGTTATGTCAGGAACGGCACTTGCTATATTCCTTAGATTTGTCAGCCATATTATTTCGGGCTCATTTGTATTTGATATATGGATGCCTGAAGGATGGGGAAGCCCGTTCGTTTACTCGGTCGCATATAACGGAGCGTATATGCTTCCTGAGCTTATTATGACCCTTGTGGGTGCGGCAATAGTGTATAAGGCACTTGCAAACAGAAATCTGTAAAAATATAATAAAGATATAACCGGGGTAAACATACGCACCTCGGTTTTTTTATTTGTCGAAAAATGATATGCTGTGGCAAAGCCGGCACTGTTTTGTAAAAAAATAGATACAATATAGTAACTTTTGCACAAATTATACAATATTTGTCTGTGTATTTGTACAATTATTGTGTATTTTCCAAAAATGTGTTGACAAAGGTGTAAGTTTTGGTATAATTATTATTGTACCTGTTTATAATGTAATTTTGGTACATCGGCTTTTTTAATTGTAAAGAAAAGACAGGAAAAAGGGCAAAGAACCGTATGCAGACAAACCATGAGCACAATAAAAATATAAACAGCCTTGTGCTTGCCGTAAAGAATAACGATACGGCATCGTTTCTTGAGCTTCTGGATTGCTTCAAGCACACGATATCTGCTCTGGCTCACTCCTTTTCTCTACCTTCCTCCGAGCATGAGGATTTGTGTCAGGAGGGAAGAATGGCTCTTTACCGTGCGGCAATGAGCTATGACGAAAAGAGTGCGCAGTTTTCCACCTATGCAATTACCTGTATGACAAATGCCATGATTACTTTTTCAAAAAAGTATAAGGCACAGAATATGGGTAAGGCATATGATGTTTCTCCCGAGGATGTCACAGATGAATCATCTGAGGGTGTTATATCTTCGGTGGAGCTTGACGAGCTTCTTTCCCGTGACGGCTTTGCAGGACTTTCGGAGTATGAAAGACGTGTCATGAGTATGCGGCTCTCGGGCTACAAGGTGGGCGAGATAGCAAAGAAGCTTGAAAAGAAGCCCAAATCGGTTGAGAACACACTTTTCAGAGCAAGGCAGAAGTTGAAGAAGCATATAGACGGGTAAAAAACATATGTCGCATCGCAACAGCGGTCGGAAAGACGGCGGCTCGTAACCGTCATGCGGCGAAAACATAAATACTCAAAGCGAGGTAAAAGGAAATGTACGAAAACAAGACATTGGTCTGCAAGGATTGTGGAGAAGAATTTATCTTTACTGCAGGCGAACAGGAATTCTATGCAGAAAAGGGCTTCCAGAACGAACCCCAGAGATGCAAGGCTTGCCGCGACAAGAGAAAGAACGCAAACAAGCCCCAGAGAGAATACTTCACAACAACTTGTGCAAACTGCGGCAAGGAAGCAAAGGTTCCCTTCCAGCCCACAAGTGACAGACCTGTATATTGCAGCGACTGTTTCGCAGCAATGAAGGAAGAACAGGAATAAATACTTAGAAGGCTTATTATTATATTTGCCCAGAATATATATTGCAAAGGGTTTATTTTCGTAAAAGCGGAAATCAGACTTTGTGCATTGTAGTTTGAGTAAGTCTGATTTTTGGCTACATGAATTTATGAAACTGTTTGGCCGTCCCGTGTTTCGGGACGGCTTTTTCTATTAATGTAAAATATAGGCATTTACAAAATAAGGAAAATATGCTACAATCAATTTAAATAATATTAAAGGAGAGGACAACTATGATGAAAAAAATTCTGAGTATTGTTCTTGCACTTCTTGCGGTATCCTGTCTTTTCACGGGATGTAAGCAGGAAACAATGGATGTATCATCAGACGTACAGCCCGAAAGACAGATTAAGAATGTGATTTTTCTCATTCCCGACGGCGGCGGATACGGCCCCTATGACTTTGCAAATGACGTAAAGATATCGGGCGGATTTCTTAAGGCTGACTACATGTACAGAACTCCCACCACCAACAAACCCATGACAATGCGTGCTCACCTTGCGGGAAGCATGACAACCCTCAATTATCAGGGGGCACTTACCGACTCTGCGGCGGCAGGCACAGCCATGGCGACAGGTTATAAAACCCTTAATGGCAGAGTGGGCATAAACCACGAGGGTAAACCCATTGCAAATGTTCTTGAAGCGGCGCAGTCCATAGGAATGTCCACAGGTCTTGTTGCTACATATGAATGGATGCATGCAACTCCTGCTTCCTTCTCGGCACATGTAATGGCAAGAGATGATTACCGTAACCTTTACGAGCAGATTGAAAATCAGGGCATTGATGTAGTACTCGGCTCTGGCTACGGAGCTGTAAAGAACTACGCAACAATTGATAATGCCGTAGAGAGAGGCTATACGGTTGTAAGAACAAGGGAAGACCTTGAAAATGTAAAGCCCGGCGACAAAATCTGGGGCGATGCAACCAATAACAGTTCTCCTTATGATATAAACCTTGGTGCAGAACAGCCCACTCTTGCACAGATGACAAAGGCTGCAATCACGGCCCTCAGTGCAGACGAGGACGGCTTCTTTCTCATGGTTGAAGGCAGTAAGGTTGATACCGGCGGACATGCAAACGACGCCGTTGTAACAACCAGTGAATACCTCGCCTTTGATGCGGCGTTCAGAGCAGCCGTTGACTTTGCTAAAAACAGAACCGATACCGTTGTTCTTGCTGCCCCTGACCACGATACAGGTGCCATGAAGTATGACGAAATAGAAGACCTTTCGGGTGCGGTTGTAAACGTTCAGATCGGTAAGGACCCCGACTTTATTGAATGGGGTACAACAAGCCACTCCACGCAGCAGGTAGGCGTATGGATGTACGTTCCCGAAGGCGTTGATGTTATTGAAGGTCTTAACCCTGTCCTCGGCGACACACCCGAAACAAGAGAAAACCATGTTATTGATAACACAGACCTTGCTCCTTATATTGCATCCCTTCTCGGCGTTGACCTTGACGAGCTTGCAAAAGAGCTGTTTGTGGATGTTACAGATGTTGGAAGATATTCCTCGGCTGTCGGTAAGTTTACTTTCAATAACGGGAATAAATACGTTTATAAGAATAGAGCAGAATACTTTGAAAACGGCAAGAAAATCAGCCTTGACGGCAAGGTAACTCTCGAGGCTGATGGTAGATTCTATGTTCCCGCATGCATGGTTACCGAAGAAGACCTGAAGCACGTCAATAAAGAGGGTGAGGGAGAAATCCTCGGAAGCGGTACGGAAAACGACCCGTATATTATTGACGATGAGTGGAAGTTTGTTGAGTTTACAGGCTCGCTTCTCTCCGGTAACGACTATAGCGGCAAGTACTTCAGGCAAACACGCGACCTTGACCTTGCAGGCGAAAAGGATTACCCCGGTGTCGGAAAAGACAGTACTTTTGCAGGTGTTTATGACGGCGGCGGATATAAAATAAATGTAAATCTTGTAGTTCCCGGCGACCAGTGTATTTTCCCCTATGTAACGGGTACCGTCATGAATCTTGGAACAACAGGTAAGCTTTTCACCTCGGGTATGGAAGACAGCACATACTCTGCAGGTATTGCACGTTCCGTAAGGGATACCGGTAAGATTGTAAACTGCTATTCTACACTCGATATTAACGGACATGCGGTGAGAGGTATTGCTTCATCAAATTATGGCGTTATCGAAAACTGCTATTTCGGCGGAACACTTAAAGCGAGAAATGGCGGTGCGGCAATTGCTTCCGTTTCCGGCGGAACACTTGTCAACTGCTACTATGCCGACGATTGCGGACTTACACAGAGTGATGCCCGGAAGGTGACGGCAGAAGAAAAGAAGACACTTGCCGATAAGCTTAATGAAGGCAGAAAAACAACCGGTGTTGAGGGACTCAAGTACTGGAAAACATCGGATGACGGAGAGCCTGTTCTCTATACACCCGTACCAACAGTTTCGAAGGTTACACTTTCTCCCAAGGATGTGACTGTCAATAAGGGTGACGGCGTGCAGTTCTCGGCGGTTGTCGAGGGCGAATTTGAGCCTTCTCAGAAGATTGTCTGGTCACTTGAAGGAACGGATAAGGGCGGCAGCAGCATAATGTATGAGGACGGTTTCCTATACATTGACGAAAACGAAACGGCACAAAGCTTTACCGTTGTTGCAAAGTCAGCTTATGACGGAAGCGTTACGGATATTACAACCGTTACCGTCGGAGATGCTGTTGTGACAGAGGCAGACGGCAGCCGTGCAAGACCCTATAAAATCGCAGGCGAAACGGATTTTCTCGGGCTTACAAATGTAATTCTTTCGGGAAAGAACCTTTCGGGACTCTGGTTTGAGCAGACATGTGACCTTGATATGACTAATGTTGACGGCTATTACGGCATTCCCAGCAGTAAGGTTTTCGACGGCGTATATAACGGCAACGGTTATAATATAAAGGTTGCAATTGTTTCCGAAGAGGATAACAGCCCCTTCGGAACAGTAAGCGGAACGCTTCTCAATGTCTCTACTTCCGGTACCGTTGAGGGTGTCACAAGACCCTCGGGCGTTGTAAGAAAGATAACCCATAGCGGCAAGATTGTAAATTGCTTCTCGGATGCTTCTGTTACGGGAGTTGATGAAGCGACGGGCGTTGTGCGTTCCGTGTACGGAACGGCGGCAAACTGCTATTTTGCAGGTTCTGTTTCTGCCGCAAGCGTTTTCTCCTGCACATACATTCATGATGAGGGCTTCGGAATTCACAACTACAGTGTCGGCAAGGAACACTATGTCAGCGGAGATGAAACAATTATAGTTGAGTCTGAGCTTGCAAAGCTTGCAGAATGGCTTAATAATGACAGAAGTGAGTCGGCTTCGCTTGCAGGTGTTGCAAAGGAACTTCTCTGTGATTGGCAAGCCGATGCCGATAAGGGTGCGGTTCTTGTAAGAAAATAAAACATATAAAAATTACGCAGGATGAAAGTCCTGCGTTTTTTTGCGGATAAAAAGGGGAGAGTGTGGGAAACTAAATAAAAAAGCGTTGAGGTATAGTATGAGTAACAGCAATAATGAAAATCAGAATAAAGAGCTGACAGATAACCTTGAAACCATACGCGAATCGGGAGCGGTGAGAACAGAAAACAAGTCCTGCCGCATCCATACACTTGTTATAGCAGGGCAGGTGGAGGGACATTACGAGCTTCCAAGCCAGACAAAAAGCACAAAGTATGAGCATGTGATACCGCTTCTTGTAGAGGTCGAGGAAAGCGAGGAGATTGACGGTCTTTTGATGATTCTCAATACCGTCGGCGGAGATGTTGAAGCAGGGCTCGCCATAGCCGAGCTTGTGTCGGGCATGACAAAACCAACCGTCTCGCTTGTTATCGGCGGAGGACATTCCATTGGAGTCCCCCTTGCCGTGTGTGCAAAAAAGAGTTTTATTGTGCCGTCTGCGACCATGACTATTCATCCCGTCAGAACAAACGGACTTGTCATAGGCGTCCCCCAGAGCTTTACCAATTTTCTCAGAATGCAGGAAAGAATCACGGATTTCGTGGTGAAAAACTCAAAGGTGTCCAAGGAAAAGCTAAATAAACTTATGCTTGAAACGGATGAACTCGCGGCGGATATAGGAACGGTGATAGACGGACTATGTGCCGTTGAAATAGGTCTTATAGATGAGGTGGGCGGGCTTTGCAACGCTCTCGGTGCACTTCATGGCATGATTGAACAAAGAAAAAGGGACAGCTGAATCAGCTGTCCGCATTTATTGAGTCTATAAAACTGTTTGCCTTTGTGAGAATATCTCTGTCGTGCTTGAAGTTGAGAATGGAAAGCGCTTCTTCAAAGGTGACGAGCCTGTATTCGGAAATTTCCATGATGTTCATTTTGACATCCTCTGCGTTGAAAGGGGCAAGGTAGTAAACAGCCTTCTTTTTGATAAAACCGTTTATCAGATAGTTGTAGCTTTCCCTGAAGCCGTCAACTATCTTTGTTCTGACGCCGGTTTCTTCGTATACCTCACGAAGAGCCGTCTGCTTTTCATCTTCTCCTATTTCAATGTGACCCTTGGGGAAGCCGATATGACCCGAAATGTTGGTAATAAGAATAAACTTGCGTACCCCTTCAATTTCGGTGTACATAACCGCACCGCAGCTCTTTTCGTAGTAGCAGACATACTTGTATCTGTCGGCAGGAAGATACTTCCCGAGCAGGGCAATCAGTCTCGGCTCGTAAAGGACAGTTCTTTCGGGAGCCATTATCCAGACGTCTTCTTCCTCCTCAAGCCTGTCCTTTGCAACTGCAACAACCTGACCTCTGAAGCTTGTACACGGCTCGTTTACGCCAATGACAAAAACCTTTTCTTCCTTGCCGGAACAGGTGATCTTGCCGCAGTTGAGTGTGCCGGCTCTTCTTCCTCCGGCATAGAGAAAATATGTACCCGTAATAACGGCATCGTACACACCGCCAAGAATGTTCCTGGTGCTTTTTGTGGCATTGAATTCATTAAAGCTCATATCAATCAGTCCTTTTCCCGTTACTTGACGGGAACAAATAAAGTCGTTTTTGAATTTCAAAAAATTTCACTAACTAAAGTATATCACAAAAGCATATATATGGCAATATGTATTTTGCATTTTTCACGTTATGTTAACTATATTTGTTGATTCTTCCTAAAAATTTGCATGGGCAGCCGTGTTAAAAAGTTAAAATAAGAAAAATAAGCTCTCTCTTGCATTATATAAAAAAATATGTTATACTACTTCTATAAACAGGAAGGGCAGGGGTTAAAGTGACGGTTTTGCTGGTAATTCTTGCCGTCGTCGGCATTGTGGCTGCGATGCTTGCCGCTGTATTGCTGTCCCCGCTTTCGGTGAGAATAAGATACGGGCAGACGCTAGAGGTTTATGCCGGACTTTCATTTGTAAAATTCAAGGTTTTCCCAAAAAAGGAAAAGAAGAAAAAAGAAAAGATAAAGACATCGATACCGCCGTCGGCAAAATCTGTATCCAAAACGCCCGAAACAAAAGGGGTGGATGACAGCACAAAGAACGCCGATGAAAAAACAGACGGACAAAAGGCAAATAAAAAAGAGCTGTCCGACACGCTGAAGCTTGTATTTGAAATAATAAAGAGCGTGTTTGATGTCATGGGAAAGCGTGCATCAATCAAAATTGACGAGCTTCATGCCGTAATATCAAAGCCGGATGCCGCTGATACGGCAGTTGCCTTCGGACTTTGCGGGGGGATTCTTTCCAACATTCTCGCCTTTACTTCAAACTTCAGAAAAGCAGTCATAAACGATAAAAATATCGGCATTGAGCCTGACTTTGTGACAGGCAAAAGCCGTTTTAGTGCAGATATTACAATTTCCATAATGGCAGGTGCTCTGCTATACAGCCTCATAAGGGGCTACTTAAAGGGCGTCCTCGGTAAAAAATAATGCGAAAGGGTGTATAGAAATATGACAAACAATAACAATATCGCGGAAACAATAAGACAGGCACTGGCAGAAGTGCGTTCCATGGCAGATTCCCAGACTATAATCGGAGACCCAATTGTTGTGGGTGAAACAACCCTTATTCCCGTATCAAAGGTTTCAATAGGTGTAGGTCTCGGCGGCGGAACATACGGCAAAGACACAAACAATAACGCAGGTGCAGGCGGAACAGGTCTTACGGTATCTCCCGTTGCGTTTATTGTTATAAGTAAAAACGGAACGCCTACACTTCTCAATGTGGGTTCTGAATTTGCAAGCCCCAAAATCGCAGGAACAGTCAACGAAATTGATAAGGCGCTTGACGACGTACCCGAAATTATTTCCAAGGTGAAGGGCATCTTCAAGAAGGATAAAAAAGAAACAGAAACGGTTGTGACAGAAGAAGTAACCGTAACAGAAGAAACAGTAACAGAATAAACAAAGACCGCATCCGAAAGGATGCGGTTTCTTTTATATGTTCTTTGGAAGCTCGGTTATAAGATTCTTTTTGAGCAGATGCTCGCAAAGGGCATATTCTTCAATTTCAAACTCCAGCGTTTCGGAGTCGTATTTCACAATACATACCGAAGCATTGGGTACCCACGGAAGGTTTACGATTTCCGAAATATCAAGCCCTTTCCATATACAAGCCATACTGCGTACGGGCGTTGCATGAGTGCCGATGAGAATATTCTTGCCGGCATTTTCTTTAACCAGTCTTTCGATTGTTTTGCGAACCCTTTCCTGCAGATGCCTTACACTTTCGCCGCCGGGACAGGTGCAGTTGCCAAGGTCGTGCTTCCATACGTCATACTCTTTTGGATACTTCACGACGATGTCGTCAAACTTCATTGTTTCCCATACACCGCCGCAGATTTCCCTGAGACCCTCGTCCTTCGCTACTGAAAGCCCGTGCTTTTCGGCAATGATTTTTGCCGTGGAATATGCTCTCGGAATGTCGCTGGCAAAGGCAACGTCGATTGGATAATCCTTTAAAAACTCTGCAGTACACTCTGCCTGAGTTATGCCGAGAGGGGTGAGGTCGGAAGGATACTGACCGTGAAACTCACCCTTTAAATTTCCGTCGCCCTGTGCGTGACGGACCATAATTATTTTTGTATCAAGCATTGTTGTTCCTCCGTCATATAATTGAACGCATGGCAACGGTGAGTTTTACATCGCTCGGTGTAAAACCCGCCTCCGCAAGGGACGCAGCGTTCGTCTTGTAGGCAAGCTCGGGAGTGTTGTTTTCTTTTGACAGATGGGCGAGGATTATTTTGTCTGCACCCATGTCAACAAGCTTTGGGATAAACTCCGCACAGTCTTCGTTTGACAGATGCCCGTGGTCCGAGAGTATTCTCTTTTTGAGAATGTAGGGGTATGGGCCGTTTTTCAACATCTTTGTGTCGTGGTTTGACTCAATGATAACGGTTTTGCACCCGAGAAGATACGAGGATATTTCGGGCGTGATTTTTCCCATGTCTGTTGCAAGGGCAAAGCGAGTGCCGTCGGAGAAGGTGAAGTGATATCCGCAGGATCCCATAGAGTCGTGTGGTGTTGCGAACACGTTGACCTCAAATCCGTCAAAGGTGATTGCATCGCCCGAATCTTTTATTCTGGCATGTCCTTCAAAAAGCTCGTCGAGGGGTATTTCGTAGTAGGACGCAGAGTTTCGGTTGATGTATATGGGAATATCCCTGTGCCGCGAAAGAACGGGAAGTCCCTGAACATGGTCGCAGTGCTCATGGGTAGTGAGCACTGCCTTTATATTTTGTATGTTTGTTCCGATGCTGTCAAGGGCGGTACATATTTTTTTAAAGGAAACACCTGCGTCGATGAGAATTTCTTCATCCTTGTACTTTACAAAAACGCAGTTTCCCGATGAGCCCGAAAACAGCGGGATAGCTTTGAACATATTGATAATACCTGCTTTTGTGGTTTATTTTACAAAGAAAATAAGATAGATGTAGTCTGCAAGAACCGTGAATACAAAGGGAGAAAGAAGAATAACAACGGCTTTAAGCCTGTTTCTTCTTTTTTGTAACAGTTCTTCGGGAAGCTCCCTGCCGTTCATTTTTGCCTTTCCTATTTCGTTGTTGTGGTGGAAAAACAAAAAGAGATATATGCATACGCCTGCAAGAGCAATTATCTGATATATTGCCATAATCGGGAAAAAGTGCAGGGTGTTGAGAAGATAAAAATAAACGCCCGACACAATAACCAGATTAAAAATCAGCAATAATAAATATTTAATTTTTCCCATATCAGTTCAGCCTGTCAAGGCAGACAGCACCGTATTTTCTTACTTTAAGAACATATACCGAGCCTTCGCCGAAGACGCTTTCAAGGGTGTTTTTGTATTCATCTACAAGCTCAGTCGGAACAAAGCTCTGAATTGTTCCCGCAAAGCCGCCGCCGTGAACGCGCCATGCCGCCTTGCCGCTATTTTCAAGAACTTCGGACGCAAGGGCAAGTGCAAGGGAAAGTCCCTGCTCGTCAACATTCTTTACGGTGTATACGTTCTGAAGCATGGTAAACGAGGAAAGGCCCGATGCCTTGACGCCCTTAAGGAATGTATCAAGGTCACCCTTTGCGAGAGCTTCTTTCTGCATTGTTACTCTTTCGTTTTCATTAAAGAAATGCATGGCACGCATAAGACACTTGTCACCAAGCTCACCTCTTATTTCCTTTGCTTTTGAAAGCAGAGCTTCTTTTGAGGAATCTCTTAAATACTCTACGCCGAGATATTTCGCAACCTTCTTCATATCACCGGGAACAGAAGCGTAGTCCTCGTTAAGGTCTGCATGGTTTCCGCCTGTGTTTACGATGCAGAGATTGATGCCATACTTGTCAAGGTCAAAGGGAAGCTTTTCTACGATAGGATTCTTAGGATCCTTGAAGTCTATTGCAACAAAACCGCCGACGGCACATGCCACCTGATCCATAAGACCGCAGGGCTTGCCAAAGTGTACATTTTCGGAGTATTGTGCAATCTTTGCGATTTCAACATTGTCGATTTTGCCGTCGTTGTAGAAGTGGGACAGCATATTGCCTACCATGTCTTCAAACGCCGCAGAGGATGAAAGCCCCGAGCCTTTGAGTACGTTTGATGTGGTATAGGCATAATAACCGCCGATGTTGTAGCCGTTCTTTTTGAAACCGTCGCACATACCGCGGATGATGGCACTTGCCTTGTATTCTTCGCCTTCTCTGACGTTTTCTACATCCGAGAGGGAAACGATATCCTCAGGGAAGCCTTCGGATTTGATGGCAACAACGCCGTCATTGTTTGTTGCGGCAACGGATATGATGTCAAGACTTATTGAGCCTGCAAGTACCTTGCCGTGATTGTGGTCGGTGTGGTTGCCTGAGATTTCGCTTCTGCCTGCAACCGAGAAAAGACGTACGTCGCCGTATGACTTTTCACCGTATGTTTTTTCAAAGCCGTCGGCACAGGATATGTATCTTGCCTTTACAGCTTCAATGTCGCAGTCTGAGCCGTAAAGCTCAAAAAAGGCTTTGTCATATAAGCCGCCGAGAATGGCGGATTTTAGTTCTTTGATGTTCATAGGAGTTTCTCCGTAAGTGGTAATTTGTAAATTCCCGATGCCGATGTTTGGTATCGGGAATTGGTTATCTGTGAGGATTAAATCAGTTTTTCGTCAAAACTTCGTCGGTGTCGTAATTTTCCTGCCGTCCGCCTTGTTGACGGCAGGAAAAAGTTATTTGCGCGACACTTGAAATCAGTTTATCTAAAAGATAGCCCGCGAATTTGCCCGCGGAGGCTCTCCGCTAGTCTTTGAAGAACGCAACGAATGCGTTGTAGGAAGACCAGATGTCGGTTTTAGCCACAACTTCAACGGGAGCGTGCATGGAGAGAACGGGAACACCAACGTCAATAACGTCGATGTTGAGCTTTGCAAGAATCTTTGCAACGGTTCCGCCGCCGCCCTGGTCAACCTTGCCGAGTTCACCCATCTGCCAGATAACGCCTGCGTCGTTAAAGAGGTTTCTTACGTAGCTTACAAACTCTGCATGAGCATCATTTGTGCCGCCCTTACCGCCGCCGCCTGTGAACTTTGTTACGCATACGCCCTTGTTAAGAAATGCAGAGTTTCTTGCTTCGTAAACACCTGCAAAGTTGGGGTCAAAGCCTGCATTTACGTCGGCAGAGAGACATACCGAGTTTGCAAACATCTTTCTCGGATTCTGACCTGCATTTATGCACATTTCCTTGAGCATGTCTTCAAATGCAAAGGATGTCATACCTGTGTTTGTATCAGAGCCTGTTTCTTCCTTGTCTGCAAAGATTGTAACGGATGTGTGTTCGTTCTTGCCTGCAACATCTGCAATAGCTGTGAGAATGGGATATGCACAAACTCTGTCGTCGTGACCGTATGCACCGATAAGGCTTCTGTCAAAGCCGACATCTCTTGCCTTTGAAGCGGGAACGAGTGTGAGTTCGCTGGAAAGGAAGTCTTCTTCAACAATGCCGTACTTTTCGTTGAGAAGTGCGAGGACGTTGAGCTTAATCTTTTCGCCTACCTTTTCATCATCAAAGGGACGGCTGCCGCAAAGGATGTTGAGGTCTTCACCCGAGAACGCATTGTAAAGAGGCTTGCCTGCCTGATCCTTGCCAAGGTGGGGAAGAAGGTCTGTGATGTAGAAGATGGGATCGCTTTCGTCTTCGCCTATGCAGACTTCAACCTTTGTACCGTCTGCCTTCATAACAACGCCGTGAAGTGCAAGGGGAAGTGTTACCCACTGATACTTCTTGATACCGCCGTAGTAGTGTGTCTTGAAGAAGGCAAGATTGTTGTCTTCATAAAGAGGATTTTGCTTAAGGTCGATTCTGGATGTGTCAACGTGAGCCGCTGCAATGTGAACGCCCTCTTCAAAGTTCTTCTTGCCGACAACAACAATGTAGATTGCCTTGCCTCTGTTGTTGAGGTAGAACTTGTCGCCCTTCTTGTACTTCTTGCCGTATTCAAAGGGCTTGAAGCCGTTTCTTTCAAGATATTCAACAGCGTATGTTACGCTTTCTCTTTCTGTTTTTGCCTTGTCAAGGAATTCCTTGTAGCCTTCGCAGTAGTCGTAGCATTCCTTGACCTGTTCTTCTGTCATGATATCGTAGGAATACTTCTTTGTCATGCAGAGGCTTTCCTTTAAAAGCTCGCCCTTGGACTTTTCGGGAGCCTGATCCTTTTTCTTTGTAGCCATGGTAAAAATCTCCTTTTTGGTTGTATATTAAAATTTGTTATTTTCAAAATAAAGCTCGGTGTATTTGTCTTTCGCCTTCATTACCTTTTCTAAGTACTCTCTTGTCTCCTTGTAGGGAATATAGGTGAGAACACCGTCGCTTGAATAGTCGGGATTCTTTATCCATTCACGGACTCTTGTGGGGCCTGCGTTGTATGCCGCAAGCGCCGATTCCCATGAACCGAACTCGGAATAGAGCATATCAAGGTAATATACACCGTAGGTAATGTTTATTTCGGGTGTGTAAAGAAGGTTGGGATCGTTTGCTTTGTCCTCGTTCTTTTCACACAGCCACTTGAATGTTTCGGGGGTTATCTGCATAAGTCCCACGGCACCTGCCGAGGATACTGCATCACTCTTGTATTTGCTTTCTGTTTTGATTACGGCGAGTATAAGCTCCTTGGGTACGGAACGTGCATCCGCCTGTTTCTCGACAATTTCAAGATATTCAATCGGGTGGCTTTTCTTCTCAATTGCCGTATCAATCTTAGTCCAGAAAAAAGCAATAAGAGCCGAAGCAATGAGAAGACCTATTATAGTTAGTGTTTTTTTCATGTTGTGACCTTTCGGATTTATAGTTTTGACAGAATGTCTGAAATAAAGCGTTTCGCTTTTGCATGGAGGGTGGTGAGACTTCCGTTGTTGGCAATTATGTAGTCGCACCTTTCTTTGAAAAACTCGTCTTTGGGCTGGGAGTCAAGGCGCAGTTTTGCACTTTTTTTGTCAATGCCGTCGCGCTTGATTATACGCTTAAGACGTGAAGCATATGGTGCCGTAATGGCGAGGGTTATATCGCAAAGAGCGTTTGCACCGCTTTCAAAGAGCAGAGGGGCGTCAATGACGGCAAGCTTTGCACCGTCTTTTTTTACGTCACAGAGCCATTTTTCGATTTTCTTCATTATATGAAAATGGGTAATGCCGTTGAGCTTTTGGAGTTTTTCCTTGTCGGAGAAGGCAAGCTCTGCAAGCTTTTTACGGTTGAGACTTCCGTCATCCTCGAGTATTTCATTGCCGAAAAATCCGATGAGCTCATCTAAGCAAGGCTCGCCTTTTTCGACAACCTCTCTTGCAGTTTTGTCGGTGTCAAGACAAACAATGCCGTCGTATGTAGCGAATATGCGCGAAAATTCTCCCTTTCCCGCACCGCTTTGTCCCGTAAGTCCGAGTACAAGCAAGAAAATACCCCTTTCCGATTTGTTTTAAAGCTCGATTATGTTGAACGCCGCAGCTCTCAACATTCTGTTGTAGATAGCAAGCGAAATGCCGTCGGTTGTTTCGGGAAGAACGGCATATACCGTATCAATCCCCGAAAGCAGGTCGGTAGAACGTAGAGCGTCAAACATCTTTTCTGCGTATTCCTGTTCATTCTTTCTGCTTCCCATGACAAGGATTCTGTCACATCTTGCGTCGGTGTCCTCGTCAAAGCATATTATACCGCATTTTTCGTCCTCGCATTTTCCCGAAAGAAACTCACGAACCTTAAACATACTTCCCTTGACAAGAATAACGCTCGTCTCGGGCGCATAGTGCTTGTATTTCATGCCGGGCGACTCGGGCTTCTGACCTTCCTTTAACTGCTCAAGAACAGCATCCGAAATTTCAACCTTGCCGAGAAGCTCACATAACTTTTCGTATGTAAATCCGCCCGGGCGAAGAAGCCTCGGTATATCATAACAAAGGGAAATAACCGTCGATTCAAGACCTACCGCACAGTCACCGCCGTCAATTATTACATCGGCTCTGCCGTTCATGTCGGCAATGACATGCCATGCCTTTGTGGGGCTTGGCTTTCCCGAAAGATTTGCACTTGGTGCAGAAATAGGAAGACCTGAAAGCTCGATGAGCTTTCTTGCCACTACATTCTGAGGAACACGCATTGCAACGTTGCCAAGTCCTGCGGTTACCGTAAAGGGGATAATGTCTCTTTTAGGCAAAATAACCGTCAGAGGAGCAGGCATTTGTTTGCGTAAAATGTCAGCCTTTCCGTTTCCGTCTGCAAAGGCGTATTTGTCTATGTCCCCTCTGTCTGCAACGTGGACGATAAGAGGGTTGTCCTGTGCCCTGCCTTTTGCCGTAAAGATTGATGCAACGGCTTTTTCGTCAAGGGCATTTGCACCCAGCCCGTAAACCGTTTCGGTGGGGAAGGCAACAAGACCGCCTTTTTTGATAATCTCTGCAGCAAATTGCAGCTTTTCAACGTCACCCTCACCCGAAAGGTCGGGACTGACTTTCAATATCTTTGTTTCGTCTAATATCATGATTAATTGAACTGGCTGTTCTGGAGCTTTTCTGCTCTGTCAGCTGTTATAAGTGCGTCGATTACGCCGTCAAGGTCGCCGTCGAGAATCTGCTCGAGACTGTAAAGTGTAAGACCGATTCTGTGGTCGGTAAGACGGCTCTGAGGATAGTTGTAGGTTCTGATTCTTTCGCTTCTGTCACCTGAACCTACCTGGCTCTTACGCTCGGAGGAAATCTCGGCTCTCTGCTTTTCTCTTTCTGCATCGAGAAGCTTGGTTCTGAGCATCTTCATAGCCTTGTCACGGTTTTTAAACTGGCTTCGCTCATCCTGACATTCGACAACAACACCCGTAGGCTTATGTGTAATACGGATAGCAGAGTCTGTCTTGTTTACGTGCTGACCTCCTGCACCGCCGCTTCGGAAGGTGTCGATTTCAAGGTCGGCAGGGTTAATGTCAATTTCAACTTCTTCAGCTTCGGGAAGAACGGCAACGGTGATAGCCGATGTATGAACACGTCCCTGAGTTTCTGTTTCGGGAACACGCTGAACTCTGTGAACACCGCTTTCAAACTTGAACCTTGCGAATGCACCGTTACCTTCAACCATAAAGGAAATTTCCTTTACACCGCCAAGCTCTGTTTCGTTGATGTTCATAACTTCGATCTTGTAGCCCTTGCGGTCTGCGTACATGGAGTACATTCTGTATACGCTGTGGGCAAAGAGGGCTGCTTCTTCACCGCCTGTTCCGGCTCTGATTTCGATAATTACGTTCTTGTCGTCATCTTCGTCCTTGGGAAGAAGGAGAATCTTGAGTTCATCCGTAATTGTTTCAATGGCTTCTTTGCATTCCTTGTATTCTTCTTCAGCCATTTCTCTCATTTCGGGGTCACCCGAGCTTTCGTCGATAAGCTGCTTTGCACCCTCAAGATTGTTCTGTACAGTCTTGTACTCTCTGTACTTTTCAATAATGGGAGATAGATTTTTGTGCTCTTTCATGAGGTTTTTGTACTTTTCGTTGTCCGAGATAACCTCGGGGTCCATAAGCATTTCATTTATTTCTTCAAAATGCTTTTCGGCTTCCATTAAGTTTTCAAACATAGAGGTTTAATTTTCCTTTCGGGTAACATTTTTTATACTTTTCTCGAGCTTGACACGGGGAACAATCATTTCCCGTCCGCACGATTTGCATTTCACTTTTACGTCACTGCCGCTCATTAACACAAGCAGCTGCTTTGCGTTTTTGTCGCAGGCGTGATTCTTTTTCATATTGAGTGTGTCTCCGACACCGAAACTTTTAATTTCCATAATTCATCACTTTTTTTCGTAATCTCCCTCGGTAAAACGTCTTATCCTTATGGCATAAAGCACGCAGACAAGTACAAGCACTACTACCGCAAAGGAAAGGAAATACGTTGCCGAGCTTATTTTTTCATACTGAGCTATGAGAGGATTCTGCATATACTCAAGATAGTCCTTCTGATTTGTAATTCTCGCTTTGTTCTGAATGTATTCCAAAACGGTGGTGTTTGTTGCAAGATGACCTTCAACCGTTCTTAATACCTTCAGCACAGATGAACATAAAAATGTCATAACCGACGGCACACACAGAAGCTTCAGCATGGGAATTGCAACGCTTCTTTTTTCAAGAGCGAAAAGCCTTGTTATTTCCGATACCGTAAAGACAAGCAAAATGGTGCAGAGAATAAATTCAAGTCCCGAAAGAAGTGCTGCATAATATACAGACCTTGTACTTTCAAGAAGTGCGAACTCTCTGTAGTTGTAGGTTTCAAACGAACAGAGGTAGTTTATTCCGAGATGGACTCTGTTCATGAAAAGATAAGACAAACACGAACTTACAAGTGCAAAAAGGGAAAGAAGAACTGTTTTTGCCGTGCCTTTCCCCAAAAGCTTTGAAAGGTAAAGACTCGCCGCACCCATGAGCAGTATGCCTATGCCGGTGGGAATAAGGTTTATGCCGTCGATGTAGAAGTCAAAGAAAAATATGAAGGACAGGGTGAGAAGAAAATAAACCGTCGAAATTCTGCCTGCCATAAATTCTTCTCTGCTGTTTTCAAGATATCCGCTGTATTTGCCCTTGAGAAAGGGGGCATAGTTTTTGTCGGCAATAACTCTTATCCATGTGTCAGCCGTAACGAAAAGATAGATGATGCCGAGAATGAGTCCGCATATAAGACATACTCCCGTAACATACATTGCCATCTGAGCCATGGACATTTTAAAGGAAGCACCTGCTGACAGGTCAAGCTCTGCATCCTGACGGTATATTTCGCAAATCTGCGGTGCAAATTCAAGCACTCTTGAGACAATTACAAAGATGAACGACAGGGTAAAGGCTTCGTTTGTCTTTTTTACGAGCCTTTCGCTGTCTGCACGCATGAGTGTGTATTCAAGCCCGAGATATAATCCCTTGAAAAGCGAAATCATGTATATTGCCTCAAGCACGCATATGATAAACGTAAAGGGAACAAGATAGTCCCGTCTTCCGCCCGAGGTTGCCCACACGCACAGCACAAGTCTCAGAAGCGAAATCCATAAAAGGAACTTTGCACTCTTTCTTGCATCCTCGAAATTCCCGTCGTACATATACATTTTTGAAAGCCCGATCATGATAAGAATTGCACCAACAAAGTCGGGCATTATATCAAGCAGGTTGAAGTTTGGCAGGGCAAAAAACATAAGTCCCGCCATAATGAGTCCGAGATAACGTCTCATGTTATTCCTCCGATAAAGCAGTGCCCATAGCATATGCCTTCATGGTGGTTTCGGTGTACATGTTGCTGATTAATGTTTCATCGTTCTTTGTAATGAGGTGGAAGTAAAGGGGACGGCTTGTTTCGATATCGAGATCGCTGTTTCTGCCGATGTCGTTTCTGAAAAGATTGCTGTTTCTGTTTATCTTGTAATCAACGAGATAAATGCCGTGAATGACGCCCTTTTCTTCATCGTTGAATCTTCCAAGCTCCCTTACGGTTATGTCGTAAACACGCTGGGGAGGAAACTGCTTTTCTACGTTCTTTTCAAATCTCTTTGACGCGTCAGCCTTCTTGTAGCTGTCGGTAAACAGATAGGGGTATTTTTCATAGTCGCCCTCACGCAGAATGCGGAAGTATTCGCTGAAAAACTCTTGTCCCTCATGCATATAGGATGTGTAGAAATCTTCGAGTGAATACAGACTTCCGGATTCGCCGATGCCGTACATTATTTTTGTGTTCAGCGCGAGATAGTCCTCGTCTTTTGAAAGGTCGGCATTCCATTCTGCAGGGAAGGGGGTGTATGTAGGATAAACCTCTTCAATCTGTGCAATAAACGGCTCCTCTGTAACAACTGCGTCGGATACAAGCTTTGCCGCAAGATAGACAAGCGCAAGTATTGCGAGAACCGTCACCAATATAATACATGCCTTTTTTAGACGGTATTTTTTTCTTTGAGACTCGCTCATGGCATAGAGTCGTTCTCTCTTTGCTTCTTTTTTTTGATTTCTTGTCAGCTTACTCATGCTTTGATTTCCTTTTTGCTCTGTGCCTTTTCCATAAAACGCTTTGAGTCAACAATCATTCTTTCGTGTTTTGCTGTGCCGATAATTCCGCACTTGTCGGAAGCCGTAATCTTGAAAACGAGTCTCTTTCCGTCAACCTCCAAAAGCTCGCTCTCGCATGAAACGGTCATTCCGAGAGGGGTCGCGGACACATGCTTTACCTCAATTGAAACACCGACGGTTGTTTTGCCGGGTTCAAGGTGTGCCTTTACGCTGTTTGCGGCGGCACATTCCATAAGTGCCACCATGGAAGGCGTCGAATAAACCTCAAGCGAGCCGCTGCCCATGGTAAGGGCGCAGTTGCTGTGGCTTACAATAACCTGTTCTTTGCCGATAAGTCCTTGCTTTAACATTGTAATATCCTCCAAAGGATTTATTTTTTCTTGGGTGTGCGGAAGGAATACTTCATGTCGTATTCCTTCATTTTTTTGTTTTCCTCGTCAATGATTTCCTGCGTTGCAATCATCATGTAGCAGGAATAGATGTATACTGCACTTGAAATAAGCCATATAAGCTCAAATGCTGACAGCGCAAGATTGAGATATGCCTCATATTTGCCTATGCCGATAAACGACATCACAAGCTGTGCTGCGAGGAAAATCACAAAAACAATTACAAGGGAGGTGCAGGTCTTTTCTCTTTTTACACCCTTTTCAAATCCGACTTCGCGTGAAATATCCCCGAGGGCTCTGTAGAGAAACACCGAAAGAAGCACAAGAATTGTGCGGTAGATTATCTGGTCGGCGTATACAAGGGCGAAAACTTTGGTGTAATCAAATATTCCGAGTATACCGACAAGCCACAGAACACAGTAGATTACAAAATAAGCGAGAAAAGCGATGCTTGAATTTTTTGCTTTTTTGAAATTGTCTCCGTAACCCGAGAGCCTGTCAAGCCCCCGCATCATGAGAAGACAACCGATGATGTTGACGGGCGGGATCAACTTGAAAAAGAATAACGTCGACCACCCTGAGAATATTAGTCCGAATCCCATTGTTTTCCGCCTTTACTGTCCGGATGAATTTTCGTTCTTTAACATGCAGCACTTTTTGTACTTGAGTCCGCTGCCGCAGGGACAGGGATCGTTTCTGCCCACCTGCTCGCTCTTTGGCTTGACATAAGGCTCGGCATTCTGCTTGTCGGGCTTTGCTGCACTGCCGTAAACATTTTCACGTCCCGTGGGGGCGGCAGTTTCCGAGGGCATCTTTTTCTGTCCCTCGCTTGTTGCCTTGGGAGCCTCTGCACGTCTTATGACGTTTGCAGGCATAACCGTAAGGAGAGTTTTTGCCGTCTGCTCCTTGATGCTGCTTGTCATTTCGTCAAACATGTCGCCTGCAATAAGTCTGTATTCCTTGAAGGGGTCCTGCTGACCGTAAGCACGAAGACCTATTCCGTCTTCAAGGTCATCCATGGCATCAATATGGTCAATCCAATGTCTGTCAACGTTTCTGAGAAGTACGATTCTTTCGATTTCACGAAGTGCTCCTTCGGGGAAGAGCTCTTCCTTTTCGGCATACTTGCTTCTTGCTCTTTCGAGTAAATCTTCGAGTATGCTTTCGGGACTCACCTTATTTACATCCTTTTCGGTATATCTGAAGTCTTCGTCTGTTGTGAGAATGCCGTAGAAGTAACCTCTGAGGCCGTCGAGATTCCATTCCTCAATGCTGTCGCCCACGAGGAATGTACTGCATGCCGACTCAACATAGTCGTCAATCATGGCAGAAATCTTTTCCTTGATGTCTGCTCCCTCAAGTACTTCGCTTCTCTGCTTGTACATGATTTCTCTCTGCTTGTTCATAACATCATCGTACATAAGCACGTTCTGACGTCTCTGGAAGTTTGTTTCTTCAAGACGCTTCTGAGCATTTTCGATGGTGTTTGAAAGAATTGCCGCGTCGATGGGTGTGTCCTCGTCAAGACCGAGTCTTTCAACCATGCCTTCGATTCTTTCGCTGCCGAAGAGACGAAGCAGGTCGTCCTGAAGCGAGAGGAAGAACTTTGAAGCACCGGGGTCGCCCTGACGTCCGGCACGTCCTCTGAGCTGGTTGTCTATACGTCTGGATTCATGTCTTTCTGTACCGAGGATGTAAAGACCGCCCACCTCTGCGACCTTTTTTGCTTCAGGTGCAATTTCTTCCTTGTACTTCGCATAGAGGTCTGCATAAACCTTTCTGAGATTTAAGATTTCCTCGTCTTCTGTATCAAAATAGCTGGTGGATACGCTTATCTGTTCGGCATCGTAGCCGAGCTTTTTCATTTCGTTCTTTGCAAGGTATTCCGCATTACCGCCGAGCATGATGTCGGTACCTCTGCCTGCCATGTTGGTGGATATGGTAACGGCACCGAGTTTACCTGCCTGTGCTACGATTTCGGCTTCCTTTTCGTGATACTTTGCGTTGAGTACCGTGTGGGGAATGCCGTTTTTCTTCAGAATATCGGAAAGAAGCTCACTCTTTTCGATAGAAACAGTACCCACAAGAACAGGCTGTCCCTTTTCGTGGCATTCTCTTATCTGCTCAACAATTGCCTTGTATTTGCCTCTGACGGTTCTGTAAACAACATCCGAGCCGTCTTTTCTGATCATGGGACGGTTGGTGGGGATTTCCACAACGTCAAGAGCGTATATTTCACGGAATTCCGTTTCTTCGGTAAGGGCGGTACCCGTCATACCCGAAAGCTTCTTGTAAAGTCTGAAGAAGTTCTGGAAGGTGATGGTGGCAAGAGTCTTTGACTCGCTCTTTATCTGCACACCTTCTTTTGCTTCAATTGCCTGATGAAGACCGTTTGAGAAACGTCTGCCGGGCATGGTACGTCCCGTAAAGGTGTCGACGATAATAACCTCGCCGTCCTTTACAATGTAGTCGACATCATTCTTCATACTGCCGATTGCACGGATTGCAAGATTTATGTGATTTGAAAGGGTGATGTTGTCGGCGTCCGAAAGGTTTTCGATGCCGAAATACTTTTCCGCCTTTCTTATACCTTCGCTTGTGAGAACAACCGTCTTCTTCTTTTCGTCAACGATGTAGTCGCCCGAGATTGTGTCGTGGTCTTCCTTGTTGTCAAGCTCTTTTATGACATGAGCTGTGAGCGTCTTTGCAAACTTATCTGCCGTCTTGTACATTTCGCTGGACTCTTCGCCCTGTCCCGAAATGATAAGGGGCGTTCTGGCTTCGTCGATAAGAATCGAGTCAACCTCGTCTACGATGGCAAAGGCGTGGCCTCTCTGGCAAAGTTGTTCTTTGTTTGTTGCCATGTTGTCACGGAGATAGTCAAAGCCGTATTCGTTGTTTGTACCGTAGGTGATGTCGGCGTTGTATGCCGCCTGTCTTTCGACCTGATTCAGCCCGTGGACAATAAGGCCGACAGTGAGACCCAGATAGGTGTAGACCTTGCCCATCCATTCACTGTCTCGGCGTGCAAGATAGTCGTTTACAGTAACGATGTGAACGCCGTGGCCGGTAAGGGCGTTAAGATATGCAGGAAGGGTCGCCATGAGGGTTTTACCTTCACCTGTTTTCATTTCGGCAATTCTGCCCTGATGTATAACAAGACCGCCTATAAGCTGAACGCGGAAATGCTTCATGCCGAGAACTCGCCATGCTGCTTCTCTCACCGTTGCAAAGGCTTCGGGAAGAATGTCGTCGAGTGTTTCGCCGCCGGCAAGACGTTCCTTTAAAACCGCCGTCATGCCCTTGAGTTCCTGTTCGCTCATTGCCGAGAACTTCTCATCAAGAGCCTCTATGCTGTCAATAATGGGTAACAGCTTTTTAACAGCCCTCTCGCTGGAGGTGCCGAATATTTTTGTGATAAGTGACATTTATATTACCTCTTAAAAATTACTTGATTCTGAAAGTTTTGATGATTTCTGCGAATTCGTCAGAATGGTCGTTGTAGTTTTCGCTGTCGTAATTTTCTTTTGCTCCCTGGGTGAGGGTGAGGGTGTATACATCGCTGTCGTATATTGCGAGGATTGTTTCGCAGTCAAAGCTTTCGTTTCCGATGGTTACGGTGTAGTCGGCATGAGCCACCTTCTGTCCGCCAAGCTCAATTTCTTCCGCCTTGTTCTGCGTAACATTCTTGAAGGTATCTTCAAGCTGCTTTTTATATGTTTCCCAGTATCCGATAGCCGAGGGCGTTTCTTCAAGCCCGTGGCTGAAAGAAAATGCCGTTACATTTGCCTTTGAAAGGTCGTCGGGATTGTATGCCGAGAGCATGCCGTCGGTGTAGGAAACAGTCCAGCTTTCAGGGCAGTCAAATGTGTAGTTGCAGGTTTTGCTTTCTACCGTTTTGTAGCCTTCCTCTGCCTTTCTTGTGCAGGAAACAAGTCCCGTGCCGATAACGGCAACTGCAAGAATTGCACAAAGTGTCTTTTTCATATCGTAATACTTCTCCTTATAATCAAATTAATTCATGTTATTATACACCAAACACGCCGTCAAGTAAATAAGTTTCAATCTAAATTAACACATTATTTTAGTTTATATAATAATTATTATAGGTATTGATTTTGTATGTCGTTTGTGTTAAAATAGCTTTATCAAAAAATCAAGCGGGAGGTTACAATGGCTTATTCTTTTTTTGCACTTGCTTCAAGAATGAAATATATAAACCGCTGGGGTCTCATGAGAAATCTGAGGAATGAAAACCTCACCGAGCATTCCGCCGAATGCGCCATGCTTTCCCATGCTCTGGCATTGGTGGGCAATAAGTATTTCGGCAAAAATTATGACGAAAACAAAATTGCGGTATACGCCCTATATCACGATATGAGCGAGATTTTTACAGGAGACCTTCCGACACCTGTAAAGTACTTCAACGAATCCATACGCGACAGCTATAAATCTCTCGAGAGAAACGCTCTTGACAACGCCCTTTCAAAGCTTCCCGATGAGCTGAAGGAGAGCTTTTCCGACGTTCTTCTTTTTGAGGAGCTTGACGGGGATGCAAAGACCATAGTCAAGGCGGCGGATAAGCTGTGTGCATATCTCAAGTGTGTTGAAGAATACAGAAACGGCAATAACGAATTCAAAAAGGCACTTGAATCCTCACAGAAGATTGTGTCTGAGCTTGGCGAAAAGGTTCCCGAGGTCAAGTGGTTTATGCAGAACGTTGCCGAAAGCTACGAAAAATCCATTGATGAGCTTTAATAAGAAAGGCGAAAAATGTCCAAAAAATTCAAGTGTATTATGTTCGACCTTGACGGTACGCTTCTCGATACTATCGGCGACATAAAGCACAATATAAACCTTACAATGAAGTCCCTCGGCTATCCCGAGCATACCTATGAGGAAACACGCACCTTTATCAATGACGGTGCATACAAACTCATAGAAAGAGCCTTGCCCGAGGGCAAAAAAGACGAAAAAACGGTAAGAGAAACTCTCGAAATATATCTTTCCAATTATGACAAAAACGTATGCACCGAAACGAAAGCATACGACGGTATAGTCGAGCTTGTAAAGCGGCTGAAAGACGAGGGATATACCCTTTCCGTCGTGTCCAACAAACCCGAAAGACACGTCAAGATGCTGTGCGACATTTTCTTCGGCGAGGGCACATTTTCCTACATTTCGGGAACGGGCGGAGATAAGCCGGTAAAACCTAAGCGTGAGTGCGTTGACAAGGCACTTGAATATATGGGTGAAAAACACGAAAACCTCTTGTATGTGGGGGATTCACACGTGGATGTGACAACGGCACACAATGCAGGTATTCCCTGTGCAGGCGTAACGTGGGGATTTCACGGAAAAGACGGATTTAAGGACACAATTCCCGACTTTTATATAGATAATACAGATGAGCTTTATAAGCTTATAACAGGTGATATAAATGAGTAATTTAGATGTTGTGTTTGACGGTGCAAAAAAGGCGTCATTTCAACTTTCTTCGGCATCGGAAAACGAAAAGAACAACATCCTCTCCAAAGTTGCAAAGACGATAGGTGAGGACATGAAAAAAATCCTCGATGCCAATGCCGAGGATATAAATAATGCAAGGGCAAACGGTATGTCAGAGTCAATGATTGACAGACTCAGCCTTTCGGAAAGCAAGATAAATGCAATAATAAACGCTATCGGCAAGGTTATAGCTTTGCCCGACCCGATAGGAAAGGCAGAAACGAATATCCGACCCAACGGACTTGAAATAAGAAAGGTATCCGTACCTCTCGGCGTTGTGGGAATTATCTATGAATCCCGACCCAATGTTACGGTGGACGCGGCATGTCTCTGCCTGAAAAGCGGCAATGTCTGCGTACTTCGAGGCGGCAAAGAGGCAATAAATTCAAATCTTGCTTTCTGCGACTCCATAAGACGTGCACTTAAAGAGTGCGGCTTTGACGAAAACTGCGTAAATGTACTTTCCGACACCTCCCGTGATTCCGCAAAGGCACTTATGACGGCAAACGGCAAGATTGACGTGCTTATCCCGAGAGGGGGTAAGGGTCTTATACAGTCGGTTGTTGAAAATGCGACAGTACCCGTAATTGAAACGGGTGCAGGCAACTGCCACGTGTATGTTGATGAATCTGCAAATCTCGACATGGCAAATGAAATTGCCTTCAACGCAAGGGCGCAGAGACCGAGTGTTTGTAACAGTGCAGAGAACCTTCTTGTGCATGAAAAGATAGCAGAAAAGTTCCTTCCCATGATGCAGGAAAGGATGAAGGAAAAGAATGTGGAACTTAGGGGCTGTGAAAAGACCTTGAAGATTCTTCCCGACATAACAGCGGCAACAGAAGAAGATTTTTACACTGAGTATAACGACTATATCCTTTCCGTTAAGGTTGTAAAAGACGTGTTCGAAGCGGTTACGCATATCAATGAGCATTCCACAAAGCATAGCGAAGCAATAGTAACCGAAAACAAGGCAAACGCCGACTATTTCACAACAAAAATCGACTCGGCGGCGGTGTATGTCAATGCTTCAACAAGATTTACAGACGGCGAAGAATTCGGTCTCGGTGCGGAAATCGGTATTTCCACACAGAAGATGCACGCACGTGGCCCCATGGGACTTGAGGCGCTTACGACAACTAAGTATGTGGTGCTTGGAACGGGTCAAACAAGAACTTAGAGCACATAAAAGCCTCCCTCCGAGAGGGAGGTGGCATTTTCGAAGAAAATGACGGAAGGAGCCTGCGTTGCATTTGGTTCTGCAAAAGCACTGATTATACGCACTCTCCCTCAGTCAGCATAGGCTGACAGCTTTTGCTCTGATTGCAAGCACAGCTTACAATCCGCTTTGGCTAAAAACAACCACACAGGGTTGTTTTATTGACGCGTCGCGCTCTCGGAGGGAGCCTTTAAACGAAACTATATATCCCTTTATATGAATGACGTTAAAAACTGTCGAAACAGATAAATTTGAATTCGGAGAAAGCTACTATGATGATTCAATTTGGTAAAATTGATGATATTGATAACTGGATGAGTCTTGTTGAAAAAATCAGTTGGAACTTCCCCGGCTTAGAGACGAACGAAAAAATTGCAGAGCATCGTAACACGGTTTTGCGTTTCATGGGCAAATCACAGGCATTGTGTGCAAAGGATGATAATGAGCAAATTATTGGAGTGCTTTTATTTTCACGTGGTCATAATATGATTTGTTGTTTGGGTGTTTCACCCGAATGCAGAAGACAGGGCGTTGCTTCGTGCTTGCTTAGAAAGTCATTGGAGTATCTTGACAGAACGAAAGATATATCTGTATCAACTTTCCGAGAAGAAGACGAAAAAGGGATTGCACCAAGAGCACTATATAAGAAATTCGGTTTTGTTGAGAATAAACTGATAGTAGAATTTGGATACCCAAATCAAATATTTTTATTACATCCGAAGTTAATGAATGAGTGATTTTTCAGCACTCATTTTGATGCCTGCCTTATCGGCATCAAAATGAAACACCAATCGAGAAAATAATATAACGGCTAAACCAATTGTAGAAAGTAGCCAAATGAAAAGTTCTTTGCCTACTTTCTTCCAAGAAAGTAGGGAATAAAAATGCAAAAAATAGTAGTAAAAGTCGGCACATCGACGCTCACACATGAAAACGGCTCGGTGGATATAAAGACGCTTGATAAACTCTGTCAGGTGCTTTCGGATCTGAGAAATTCAGGGTTCGAGGTTGTACTCGTTTCGTCGGGTGCAATTTCGGTAGGTGTCAATAAAATGAGACTTAACGAGCGACCTAAAGATATGAAAATGAAGCAGGCTGCGGCGGCTGTCGGTCAGTGTGAGCTTATGCATATGTACGATAAGCTCTTTTCGGAATACGGTAACATGGTAGCTCAGATTCTTCTTACCGAGGAAGATATAGAATCGGATTATAGAAGAAATAATCTCAAAAACACCTTTTCGGCACTGCTTGAGAACGGCATTATCCCGATAGTAAATGAAAACGACTCGGTAAGCCACCATCAGATTGAATCGCCTAAGAAGGTGTTTGGTGACAATGATACTTTGTCGGCAATAGTTGCAGGACTTGTTGAGGCAGATAAGCTCATAATCATGTCTGATATCGAGGGACTTTACGACGATAACCCCAGAACAAATCCAAATGCAAAGCTTATACATAAGGTCGAAAAGATAGACGATAGCATCATATCCCTTGCCAACGGCGCAGGCTCAAACCGCGGTACCGGCGGCATGGCAACAAAGCTTGAAGCGGCAAAGTATGTAACAGACCGTGGCATTGATATGTATGTCACCATCGGCAATAAGCCCGAAAAGCTTTATGATTTGCTTGAGGGTAAAGATGTCGGCACACATTTCAAAGCTCAATAACAAAAATAAAACCTTGCACGAGTAAAATCCTGCAAGGCTTTTTGTTTGTCAATATAAAATGTGCTCAACCAGAACATCGTTTTCATATACCAATTTCAACGAGAAAAACGGCGTGTCGTTGCTTTCAATGAGCTCTAAGAAAATCTTGTCGCCCTCCCAAATGGGAAGATTGTAAACCTCTTTTATGTCTACCCACTCGGGGTTGCCTTCGTCGCATACTTCCTTGAGATTTCCCGAAAAGTCGCTTGATGTGAATAGGTGCATATACTCTGTTTCATCACCCAGCACAAAGGTGATAATTCCTCTGTATTCGACTTTGCCTAAAACAAGTCCCACTTCTTCTGTTGTTTCACGTCTCACACAATCCTCGGGACTTTCTCCGTG
Source organism: Clostridia bacterium (assembly GCA_017620655.1). Lineage (GTDB taxonomy): Bacteria > Bacillota > Clostridia > Oscillospirales > CAG-382 > UMGS1387. The sequence goes on along the minus strand of JAGAUT010000085.1, from coordinate 26,393 downwards.
CTCGAATTTTCCGCCGATTCCAATCCATTTGTCGCGGTTCATATCGTTCTTTTTCTTGACACGGTGAAGCATTAGATACTTGCCGTCTTTTTTTATGTAAATAAGTGATGAATTTACCATTTTATTCCTCCGAAATATATTCGAGAAGCTCTTTTATCTGCGTTTCGTTAAATACTTTAATTCCGTTTTCCTTTAATAATCTGACCGTAATTCCGTCGCCGTCGGTAAGTGTTCTTGAAAATGTACCGTCATAGATCCTGCCGCATCCGCATGACGGACTTTTTGCTTTCATGAGTGCAACTTCACAGCCGTTTTCAATAGCTGTGCCAAGGGCAATTTCGGCGCCTTTTGTATATTCTGCGGTAACATCCGTTCCGTCATTCATAACAACCCTGTCGCCCACAATTTCCGACGGATTTCTCGGTGTTTCAAGACCTCCCGAAACCTCGGGACACACCGGAATAAGAGTGCATTTATCCCTTAACAAATCAAGCTCCGCTATGAGATTGTCCCCACCGTCATATCTGCACTTCTTGCCGTACAGACAGGCGCTTATAAGTAACTTTTTCATTGCTTGTCCTTACCCGAAAGATGCGGTATTTTTATGTTGAGGAATACAATTGAAGCAAGTGTCAGACAAATGCCCAAAATCATAAGTGCAGTCATGCTTTCACCTCTGAAATAGCCGAAGACGCAGGCAGAAATGGGCTCTATGTATGCCATTATGGATGCTTTTGCCGGGCTTGTTCCCGAAAGACCTTTTGTGTAAAGTACGAAGGGAAGGACTGCCGTAATAAGACCCGTTGCAAAAACGGCAAGGGCAAACACAGGCAGGTTTTCAACTCCGGATATCTTTTTCGGCATATCTGTAACAAAGAAGATGACGATACAGCCCAAAGATGCAAACAAGAAAGAGTAAAAAGTAACCGTAAAAGGCTCAAGATTCCTTTTAAGAGCCATGCTTCCGAATATGCTGTAAAGGGCATATGCAACCGCCGACAAAAGAGCGAGAATGATGCCCGAAGGCGTAGAATATCCGGGTTCTGTGAGTGATACAAGACAGCAGCCGGCAAAGGCAATAATAAGCGCAACTATCTTTTGAAATGTAATCTTTTCCTTAAAGAAAATACACGAAAGAAACATTACTATAAACGGTGCCGTATAAAGAAGTACGGCGGAAATTGACATGGACGTGTCGCTGCTTATGGAACTGAAGTAAAATACCGTCATAAGCAACACGCTTATAAGACCGTTCAGGGCAAGTATCGGAATGTCACGTACGCTGATTTTTAAAAGTTTTTTGTTGTATACAAGTAGAAAAACAAAGAGAATCAAAGCACAGCTTGTGATTCTGAGTACAGCACCCTGTATTGAAGAAAATCCGAATGTGTCTGTAAGCACATGGACAAAAAGTCCCATGCTTCCCCAGAATATGCCTGCAAGTAATATGTAGATTGAATTTATAATGTTCATATGTTTACGCCTTTCTTATATTTTTACAATCCTCCCGTCAGTCTTCGACTGACACCCTCCTTTGCACAAGGCGGGCTTTTTCGAAACTATGCCTCCCTTGTGTAAAGGGAGGTGGGTTTTGCTTGGCAAAACTCGGAGGGATTGTCCTTACTTTCTTAAGGAGAAAGTAAGCAAAGACCTTTTAATTTAGCACCTTTATTAGAACGGCTTATACGCAATTTCGATTCTTGTCACAGTCGGGTTCTTACAAACCCGCATTTTTTACAGTATGGATGTACGGCCTTTCCGTTTCTGAAACCCTCTGCCATTTCCACAGCAAGAGGGGAGTTTATTACATTTATTATATCGTCCGTGAAAATGTTGCCGAGAGTTATTGCACCGTCGCAGTCAATACAGCAAGGGACAATCCTGCCATCAACAAGCACGCCTATCTGGTCACGAAGACCGTAGCAACGCACCTGTTCGTCATCATCATTTTCACGCCACTCAAACCGTTCTGCAAATTCCAGAAACAGCTTGTCCGACAACCGAAAGCCTTTTGTGTTTTGCTTCCACAATGCCCTGTCAAAGCTGTTTTCCAACCGTGACATTATACCGTCATTCAGCTTTCCGCTGCCGTACTTCCCGTCAGAATCTCCGTTCCAAAGTCGAAGCACGCATATTTTACCTTTTTCCGACATTTTCCTTGCAAAGTCGGCACAGCCGTCAAGATATTCGTCAAAGGAAAGCCTTTCGTTTGCTTCCAATGCGTGCAAGGATATGTTTACCTTGTGCAGGATGGGGGAGTCAAGCAAAAAATCCCCGACCTTTGACAGAAGTGTGCCGTTGGTGGTTATGATAACCTTGAAATCAAGCTCATGGCAAATGTCAAGGAACCTTTCGAGGTTCGGATGTAATGTCGGCTCGCCGAGAATGTGGAAATATATATAGGATGTAACCTGTCTCAGCTTCTTTGCGGCAACCGTGAAATTTTCCTCCGACATAAAGCATTTGTCCCTGTCGGTTCCCTTGCAGAATGAGCAGGAAAGGTTACATACATTTGTTATTTCAAGATATGCTTTGTTGTATATGTCTTTCATTGAAATATCCTTTTGAGTTTATCTTGTAAGCCTCCCTTGTGTAAAGGGAGGTGGTTTTCGTCACATAATTCGTGACGAAAATCGGAGGGATTGTAATTTGAAGTTTGGCGACAATCCCTCAGTCAGCTAACGCTGCCAGCTCCCTTTGCACAAGGGAGCCGTTTAATTAGAATTCTGCTTGATGATTGATGGAAAAGTCCCCGAAAATCCGCCGCTTGCTCTGTGGGAGAAAAATTCATCCTCGTGGCATGCCGTGCAGATTTCCGACACATCAATGTTTTCTTCGGGTATGCCGAAGTTAATAAGAAGCTGTCTGTTTATCTCTGAAAGATTGGCTTTTTTCTTGGTATTTGCCGAGCAGGAGCAGACATTTCTGAACATGCTGTCTGTCCTGTCCTCAATGCCCTTGAAAGCAAATAACCTTTTTACAGCTTCATATACTTCTTCGCCTACCTCGTAACAGCAAACGCCGATACAAGGTCCTATCGCACAGAGTATGTCCTCTTTTTTACAGGTGAATCTTTCCGCCGCTTTTGTTACAATGTCGGCGACAGTTCCGCGCCAGCCTGCATGAACGGCAGAAACTTCCTTTCCGTCTTTTGATGAAAGCAGTATGGGTACACAGTCGGCGGTCTTGACGCAAAGAGCATCGATTTTTCTTGCCGAGCCGTCAAGAAACAACCCGTCACAGCCGGATAATTCGGCAAGACTCGGGTTTATGCCTCTTGCACAATCTTCGTCTGTCACCCTTAAAACCGTGTTTTCATGCACCTGCTTTGCACCGACTGCTTTTTCGGGAACAGTGCCGAGAGCCGAGAGGGCAATACGGTAGTTTTCGAGTACGTTTTTTTGATTGTCAAGGCTTCCGCTTCTGTCTTTTCTTGCCGTACTTACGTTGAGGGAATCAAAATCGCCGCCGCTTACACCGCCGTGTCGGGTAAAAAAGCCGTGGACTATGCCGTACTTTTCAAGTGTGGGACTTGTGTAAAAACAAACGCCGTTCTTTTCGTTTCTTTTGAACATACTTCCCCTCCTTATGTAAATTCCAAGAAATATCTTACATTATTATTGTGAAAAAGTAAAGGGGTTTGTGTAAACTATGAGTTGATTGACAGGGTGAGGGGGTGGTGGTATAATTGAAATGGTGAAAGAAAATGAAATATATTGAGATTAAAGATACAAAGGATACTGATATCCCACATCTTGCCTCTGTGCACTCACTTCCGGAAATATCAAAGTTTATCAGCATCAGCGACAACTATTGGAATTATATTACTACTGAGGAAAAGATTTCATACTACAAAATTTACAGCGAAAACACTTTAGTCGGAACTGTTCACACCGAGTTTGACGGAAATACTTTATATTTAAGTATTTTGATTTTCCCCGAACATCAGAACAAAGGCTATGGAACAGCGGCGATAAGAGATATTAAAAGCGGTGTTTTGCCTTGTACGTTTGATAGAATTGAAGTTTCCATAGCAACGGACAATACTGATTCAATCAAGTTTTTTGAAAAATGCGGATTTATTTGCGTGTCGCAGGCGGAAAATCTTTTGAACTATGTATATGATTGCAGGTGATTTTATGATAAAACCAGTTACAACCCAAGCTGAAGTAAACGGCATGGGCTATGTCCTTTACAAATCTTGGCAAGAAACTTACACGGGACTTATCGATGACAGTTATTTGAACACAATGTCCCTTGAAAAGTGTGAGAAAATTGCTTCATTTCAAAAGGATAATTCCTTGGTTGCTGTTGAAAACGGAACCGTTATAGGATTTGTCGGCTTTGGTGCATACCGTGATGAAAAGGACACAGATATGGGCGAAATACAAGGTCTGTATGTCCTTGAAGAATACCACGGAAAAAAGATAGGCTTTGGTCTTATGAATGAAGCGGTAAAGAGGATGTCTGATTATAATAAAATCGCCCTTTGGGTGCTCAAAGGAAACGATAAGGCTATACGTTTTTACGAAAGATACGGATTCAGATTTGATGGTGCAGAAAAGAAAGTCTTGATTGGGACTGAACAAACGGAACTGAGAATGGTTTTTGAGAGGAAAACAAATGATAATTGAACATAAAAACATAATCCTGCGTGACATGGTTAAAGCCGATATTGAAGATTATGTCCGCTGGTTTACAACCCAAACCGAATGGTGCAAATGGGATGCTCCGTGGGAAAAAGTCGAAACAAATGAAGCTGACGAAAGAGAGCATTGGGCAGCCTTTTACAAATCTGTAGAGAATCTTTCCCAAAGCACGCTTCGCCGAAGATTTGAAATTGAATATGACGGACATCATATCGGCTGGGTAAATGCTTATTATATTGATAACGAATATAACAGAATATCTGCAGACAAAGCAAGTGAAAACGCCGAACCACGCCTTGCAATCGGTATTGATATTTGCGAAAAGACAGTGTGGGGCAACGGTGTCGGCACAAAGGCACTCTTGGCGTATATAGATTATCTTGCAAATAACGGAATTAACGGGATTTATACGCAAACATGGTCAGGAAATACTCGTATGATAAAGTGTGCTGAAAAGCTCGGCTTTGACATTGTAGGAAGAAAAGTCGGTATTCGTGAGGTTGACGGTGAACGGTTTGATGCGTTGACATTTGTTTTGAAAAAACGTATCATGACAATTCAACAAAACCACATCCCCGAATGTGTCTCTGTAATAAAGCGTGCCTTCCAGACAGTTGCAGACGAGTTTGGCTTTACGCCCGAAAACGCACCGAGATTTACCGCCTTTGCCATGAGTGAAGAACGGCTTTTGTGGCAGTTTGCAAATGAAAAAAGACCTATGTTCGCATACTTTGACGGTGACAAATTTGTGGGATATTATTCTCTTACCTTGCCCAAAAACGGCGTATGCGAATTAAATAACCTTGCTGTTTTGCCGGAATACCGACATAATGGTATAGGCAAAACACTGTTACTTCACGCTTTTGATGAGGCTCGGAAAATGGGTTGTACTCAAATGAAAATTGGTATTGTTGAGGAAAATATTGTGCTTCGCAGTTGGTATGAGTCTTTCGGATTTATTCATACAGGTACAGAAAATTTTGATTTCTTTCCGTTTACTTGTGGGTATATGAAAGTGGAATTGTAAAAAGGGTTTTAATTATGATAATAATGATAAACGGTCCCTTCGGTGTGGGCAAAACGACGGTTGCCGAACTTCTGCATCAAAAACTAAAAAACTCAATGATTTACGACCCCGAAGAAGTTGGATTCATGCTTCGGAATATAATCACCGACGAAGTCAAGCTTCCCAAAGAAAAAACGGATGATTTTCAGGATTTGATTCTGTGGAAGGAATTAACTGTAACTGTTGCAGAAAAATTGGTAAATACATACCACAAAACCTTAATTGTGCCTATGACAATATGCAACCATGAGTGTTTTTCACATATCAAAAGTGGCTTTGAAAGCATTGATGAAACATATCATTTTTGCCTTCTTGCAAGTGAAGAAACTGTGCATGAACGACTGTCAAAGCGTGGTGATGAGGCTGGTTCGTGGGCATTTCAGCAGACGGAAAGGTGTCTGAACGCATATAATGCTGATTTGAGTGAATTTGAAAAAGTAATTTATACGGATGAATTAACCGAGAATGAGGTATGCGAAGCAATCTTATCCGCCCTCACTTCGCACTGAATGTCGGAAAACATTAAAATAAAAATATTTCAAAAAAGTATTGACAAACGTAATTGTTTGTGGTAATATGCTCATGTTGACCGAAGAAAACAGGTGGTCGGACGGCGCAGAAGTGCCGTCAGAGACTATAATGAGCCGTTGGCAACGGTTCGCCTGTCGAGGAAGATGTAATTTAATGAGAATAGTGATATTTTGTATTTATATTCTCCCTACATTGTCCTTTTTCTATGGTCGAAAAGGGCATTTTTTATTTTTGGGAGGTGAAACATATGCCAAGCGCAAAGATTCTTGAACAGAAGCAGCAGTTAGTAGCAGAGCTTGCTGAAAAGATGAAGAATGCAAAGTCCGGCGTTATCGTTGACTATTGCGGCATCACTGTTGATAAGGATACAGCCCTCAGAGCTGAACTCCGTAAGGCAGGCGTTGACTACACTGTTATTAAGAACACATACATCAAGAAGGCAGCAGACATCGCAGGTATCAGCGGTTTCGAACCTTATCTTGAAGGTATGACAGCTTTTGCTTTCAGCAACGAAGATCCCCTTGCACCCGCAAAGGTTCTCTGCAAGTTCGCTGAAGCAAATGAAACATTCAAGGTTAAAGTCGGTATGATGGACGGTGCTGTTATTGAAGCATCTGAAGTTGAAGCCCTCGCTAAGATTCCTTCTAAGGAAGTTCTTATCGGAAAGGTACTCGGAAGCATCCAGGGTCCTCTCTACGGCCTCGCTTACGCACTCCAGGCTATTATCGACAAGAGCGGCGAAGCTCCTGCGGAAGCACCTGCAGAAGAAGCTGCAGCAGAATAATTATTATCTGCTTTTTCCAAGGCGTGCGGTCAGCCTTTGAAGGACCGTGACAATATTAAATTTAACGAATAATTGGAGGTAACTCACAATGGCAACAGAAAAGACAATGCAGATTCTTGAAGAAATCAAGGGTCTTACAATCCTCGAACTCGCAGACCTCGTAAAGGCTCTCGAAGAAGAATTCGGCGTATCCGCTGCTCCCGTAGCAGTAGCAGGCGCAGTAGCAGCAGACGCTGGTGCAGCTGCAGCTGAAGAAAAGACAGAATTTGACGTAGTTCTTGCTTCCGCTGGCGACTCTAAGCTCGGCGTTATCAAGGTAGTTAGAGAAATCACAGGTCTCGGCCTCAAGGAAGCTAAGGACCTCGTTGAAGGCGCTCCCAAGACACTTAAGGAAGGCGTTTCCAAGGACGAAGCTGAAAAGATTAAGGAACAGCTCGTTGCTGCAGGCGCAAGCGTTGAACTTAAGTAATTTTGTTTTTATAAAAAATAAAAAATGCTTAACAGAAAGAGCGTTGCTTTGGCAACGCTCTTTTGCGTTTTCATCCATGTTTGAAAAAAATCTCAAAAATTCTATTTTTCGTAACACATTCCCGATAAAATGTGTTATAATACAAATAGAAATATAAATTTATAAATATTTTCAGCATAGATAGGGGGATTTTCCATGAAAAAGTTTTATTACATTATAGGTGCGGTTGTTACTGCAACAGCAATCTTTGCACTTATTGCAGTTATGCTCAAAAAGCTCAGAATTTCTCTTTGCATCGAAGGTATCGATGACGAAATGATCGACGAAGCCACCGATGAAGATATCACCCTTTCCTTTGAGGATGAGGATGAAACGTTTGAATGCGAGCCCGAAATCGAAACCGAAACAGTAGCGGTTGACGAAGAGGAAGCATAAGGCAAATACACCATAACACTCGAGGGACACGGCAAGAGCCGTGTTCTTTTTTTGATCAGAAGGTGAAAAACACCTGTCAATTGTGAGAAATCCTCAACACGAATGGTAAAAAAAGGTCGTCTGCGAATGTTGACACGGAGCTTTTTTTATGTTATAATATCATCGATTAAATGTAAATGGGAAATTGTACCCGTTAAAATGCTATTCTCAGAGAGGTTACAAAAATTATGAAAAAAAGGATTTCATTGATTTTCTGTGTATTGGCGGCACTTATGTGCATTCTTGCCATAGGCACTTCGGCGGCAACCTTCCTGCCCGATGACGACGGAATGTATGAGGTTTCGCTTGATATGACACCAAACAGCGAATATATAATGTTTGTTCTGAAGGGCACATATGACCAGACAAATTATGTTGAAGCTTATAATAATTCCGACGACAGTGATATCCTCTACTTTGAGCAGAGCACTTCGAATTATGACGGAACAGTTACCTTTGGTCCCTTTGTTCCCAACGGATATTATGATGCAACCCTGATCGTCGGCGGTACAGACCTCGCGGAGCCTTATCTTGCAGGCTACCTTTCTGCAGAGGGTGCATCCAACTGTGCAAATATAGTAATCAGCGGAGTGAATCAGCGGTACACCGTGGCAGGTGTTCATTCCTTCGATTATGTGATAGAAGTTGAAACAGAGGTTCTTGACAGTTTTGGATATCCTTCGGTAACCAATGAACAGGTCGAACTTTCTCTTCTCAATAACAGCGAGGATATTTCCATTGACGGAAATACAATTACAATCGGAAAGACAGCCAAGGAACAGGCATTCACCGTTGTTGCGGCAGCAGGCGGCACAACAGAGACTGTCTATGTTCAGATTGTCAGAGAGACTCCCGTGTATGACCGCATTGAAGTGTATGCAGACAAGGATTGCACAGAAAGTATCAGCGAAATAAGCGTTATCGGTACTGCAGGGAATTATCCTTCTGTAACAGTTTACGCAAAGACCTTTGACCAGTACGGCGATGAAATCGACGATACATATACTTATAATTACGGTGGACGCTTTGTGGAATCCACTTTCAAACCGTCCGCAGGAAGTACATATCTTACAGTAAGCAGTAAGAACTCGGTGGTATCAAAGGACGTATATGTTGTAACAACAACAAGACCCGACTATAAAGGCTCGGCACTTGAGCTTTACGAGCTTATCGAAGCATGTAACGAAAGACTCTCTGAAGATAAGAATATCAGCACAAACGGCAAGGATGTTTATCCCGATGAAACTTGGACAACATCCGACGCTGTCCGCACATTCGGCACAGCAATCAATACCGCAAAGACAGCACTTTCTTCTTACGGTAGTGCCGGATATTCCGATGATGATTACGAAGATGAGATAACAGCACTCACAAAGGCACTCACCACATTCAATAATTCCTTTAAAGCGGGTTTGAGAGTTGATCTTGAAACCATGGCTTTCGAGGAAGAAAGCGCTGTAATCACGGTAAATGGAACGGTTGAGCTTGCTGTAACAACAACCCCGAGAATCGGTCTTACAACAGATGTTGTTACATGGAAGAGCTCGGACGAAACAATCGTTGCCGTTACGGATAACGGCAACGGCAAGGCAGAAATCAAGGGTATTGCAAGCGGTAAGGCAATAGTTACTGCAACATCAAGGGCAGGACTTACCGACAGCATTGAAGTTACCGTAATAAAGAAGGCAACTGACATTGTTCTCAAGTCCTCCGCCGATACAGCGAAATATAGAGGAACGCCTGTTGTTCTCTCGGCACAAATCAAGCCTACAGGCTGTACTGATGTTGTTACATGGACAGTGGCAAAGCCTGAAGTGCTCGACCTTGTTTACAATGAATATATTGATGAAGACGGATACAGATGGGTTGAAGCAACAGTTGTTCCCAAGAGTGCAGGTAAAACAAGAATTACAGTAACCGCACAGTACGGCAATAAGACCAAGGAAAAGGATATTACTGTAGTAATGCCCGATTGGGAAACGGCAGAGAAGCCCATAGCAAATGTTGAGTCTGGATCCGTGCTCAAAGGAACACGGATTTCCCTTTCAAGCCCCACAGGCGGTGCTGCCATCTATTATACTCTTGACGGCACAACTCCCTCAATGACAAACGGCAGAGAATATAAAGCCCCAATCGCACTTACCCAGAGCCTTACACTCAAGGCAATTGCCGTGATTGACGGTATGTATGACAGTGAAGTTGTAACATATGAATATAAGGTTGTGGCATCTGCTGTCAGAGCAAGCTCAGACGTCGTAAGACGCGGCGATGATGTTGATGTTATAATCAGCGTGGAAGATTTCGTCGATATCAAGGAAGCTGTTATCAACATTTCATTTGACAATACAGTGCTTGATTGGAAGGACACCGAATTCCTTTGCGGACATATAGACGAGCTTAAGAGCAGCCTTGGCGAGCCCGAAGCAAAAGTCGTTCTTAATTACAAGGGCGATGGTACGCAGGAAGCATTCTCCTATGACGGTGATGTTATTAAACTTACGTTCCGTGTCAGAGAAGAGGCGGCAGAGGGCAAGTATTATGTTTCCGTAAGTGCCGATAATATACTGAAGGCAGATGACAGCACATATGATGCAGCATCCTTTGACGGTACGGTTGTTGTCAATGACTATATCCTCGGCGATGCAAACAATGACGGTGCAATAAGCCTTGCGGACGTGCTTATAATCAAGCAGTATGCCGCAGGTAAGGAATATGCAGTAAAGAATATCCTTCTTAACGCGTCGGATGTTGACGCAGACGGAGATGTTGACGAGGATGATGCAATTCTTGTTTCAAAGTATTGCGTTGGCTGGAACGTTACATTCGGCAAACAGCCCGAGGACGTGTCCTCTTACCATATCATTTCAAGCTATGATGTGGGTCTGGATGCAGACGAAAACTGGAGATACTATTATGAAGTTTATAACCCATTGACAGGAATTAAAACTTCAGACATTCCCTCCGTAAAATTTGATGCCAAGGCAAGTAACCTTACAAGCACTCCTGCACTCAAGGAAGGAACGGTTGTAAGGATTACGGAAGACGAAATGATTGACGACAGCACTTCGGCACTTGTAGGCAGTATCAATCTGGCAAGCTGTGTGTGGATAAAATCTGCAAACGAAAACGCAATGGTAGTCGTTCCTGTGGATAATACTCTGGAATGTAAAAACTGTGCCACAGAGTACGTTGAAAACTATAGCGGCACAACATATAATGATTTTCTCGGAAACAAGCAGCAGTCAAATGTTGTGACAGTTACTGAGGACACTGCGTTTGTGATCATGGAGTATTCGTCTCTTGGAAGTTCATTCCTTAAATGGTCAACTATCAAAAAGATTGGTTACGAGGATGTCATAGAGGCAAAGAATTATATCCGTTGCTATAATGACAAATCCGTTGACGGAAATAATAATTATCAAACAACCTATGCCGATTATGTAAAGGCACTTGTTTGTGCAAATGAAAGCGGAGAGGCAGAATTCGTAATCGTTGTGAAAAACGGTGATGATGCTGCGGCATATAACGTGCCTTGCGATAATTGTAAATAAAGATTAAGGGATGCCGGAAGGCATCCCTTTTTATTGTTTTTTGATTACTTCATGCCGTTTTCGTAGGCTTCGATCATCTTCTTGACCATCTGACCGCCGACAGAACCTGCCTGCTTGGAAGTGAGGTCGCCGTTGTAACCCTGTTTGAGGTTAACGCCTACTTCGCTTGCAGCTTCCATCTTAAACTTTTCCATAGCTTCCTTAGCTTCGGGAACAACAATCTTAGACTTGTTCATAATAATAAATCTCCTTGATATACATTTTGATAATCAATGTAAGAAGAAACCTTCTTACCGAGAGCCGACGGGCGAACTTTTCGCTTTCCTTTCGGCTCTGTTTTTATTGTAGCCATGCTTTCAGGCTTTATGAGTGGGAATTTTTGAAAATGCATATTTGCTTTTTCACTTCCCAAAAGTATTGTGCACGTATAAGTCAATGATATTCATCGAAAAGTCCCCAAACAACGTGGTTTTTTTGGAAAAATATGACGTGTTTTGAAGTTGACAAACATGGTTGTGTATTATATAATTTAATATGTAAACGAATATCGGGTGTAAAATTATGACAAATCGTAATTTTCACAGATTGGAGAGAAAAATATGAATTACAGAGTAGACTATAAGGTAAATAACCTCATGGAAATGCCTGAGCTCGGCTCCTGCTTCCTTGAAGGTGAAATTGGCGCAAGATTTGACAGATTTATAAATGAAAGAGTAAGCGGTAGGTTTGCCATTGAAGAAATTCTCAGAGAAGCTGAGGACTTTTTCAAGACACAGTATGACGATATCTTCACATTCGGCTTTTGGAGAAGCGAATTCTGGGGAAAGCTTATGCTTTCTGCCGTCAGATGCTGTAGATATAAAAAGGACGAAAGACTTGCAGAGGACTTAAGACGTTCCTGCTATAAAATGCTGTCCCTTCAGAGAGAAGACGGTTATCTTTCTACATACCGTAACAGCGACAACATTTATCCCGTTGATACAGAAAAAGCAACACTTTATATGGGCTGGGGTGCAAACTACTGCTGGAACATTTGGGGTATGAAGTATACTCTCTGGGCACTTATTGAAGCGGCACAGTATCTTGAAGATGCGTTTATCCTTCAGGGTGCGGTAAAGCTTGCCGACTGGATTGTTGCAAAATTCGTTTCTGACGGCAAAAGAGTCAAAGACAGCGGCGTTATGGACGGTATGCCTTCAAGCTCTATTCTCAAACCCATGCTTGTGCTTTACAGACTCACAGGCGATGAAAAGTATTTCACATTCGGCAAGGATATAGTTAAAGAATGGTCAAGAGAAGACAATGAGGCTCCCAACCTTCTTAATAACGCACTTTCGGGCAAATCCGTTGACGATTGGTATGCGCTTTCCGAAGGCTGGTATCCAAAGGCATATGAAATGACTTCTTGCTTTGACGGTATTCTTGAAATGTACAGACTTACAGGCGAAGAAAAACTCCTCGAAGCTTCAAAGGCACTTTACGAAATTCTTGTAAAATATGAAAGTAACATTCTCGGCTCTGTAGGCTACTGCGAAAGATATCAGAAGGCGGCAGACTATGCAGATGCGGCAACGGAAATCTGCGATGTTCTCCATTGGATGAGACTCTGCCATGAGCTTTACAGACTCACGGGCGAAATGAAGTATATGAGCTCCTTTGAAAAGGCGTTTGTAAATGCGTATATTGCGGGTGTTTACGCCGACGGCAAGAGCGGTGCGTTCTTTGTAAGAGGTGCCGGCAGACATTGGACTGCTGTTCCTCAGTGCGAAACAAAGTATCAGCACTGTTGCCTTGATAATGCGGGACGAGGCTTTACAAATGCGGCTGAAAGCTGTGTAATGAAGAACGACAAGGGCTACTATGTTAATATGTTCATCCAGAGCCAGACTAACTTCGGCGAAACCGAAATCAAGGTTCACGACGGCTACTTTGGCTGGGGCTGGGTTGGTATTTCCGTACGTAACCCCGAAAAGGGCAAGAAGCTTTATCTCAGAATCCCCGAATGGAGCAAGAATACAAAGATTAGAATTGGCATCGGCGACGAAATTGAAATTCCCTGCGGTGACTATTACGAAGTTGAGCTTAATGAAGATACCACTATTATGAAGGTAAGATTCGATATGAGTATCGAGGTTATCGAAAGAAAGTGGGAACCCATTCCCGAAGGTGACTACCACCTTGTACGTTGGATGGACAATCCTGTCGGCGTATGTAACAAGGACAGTATGCTTAAATGTTCAAAGGTTGTCCTCAGACGCGGACCTGTAATCCTTGCTCGAACCAAGAAGTTCGGTGCAAAGGAAGAGGATATGTTTGGTTTAGATACCCTTTATGGAAAGAACATAACCTCCACATCGTCATTCTATGTTGTCAACAACTCGGGCAATCTCAGCGTTTTGAGAGTCAAGCTTGTTGCCGATGAAAAGGAATACGAATATCTCATGTGCGACTACGCATCCGCCGCAAACTTTGACAGCATGGACCCTAAATATTTCTCAATTTATCTCTAATTTACAATCCTCCCGTCACCCATGCGGATGACACCCTCCTTTACACAAGGAGGGCTTGTCTGTAAATATGGCTCCCTTGTGTAAAGGGAGCTGTCGCAAAGCGACTGAGGGATTGTTGCGTTTGTAAAACAGGAGGCACAAAATGTTATTTTTCTACATAAGACACGGAGACCCCATATATAACCCCGACAGCTTAACACCACTCGGACTTGAGCAGGCAGAGGCGATAAAATACAGACTTGCAAGATACGGACTTGATAAGATTTATGCATCAAGCTCCAACCGTGCAATGCTTACTGCCAAACCCACAGCAGAGCTTTTAAAGAAGGAAATTGAAATTCTTGACTGGTGTAACGAGCAGTATGCATGGCAGGATTTTTCCATGCCCAACGACGAAAACTTCTATACCTGGTGCTATCAGCATACTCACATCAAAAAGCTTCTTATGTCCCAAGAATTAAGAGCTATGGGCATAAACTGGTACGACCATGAGGCATTCAAAAACACAAGAATCAAGGAAGGAACTCTCAGAATCGAGAGGGAAGCGGATGCATTTATGCTTTCTCTCGGCTACAGACACGACAGGGAAAAGGGTTACTATATTGCAGAAAATCCAAACAATGACAGGGTTGCACTCTTTGCCCACGAAGGCTTCGGCACCGCATTTTTGAGTGCACTTCTCGATGTTCCTTACCCGATTTATTCTACCCACTTTACAATGTGCCATTCAAGCATGACGGTAATCGACTTTGCCGTGGAAAAAGATAATGTTGTTTTCCCAAAAATGCTGACACTTTCAAATGATTCTCATATCTATGAAAGCGGACTTCCCACAAGATATAATAACAGTATACCGTTTTAACTTACTTCTTCTTTTACGGAAAAGAAGAAGTAAGCAAGAAGAAAAGAACTTCGGGGAATCTGAGATATAATTCTAACAGTACTGCCCGAAGTGCCATGCAAAGCTAAATACCAATTAAAAGAATACTTCTTTACGAAAAAGAAGAAGTAAGCAAGAAGAAAAGAGCTTCGGGGTATTTAAGGATAAAAAACAAACCATACTGCCCGAAGTGCAATGCAAAAAACAATCCCGATTAGTATTGTACAAGTACACATCCCGACCGCTAGAATTTATGGCGGTCGGGATTTTTGTGTTTGACGCCTGAGCATGTGATAAAACTCAATATATTGTGAAAATTCTATTGACAAACTACGACAAGTTGTGATATAATCTTCGAGGATGAAGAAACACCATTCAAAAAAGGCAGAGCTTTTTTCACGGCGAAACCCCGAAAGAATGTGAAACTTTTGAAGATGCCTTTTTTACGGGCATCTTTTTTCATATCGGCGGGAATATAATAATGCCTGTCATGCAGGCGTATTATAAATAAAAAGGAGGTAAACTACATATGAAATTAGTTTACGGCATTAAAGACAAACCCAAGTTTGGTGCAAACATTGTGTTTGCAATCCAGCAGTTACTTGCGATTATGACAGCAACACTCGTTGTTCCCGTAATCATCGGTAACGGCATGCAGCCCGCAGCAGCACTTTTCGGTGCAGGTGTAGGTACAATCGTATACGGACTTTTCACTAAGTTCTCAAGCCCTGTTTTCCTCGGCTCATCCTTCGCGTTCCTCGGCTCCATGGCAGCAGCCTTTGCAGGTGCTGTAACTGTTGAACTAGGTTACCTCGGTCTCATCATCGGTGCAATCCTTGCAGGCCTCGTTTATGTTGTTATTGCTCTTATCGTTAAGTGCGTCGGCGTAAACTGGATTAACAAGCTCATGCCCGCAGTTGTTATCGGTCCGACAGTTGCCATCATCGGTCTTTCTCTTGCAGGCAACGCTGTAGGCGACCTTGCAAAGGGTACAGGCAGTGTACCTGCGGCTAGCCCCTATTTCACAACAATTGTTGGTATAGTTACACTCATAGTTGTTGCTCTTTGCGCAACCTTCGGGAAAAAGACAGTTAAGATGATTCCCTTCATCATCGGTATTCTTGCAGGCTATGCGCTCTCCGTTATCTTTACACTTATCGGCAATGCGGCAGGTATTGAGGCTATGCAGATTATAAACTTTGATGCTTTCAAGGCTCTCGTTGCTGACGGCGTTAAGCTTTCAACATTCGTTGCATTACCTGAATTCACTTTCCTTAAAGCTCTCGGCGGTTTTGAAGCTATTGACGGTGCATACATCGCTTCCATCGCTGTTGCATATGTTCCCGTTGCATTCGTTGTATTTGCTGAACACGTAGCTGACCACAAGAACATTTCTTCCATCATCGAAAAGGACCTTATTGAAGAACCCGGTCTTGCAAGAACACTTCTCGGCGACGGTGTCGGCTCCATGGCAGGTGCAATCTTCGGCGGATGCCCCAACACAACATACGGCGAATCTGTTGGCTGTGTTGCTATTTCCGGCAACGCTTCTGTTTACACAATCCAGACAGCAGCAGTTCTCGCAATTCTCATTTCCTTCCTTTCTCCTTTCGTAGCATTTGTTAATACAATTCCTTCCTGCGTAATGGGCGGCGTTTGTATGGCGCTTTACGGATTCATCGCTGTTTCCGGTCTTAAGATGCTCCAGCCTGTAGATCTTAACGAAAACAGAAATCTTTTCGTAGCTTCTACAATCCTCATTGCAGGTATCGGCGGTCTTACACTTTCTTTCGGCAAGGTTACAATTACATCTATCGCATGTGCCCTCATTCTCGGTATCATCGTAAATGTAGTGCTTTCCAAGGCTGATAAGGCTGAATAAGTAGCTAATATAATTGAAGACTCCGCATCGCAAGATGCGGAGTTTTTGTGCGAAATCCAATAAAACATGGAAAAGTGCAAATTGTAAATGTTATAAATTGTCTATTGACAAGAGACCTCATTTTGAATATAATGGTAAACGATATGGAATGTCGTAAATGTATGACATTTGCCTATAATAATACTACAACAGTTTGAGAATGGAGGTTAGACTTACATGCTTGAAAAGATTATGGACCTGCTTGCAAAGCAGCTTAGAATCGATGTAAATACCCTTTCCCCCGACACAAATATCGTAGAAGATCTCGGTGCTGATTCGCTTGACATCGTTGAAATGCTTATGGCTATTGAAGAAAACTTCGGTATTACAGTTTCGGATGAGGAGGCAGTAACACTTAAAACTATTGCTGACGTTGCTGATTTCATCGAAAAGAAGATTTAAGCTTTGAAGTAAAGAACATCGGGAATGTTATGCGAGAAAGACTCGGATAGTATTCCCGTTTTACTTTTTTATGATAACTTTGTGTATCCGAACAGGGTGCGTAAGTAGGGGTGTCACTTCCCGAAACCGAAAAAACACCTTGTCTTGACATAGATAAATATAAACATGTTATTGGTTTAAAATACAGGAGAGAATAAAAATGTCTCACGATCACGATAAGAAATTTGTATATGCCGACAATGCGGCGACAACCTCGGTGCATCCCAAGGTGCTTGCGGCAATGCTTCCGCTTCTCGGCGAAGTATCGGGCAACCCCTCCAGCCTTCATCAGAAGGGAAGAGAGGCAAAGCAGTATATTGACTCGGCAAGAGAAAAGGTTGCTTCCGTTCTCGGATGCGACGCCAAAGAAATATATTTTACAGGTTGCGGTTCTGAGTCCGACAACTGGGCTATCAAGGGTGCAGTTCAGAACTATCTTGAAAGAAATAAGACAGATAAATGCCATATTATAACATCAAAGGTTGAGCATCACGCAGTAATGCATACATGTAAGGCTCTTGAAAAGAAGGGTATTGATGTAACATATGTGGGTGTTGACGAAAATGCAACCGTAAATCCCGATGATGTTGTGGCGGCAATGAGAGATGATACGGCGCTTGTTGCAATCATGATGGCAAATAACGAAGTCGGCACAATTGAGCCTATTAAGGAAATCACAAAGAGAGTAAAGGAAAAGAATCCTAAGGTTGTTGTTTTCACAGACGCGGTACAGGCTGTAGGTCATATTCCCGTAAACGCACACGATCTCGGCGTTGATATGCTTGCTTTTTCGGGACACAAGTTCCGTGCACCCAAGGGCGTGGGCGGTCTTTATATCAAGAGCGGCGTTGTATGTAAGGCTCTTATTGAGGGCGGCGGTCAGGAAAAGGGCAAAAGAGGCGGCACTGAAAATATGCCCGGTATTGTCGGTATGGCAAGGGCACTCGAAATTGCAAACGAAGAAATGCAGGACGATAATGCGCGCCTTGCTGTTCTCAGAGACGACCTTATCAGACGTCTTCTCGAGCTTCCCAACTCCCGTCTTACAGGTCATCCCACAAAGAGACTTCCCGGTACTGCAAGCTTTACATTTGAATATATCGAAGGCGAATCACTGCTTCTTATGCTCGACATGATGGGCATCTGTGCATCAACAGGCTCGGCTAGTTCATCAAAGTCGCTTGAACCCTCACATGTGCTTCTTGCTATGGGGCTTCCCCATGAAATAGCACACGGTTCTTTGAGACTTACACTTTCCCACGAAACCACACAGGCTGATGTTGATTACATCGTTGAGTGTGTAACAAAGGTAGTAAACAGACTCCGTGAAATATCACCTTTGGGTAGGAATTAACTTACTTTTTCTTTGCTGAAAAGAAAAAGTAAGCAAAAAAGAAAGAATTTCGGGGAGTCTTTGCAAAATGAGCAACAGCACTGCCAGAAGTGCTATACAAAAACAAATTCCAATTGAGAATATAACAAAGGACTTTTGCGTTTGGCGAAAAGGAGCTGGGCTTGAAAGGTCTTTGGTTACTTTCTCCTTAAGAAAGTAACAGGAAAGGAAACGTATTATGTATTCAGAAAAAGTAATGGATCACTTCACAAACCCCAGAAACGTCGGCGAAATTGAAAATGCTGATGCAGTTGGTGAAGTAGGCAACGCCAAGTGCGGCGATATAATGAAGATTTATATGAAGATAGAGAATGATGTGATTGTTGACGTAAAGTTCCAGACATTCGGCTGTGCGTCTGCAATTGCAACATCTTCCATGGCAACCGAGCTTATCAAAGGCAAGAGCGTTGATGAAGCGCTTGAGCTTTCCAATAAGGCAGTTGTAGAAGCTCTTGACGGACTTCCTCCTGCAAAGGTACATTGCTCTGTTCTTGCAGAAGAAGCAGTAAAGGCGGCAATCCTTGACTACTACAAGAAGACAGGCAAGGACACAACAGAGCTTGAAAAGATCTGCACAGGCTGCTGTGAGAGCTGCAGTGCCCATGACCACCATCACGACATCCCGACAGATGAAGATTAACTGCAAGGAGTAGAGTTATGTCAAAGACAATATACATCGGCTGCGACCATGCGGCACTTCACATGAAGAACGACATTATCGGCTATCTTAATGATAAGGGCTATAACGTAGAAGACCTCGGCCCCTATACACCTGAAAGTGTAGACTATCCCATATATGCAGAAAAGGTGGGTAAGGCTGTTGTTGCCGATAAGGCAAGCCTCGGTATTCTTATCTGCGGAACAGGTATCGGCATGAGCCTTGCGGCAAACAAGGTGAAAGGTGTCAGAGCGGCGGCGTGCAGTGAAGTTTACTCTGCAAAGCTGACACGTCAGCACAACGATGCAAACATTCTTTGCCTAGGTGCAAGGGTTATCGGTATTGAAACTGCAAAAATGATGGTTGATGCCTTTGTTGAAACAGACTTTGAAGGTGGAAGACATCAGAGACGTGTCGATATGATTATGGCACTTGAAGAAAACAACTAAATAGTTAAGAAACGCCCGACTTTTCGGGCGTTTTTTGTATCTTGAAGTTGACGTATGCGGTACTTTGTGATATAATTAATACCGTATAGAGCATAATGCCAAAAGGAGAAAACAAATGGAAAGTTTTGCAAAAATCTTATCGGAAGAACTCGGAAAGTCCGAGCATCACATACAGAATGTAATCGACCTTCTTGCCGACGGCAACACAATCCCGTTTATTGCAAGATACCGTAAGGAAATGCACGGCACAATGGACGATACAACACTCCGTACGCTTGAAGAAAGACTCACCTATCTTCAGAATCTTTCGGCACGTATGGAAGAAGTTAAAAACTCCATTGAAAATCAGGGGAAACTCACAGAAGAACTTGCCCTTGCCATTGATAACGCAAAGACTCTTTCTGAGGTTGAAGACCTATATAGACCCTATAAGCAAAAGAGAAGAACAAGAGCTACAATCGCAAAAGAAAAAGGGCTTGAACCGCTTGCCGAAATCTTACTTGCACAAAGTCCCGATATGCCGGAACCCATGGAGCTTGCGGCAGAATATATAAATGGCGACCTTGGCGTTGAAACGGCAGAAGATGCTCTTGCAGGTGCCTGCGATATTATCGCTGAAATTGTTTCGGACGATGCCGAAATCCGAAAGATGCTCAAAGCGGCAATAAACGAATTTGGATCTATTATTTCAAGAGGTGCAAAGGAAGAGGATTCGGTTTACAGAAACTATTACGAAGCCGCTTTTGCCATAAAGAAGGTGCAGGGACATCAGATTCTTGCCATGAACAGAGGTGAAAACGAAGAATTCCTCAAAGTGAGCATCGAATATAACAGAGAAAATGCACTTCAGATTATCTGCTCACGTCTTATCACGGGTAAGTCCAAGGCATTTTCGCTTCTTGCGGCAACTGCCGAAGATGCATATGACAGACTCATATTCCCCTCGGTTGAAAGAGAAATCAGAAATGATCTTTTTGACTTTGCATCCGACGGTGCGATAAAGAACTTTGCTCTCAACTTAAAGCCTCTTATCATGCAGCCGCCTGTCAAGGGTAAGGTTACACTCGGTTTTGACCCTGCCTACAGAACAGGCTGTAAACTTGCGGTTGTTGACGGTAACGGAAAGGTGCTTGATACGGGTGTAATTTATCCCACACCGCCTCATAATAAAATTGAAGAATCAAAGAAGGTTTTAAAGAACCTTATTTCAAAGTATAAGATTGAAAACATTTCCATAGGTAACGGCACTGCATCCCGTGAATCTGAAAACTTTGTTGCAGAGCTTCTTTCTGAAATCGGCGGAAATGTAAAGTACATTGTTGTAAACGAAGCAGGTGCTTCGGTATATTCTGCATCCGAACTGGGGGCTAAGGAATTCCCCGAATTTGACGTTTCACTAAGATCGGCTGTTTCAATCGCAAGACGTCTTCAGGACCCGATGGCAGAGCTTGTAAAAATCGACCCAAAGAGCATCGGTGTCGGTCAGTATCAGCACGATATGCCGCAGAAAAAGCTGGGTGAAACCTTAAACGGCGTGGTAGAAGACTGTGTAAACTCGGTTGGTATTGACGTAAATACCGCATCACCCTCGCTTCTTTCATATGCGGCAGGTCTCAACTCTGCTACGGCTCAGAATGTTGTAGCTTACAGAGAAGAAAACGGCTCTTATACCGACAGAAAACAGCTTCTTAAAGTGCCGAAGCTCGGCAAAAAGGCGTTTGAACAGTGCGCAGGCTTTTTACGTGTACCCGAAAGCGAAAATGTTTTTGACAACACAGGCGTACACCCCGAAAGCTACGATGCGGCAAAGAAACTTATAGAAATCCTCGGCTATGACAAAAAGGCGAAGGAATTTGCCGACATCGAAAAGCGACTTGAAGAATACGGCAAGGCAAAGGCGGCAGAAGAATGTGCAGTCGGTCTTCCTACACTTATAGATATTGCAAAGGAACTTGCAAAGCCGGGCAGAGATATCAGAGACGACCTGCCTGCACCTATAATGAGAAGTGCCGCCATGGAGATTTCCGACCTTACACCCGGCATGGAAATCATGGGTACAGTCAGAAACGTAATCGACTTTGGTGCGTTTGTTGACATCGGCGTACATCAGGACGGTCTTGTACACATCTCGCAGATTTGCAACAAATTTATCAAACACCCCAGCGAAGTTCTTTCCGTCGGTGATATCGTCAAGGTTAAAGTCCTTGAAGTCGATGCGGCAAAGAAGAGAATTTCTCTGACAATGAGATTTTGACTTACTTTTTTCTTTCCGAAAAGAAAAAAGTAAGCAAAAAAGAAAGAACTTAGCACCAACACTTTTGGGATATTAATCGGTGTTAATTGCACGAGTGCAATTCCGTTTGACCGCCATAAACGCAAGCGGTCAAACTCATCACAAACATGAACCCACACCAAATGTGAGAGGTAAGCCGCCGCGGCGAAGGAGAGAGGTCAGCGGAGGTTGAGAAAAATGCGGTGGGTTTGGCAGAATTTGAGCCTTGACCCTTACAGTGGTCAAGGCGAGCAGGTTTGTACTCTAAATAACCTCAACCGAGCCATCTCTCCTTTTGAGCGGGACCTTTTGGTTACTTTTCGGTCACGAAAAGTGACGGGAAACGCACTCCGCAGAGTGCGGAACTCCCTTTACATAACGTTAGCACTCTATAAAACCAACGAAAAAGAAAAAAGGAGCTCATCCTCTATGAACGTCTTTGACTTTGATAAAACAATATTCCATGGTGACAGCACCGCAAAATTCTATAAATACTGCCTTGTGAAGTATCCAAAGACATGGCTTCATATCCCGTCTATGATAGGTGCTTTTGCAAAATACTATGTCTTCAAAAAAGGCACAAAGACTCAGTGTAAAGAAAAATTCTACCGCTTCCTGACAGCCATTCCCGATGTTGATGCTGCGGTTGAAAAATTCTGGGAAAAGAATATCGACGGAATTTTCGATTGGTATAAAAAAACACACAAGGAAACCGACGTTGTGATTTCTGCAAGCCCCGAATTTTTGCTCGAAGGTATCTGCCAAAAACTGAATGTAGAAAAAATGATGGCGAGTAAGGTCGATAAAAAAACGGGTAAATATGACGGTGAAAACTGCCACGGCGAAGAAAAGGTCAGACGGTTTTATGAAGCCTATCCCGAAGGCGTGATTGATAATTTCTATTCCGATTCCGTATCCGACGCGCCCCTTGCGAAGATTTCAAAAGAAGCATTTGTAATAGATCTAAAAGGAAATGTTCTCGAATGGGAAAAGGTTTTCCCGAACACAAGTAAATAGGAGGTGCTTTTATGGCAAAAATTTGCAAAGTCCTGCTGATTTTTCTTGCAGTGACAACCATACTTCCCTGCGTTCTGGCGTTTGTTTCTCTTATTGCACTGGCTTTGGCTCTGATTTTCGGTTCATCTGGCGTTTTCGGCGTCGTTGCTCTTGCGATGATCGGTGTATCGATAGTATTAATCCCAGGAACTCTCATTGTTTTGGTTGGAGCAATTCTCGGATGGATAGGCGGATTTATCGGAAAACTTTTGCTTTCTGCGATATCTGTCGTTCTCATAGCTGCAGGTGTTGCCGTGTGGCTCGCTGCATTTACTCCCGTGGGCGCGATTGTTGTATTCGTAATAACACTTGTAATAGGCATCCTGTGCTGTAAAAAACAGAAACATCACAATGCCTCGAACGGAGAAGAATAAAAAAGGACGGTTCTGCCGTCCTTTTTTTCTATCGACTTATTTCCCTTGTATTTGTCAAACGGCTTTCGTTATAATTCTTATATAAACATCACGGGAGGAATTGTAATGAAAGATTTGCCTAAAGTGGGATTTGTGTGTACGGGTGAAAATGCCCTTGAATTGTCGGGTGCCATTTGCTGTGCAGGAAGATTAATGCGGCACTTTACTGAAAACGGATATATGACAGGGGGATGCTATTCCTGTATATCCCCCTCAAAACAGATAAAGCTTTTAAGAGACAGAATATGCCACATGTCTGCCTGCAACGATGTTGTTGTGGCGGTGGGATGCGACGGCTTCAGGGCAGGGGACGTCGTTCCCGATATAATTGCATCGGTAAGCCACAAGGATTTACCGTATTTTTCATACAGGCTTTGTGCGGACGAATACATTGATGCCGAGACTGGAGCTAAGGGAAAATGCTTTCCGTCAAGAAGTGTTGCCGCGATTTACGGCTCGGCACTGATACTTTCAGTTCCCGCTGAGCTTCCGTCGTCCCTGGGCAAGATAAATTCACTTATGTCTGCCATCGGTTTTGCCGTCGGAAACTCCTCAAACAAGCAACCCTCAAAGTCCATGGAACTGGGGGATCTGGTGGCGGATTTCTATATGGAACGCAGTTTTCAGGATTAAATCAGTGTCCGTTAAAAGATAAGTGCCATTTTGTTCATTATTTGTTAAACAAGTTCAATTAGTTTTGGAATATAATTAACATAAAGAGATAATTTGTTGAATATTTTTTTAACTTAGACAATAAAACTACAGGAGGTTTAACAAATGGGACTCAAAATTCTTATTGCAGATGACGATACAAATATCTGCGACTTATTAAAGCTTTATCTTGAAAATGAAGGTTATGAAATCGTAACAGCCAATGACGGTATCAAGGCACTGTCTGCTTTCAAAATTTATGAACCTGATCTTGTACTTCTTGACATTATGATGCCCAGAAAGGACGGCTGGCAGGTTTGCCGCGAAATCCGCGAAATGTCTTCAAAGCCTATCATCATGGTTACAGCTAAGGGCGATGTTTTTGACAAGGTACTCGGTCTTGAACTGGGCGCAGACGACTTCATCACAAAGCCTTTTGACATGAAGGAAGTATCTGCCCGTGTAAAGGCGGTGCTCAGAAGATATTCCGGTCATGATAACGATGACAGCGAAGTTATCAAGTTCGATAACCTTGAAATCAGCCTTCAGAAGTATGAACTCAAGCTTGCAGGCAAGGCAGTGGATATTCCTCCCAAGGAACTTGAGCTTCTCTACTTCCTCACATCCAACTACAACAGAGTATTCACACGTGACCAGCTTCTCGACAAGGTTTGGGGCTTTGACTATCTCGGCGACTCCAGAACCGTTGACGTTCACGTAAAGAGACTTCGTGAAAAGCTTGAAGGCGTTTCCGATAAGTGGACACTCAAGACTGTATGGGGCGTAGGCTACAAGTTTGAGCTTCTCCAGCAGTAGCGGGTAGCACCCGCGGGCAAAATTCGCGGGCAGTGTTTCTGCAAACAAACAATATCAATCGCGTAAATAACTATTCCCCGATGTCAAACACCGACATCGGGGAATTTTCGTTATTAATCAGATAAAATAATTTTACCCTTTGCCCAGGGGGCGTCCATGATAATTTCACCCGCTGAGGGGACTGTGATTTTTCCTTTGAGAGGGTTTTTGATGCTGATAACGGGGGTTGAGACGGTTGCGTTGACCTCGCTCTTTTCAAAGGCGAAATCAGCTCCGTGCATTTCGCAATTTATAAGTTTTAGTTTTTTGCAGTAGCAAAGGGGCTGTGTGCCGATAATAGTGCAGTTTTCGAATGTGACGTTTTCGCAGTACCATGCAAGGTATTCGCCTTTGACGGTGCAGTTTTTTACATATACATTCTTTGCATGCCAAAAGGCGTCCTTTGTATCAAAGCTGCAGTTTTCAAAACGGGCGTTTTCGATGTACTGAAAGGAATACTTGCCCTTCATATAGAAAACTTTGAACGAGAGCTTCTTTGAACGCAAAAACATATATTCACCCTCAGCGCTGCAATTGTTGACGTCAATTCTGTTTACAGACCATCCGAATTCGGGCGAGATTATGTCGCAGTTTTCGAGCTTTACATCTTTGCATTCACGAAGAGCCTTGACGCCGTGCATTTTTGAGTTACATATATGTATATGCTCAGAATACCACAATGGTGCCCTGCATGTCTCGTACATTTCCGAATCAGAGATATCTAAGTTACTGTCGTGCCAGAAGGGGTATCTGAGATGAAACTGACATTTGTCGACAATGATATCGGAGCATTCCTTCAGAGCACTTTCGCCGTCTGCCGGACCTGAAAAGGTGCAGGCGGATATTTTGGCATTGCTGATTCCGTACAGAGCACGTTCCGAATCGAATACCTTGTTTGAAAAAAGTTTCATATTGTATCTTCCATTCTGTTTAGTATCTATATATAGTATATGGGAATAATATAAAACAAACAAGTAACGTAAAATGAATTTTTATTTCATTTGCAGCAAAAAATAAGGTAGAAAAACACTTCTAAAAATAAATTAGAAAAAATTCAAAAAAATTGAAAAAAGTACTTGACAAAGTAAAAGTGAAGTGATATAATAACAAAGCTGTCCGCGGAAGCGGGGAGCGAACTTGGACCTTGAAAATTGAACAACGAAAGACGAGATATGTCAAAAGACATAGTACAAAGAATTAACTCGTACAATTCCTAAAAGAGAGTACACACTGTCCGAGTACGGACGGTGATACCCAAGGAAAGAAGTAGAAGAGCAACAGATTAAGCTCTAAGAAGTAATTAACTGATACCAAGTATCAGAGAAATAATTTTTTAGAGAGTTTGATCCTGGATCAGGATAAACGCTGGC
>JAGAUT010000084.1 GCA_017620655.1 Clostridia bacterium | reverse complement strand
TTTCTGATAAATGAGCGACAAAAAAGGGTATCGCTTTTGCGATACCCTTTCAGATTGTTTACGATTACTTGTAGAGAGGACCGTAGGTTGCGCAAGCGCGGTAGTCCTGACCCTCTTTATCCATACCGAATGCATTCCAGCAAGCGGGACGGTAGATATCGTCCTCGGGAACGTTGTGCATGCAAACGGGGATTCTGAGCATGGAGCAGAGGGTAATAAGGTCTGCACCGATGTGTCCGTAGGAAATAGCACCGTGGTTAGCTCCCCAGTTCTGCATAACTTCGTATGCTGTCTTGAAGGGGCTGCCTTCCTTGCCGTCGCAACGAGGTGCGAACCATGTGCAAGGCCATGTGGGATTTGTTCTTTCCATAAGTGTATCGGAAACTTCGTCGGGAAGCTTAACTGTCCAGCCTTCAGCAATCTGAAGAACGGGACCGAGACCCTTAACGAGGTTGAGTCTGATCATTGTACAGGGCATTTCGGCTCTTGTTGTGTAGTGGCTGGAGAATCCGCCGCCTCTGAAGTTGTCGAAGCCTGCTTCGCACCAAACGGTAGCGTCTGTCATCTTCTTGATGTCTTCGTCTGTAACTTCCCACCACTTCTTCATGGTAGCGTTGCCGTTTTCGTCTGTACATTCGCCGCAAGCGTCAAGACAAGCAGCACCGGAGTTGAGAAGGTGAATAATACCGTCAGATTCCTTAGCCTTGCCTTCAAGCTTATAGCCTGTAACTCTTTCTGTTGCTTCACCCGACCAGTATGTACGAACATCGGCGAAAATCTGTGCTCTGTGAGTAAGAAGTCTCATAAAGAGCATACCGATACCGTTGAGAATGTCGTTTTCTGTTGCAAGTGTGTAGGGTTCTCTTGCGCCGTTGTGGTCAAATGTGGAGGAAAGGAGTGCTTCGGGATAGTCGCAGTTAGGCCAGTGGTCTGTCCACTGTCTCTGACCCTGGAAGCCGCCTGCAATGGCGTTGTGGCCAACCTTTTCTTCCTCGAATGCATCGGGAAGATTCTTGTTGCCTGCCATGAGGTCCTTGATAATGCAGTACATCTTAACGGTAAATTCCCACTGCTTATCCTTTTCTTCCTGTGTGAACTTAATCTTATGATCCTTGCCGAGGAAGGGTGTTGTTTCGGGGTTGTCGTCTCTGCCTTCCTTGCAGTGTTCGCGTGTCCACTTGAGTGCCTTCTGATATTCAGCCTCGTCGTAGATGCCTTCTTCCATTCTTCTGAGGACTTCTACTTCGTCAACAGACTCAACTCTCATGCCAAGGTAGCTTTCAACAAAGTCCTGATCCATGATTGAGCCTGCAATACCCATACACTGGGAACCGATCTGGAGGTAAGACTTGCCTCTCATTGTAGCAACTGCAACAGCAGCTCTACCGAATCTGAGTAGCTTTTCCTTAACGTCTTCGGGGATTTCGCCGACATCCTTTACGTCCTGAACTTCGTGGCCGTAGATACCGAATGCGGGAAGCCCCTTCTGTGCATGACCTGCAAGAACTGCCGCAAGGTAAACGGCACCGGGTCTTTCTGTACCGTTAAAGCCCCAAACACCCTTGATAGTATTAGGATCCATATCCATTGTTTCCGAGCCGTAGCACCAGCAGGATGTAACGGAAAGAGTAATGTCTACGCCTTCCTTTCTGAACTTTTCTGCACAAGCCGCCGCTTCCGGAACACGTCCGATGGATGTGTCTGCCATAACTACCTTAACGGGTTCGCCGTTGGAGTAGTAAAGATTTTCTTCAAAAAGCTTTTTAACAGCCTCAGCCATTGCCCATACTGTGGGTTCAAGGCTTTCTCTTAACATCATGGGACCGCGTCTGCCGTCGATACAGGGTCTGATACCGATTACGGGGTATCCGCCGACATATCTTGATTCTGCCATAATAAATTTCTCCTTTTTATCAAGAATTGTATTTGCTTACGCTTTTATTATATATCAAAAAATACCACATTTCAAGTGTTCGCACAAACAAATAATGATTTTCTCAGAAAATTTGTATAAAATTACATATTTACGTGCCCTTAAATCGAAACAATGGCGATTTCTCTGCCTGTGTCGTCGTAAATGTTGACCATTGTGAGCTTCAAAAGTCCGTTTTCAAGCTTGTCAAAGTAGAAATCTGCACATTTTGCAAGAGCAACATGCGAGTAATCGGCAAAGTATTCAACGGTGTAAACGCATCTTCCTCCGTCGTCTTCAACCGACGCAATCCTATGCTCGGCACTTGTGCCTCCGTGTCCCCAGGAACAGCCGTAAACACGCTCAGGGTCGTCACTTTCATACACCTTGCCTGCGGAAGTCCATGAGAAAAGTTCCATTTCCGACATTTTCAGACCCTCGTTACCGTCAAAGGAGCTTGTTATAAATTCGTTGACTTCGTCGAGGGTGTAGGGCGGGTCACCGTAAACAGGGCTTCTCGCCATGAGGTGGGTTATGAGATGGGAGGAGTCGGAAAAATCAAATGTGTCGGGGTAGTTTCTGCCGACAGAAACATTGCCGTTTCTGAAATAGAGAGCCGAAAATTCATCTATAAAATGTTCGGCATAGTCGTCGTCATAACTTACTGTCAATCCATCCCTTACCTTTTCTATGGGCATAAAGCCGTACAGCTTATTTCCCGAGACGGCATCTTCCATGTCAAGACCTATCCAGTAGAAGTTTTCTCCCTCCTTGAACTCATCGCAAGCACTTTCCGAAACGTCAAACATCACAAGATAGTTGTCGCCTGCCGCAGGATAAATGCCCTTTTCGTTCATGGAAGACATAGTCTCATCGGTAAACTCAAAGGGATAGATTGTGTAGGAGGAAATATTCACATCGTCAAGAAAACCGTAGTACTCACTCTTGCCAAGGGTATACTGTGCAAAGGTTTCCCTATCGGCGTTTTTTACAGCCTCGCAAAGAGATACCGCATCTTCATAATATTCGCCGCCATCCGACTCTTTACAGCCGAGATTTGCCAGAGTCTTCGCTACATAAAATATCTCGCCGTCAAGTTCAGGGGCGTTATTTTCGTCTGTGATTTCCGTTTCTACTTCGTCATTTTCCTTTTGGTCATCGGCAACTGCATCGTCGACGCTTTCGGCATTCTCAGAGTCCTTGACGTCGCCCGTTATGCCCTCGTCCTGCTTGACAGAGCAGGAACAGAACATAAGCAATAAAAGTGCAAGTACAAAACAAAGTATTTTCTTCATAAAACTGCCTCCTTCTGTCCTATTTTTTTATTATTCCGATATTTTTTGTATTTATGTTTTTCGCCTCATCCTGTACGGTGAAATTTCCTGCGATTCCCTCGCTTACAAAGATTTCACCCTCATCTGTCACAAGAATCATTTCAAAGTCGTAAAGACCTGCGGAATAAAACTCCTCTGCCCTTTTCTTTCCCATGACAAAGAGCGCAGTTGACAAGGCATCGGCTTCGAGTCCATCATCCGAGATAACTGCCACGCTTGCAAGGCCGCTTTCCGATGGGTAGCCCGTCTTTGAATCAAAGATGTGATGGTAGATTCTGCCGTCCTTTTCAAAATAACGTTCATATGCACCCGACACAGACACATAGCTGTATTCGGCAAGCACAGTTCCGAGTATTTCGCCTTTTTCAAAGGGATTTGTAATGCCTACGTTCCAGCCCTTTTGTCCTGCCTCTCTCCTGCTTTTTGATGAGCCTGAAACAGAGACATTTCCACCGAGACTGATACAAAAATCAGCACCCACTGCCTTTCCCATTGCCTCCTCTGACAGATATTCCGAGGCTTTATAGAGTGCGTATCCCTTGGCAACGCCGCCGAGGTCTATTTTCATGCCGTCGGGAAGTGTAACCTTGCCGTTTTCCACCGTTACCAGCGAAGAATCACAAAAGGAAAGTGCTTCTTTTATGTCCTCATCCGAGGGAACAATGTTTTTGCCCGAGGTTATGTCCCACAGGTCTGTAAGAGTACCCATACAGGGGTTGAAGGCGTAGTCGGTGTCCTTTGCAATCTGCAAAGCTTTTTCCAAAACCGTATATGTGTCGTCTGAAAGTGTGACGTCCTCACCGCAGTTCAAACGGGATATTTCGCTGTCCTCGAGAGTCCGTGACATTCTTTTTTCTATGTCCGAAAGTATATCCTCTGTCCACTTGTCCTCCCCTATTTCTTCTGACACTATTGTATTCACCACGGTATTCATGGCAAAGAAAGTGTCGCTTGTATACCTGTACACCTCTCCGCATGAGGTGACAAGCAAAAGCAGAGCAAATATCAAACATATTGATTTTTTCATATCGCACCGCCTTTCTTAATTACAACGGCAATTCTCGGAAGCACAGCATTCATAACAGCTCCGCTGACAGAGCCTGCAATACTTGATGCCGCCGCAAAAACGGGAAGGTAGGTGATAAGTGCAATATCATTCATTATCATCATCGCCGCCGCAATCTGACCTATGCTGTGGAAAACTGCCGAAATGCAGGAGATACCTGCAAAGGAAAGCACTCTGCCGTAGAGCTTTTTGGTCACGACAAGTGACATAAACGATACAAGTCCTCCGCAAAAGCTCATGGCAAGCGACACGGGATTTCCCGAAAAAACAAAAAGAAACAGCGGTCTTATAAGGGCAACGGCAAAGGCATGGGGCACCGACACAAGGTACAGGCAAGCCGTTATTGCCACATTGCAAAAGCCCAGCCTTACCCCCGGCAAAGGAATAAATGCGTTGACACCGCTTATTCCCTCGACTATCGAGATTATGACAGATGCCGCAAGGAAAAGTGCCGAAAGTGACATATTGCGAAGTTTTTGTTTTCTATCCTGCAACAACATCTGCCCCCTTTTCAGCTCCCTTTCCGACAATTCTCACCGACACCTTATTCGGCACGCAGATTATACTGTCGCCGACGTTTTGTGCATCCTTCATTTTCATGCACAGCCTGTCGGGGCAGCTTGAATTTGAGACATAAGCCTTACCGTCTTCAACCGTCACTTCAACACCGTGGGTGAAGTAGGTGAAATCCTCCGAAAGGTTTATTCTTCTTTCTTCGTTTCCGTCATGGGAAATGACAGCCGTTTTTTCATCATCCTTTGCAAACACAGAAAGGCATATCGGAACTGATATGCAAAAAATGATTATTAAGATGTTGAGAATTATGTCGTTAAGGTAGAGTTTTTTCATGTTTTTTCTTTCTTTAGGGAATTTCGACACTGCGGTGTCGTTTCTTTCGTACTTTTGTCCCGAAACAAAAGTACCAAAAATTCTCCGCTCAAAAGGAGAGATGGCTCGACACCAATATCAGCAAAAACGGAAGTCTCGGAAAGTCTGCGCTGACCTCTCTCCTTCGCCGCGGCGGCTTACCTCTCACATTTGGTGTGGTGCAAGCTCTTACCGAATTTGACCGCCCTCGTTATGGCGGTCAAACGGGGTTTGTTGTGCGACACCGACAGTTTATTTATTGCGAAAATATACCGTGAATTGCCAGCGGGTGCTACCCGCCTATATACGGATTCCAGTTTCTTTCATCACCAATCGTGGTGCTTTCGCCGTGTCCAGAATAGACACGGAAAGAGTCATCAAGCTCCATGAGTTTTGTCAGAGACTCTCTCATTTTGCCCATATCACCGCCGGGGAAATCGGTTCTTCCGATTGAGCCTTCAAAGAGTACATCGCCTGCGAAGATTATCTTTTCTTCGTCGTTTATATAGCAGGCACTTCCTACGGTATGTCCCGATGCCAACATCACTCTGAAGTTCAGATTTCCAATCGCCACAACGTCACCGTCGGAAAGCTCATTAAGTATACCTGTATACTCATACGGCGTCCTGAACAGGGGTGATGACAGATTCTTTTCTCTGCTTCTCATGGCAGGAGCATCGGCAGTGTGGATATATACGGGGATTTCTTTTCCGTCGTCTTTTGCCGAGTTCACGATACCGTCAAGACCGTAGATATGGTCAAAATGGGCGTGGGTGATTATAACGGCAGAAAGATTAAGTCCCTGCTCCTTTATATATGCGTAAATTTCTTCTCCTCTTTCGCAGGGGTCGAAAAGTACGGCATTGCCGTCACAGTCCGACACGATATAACAGTTGCAGGAAAGAGGCAAGCATTTTATGTTCATTTTAAAAATCCTTTTTATCAAAGCTGTTTGTGCGAATCCTACGGTTTGTTCGTATACAAAAGCTTCCCGTAAATTCTTTCTTTTTGTCTTATCTTTTTCTTTCCGAAAAGAAAAAGTAAGCACAAAGGGACAGCATTGCTGTCCCTTTTGTATATGTCCGAAAGGGACATCTTCATTTAATTTCATTTAATTAAAGATTTGCAAGCATTTCTTCGACGTTTGCAAGCATTTCGGTATACTTTGCAAGCTTTGCCTTTTCAGCTTCAACTACTGCCGCAGGAGCTTTATCAACAAAGGAAGCATTTCCGAGCTTCTTATTTACTCTGTCGATTTCGGAAAGTGCAGTCGCCTTTTCCTTTTCGAGTCTTTCACGTTCCTTGTCAAGGTCAACCATTTCAGCCATTGGAATGAAAATCTTTGCACCGTCGGAAACGATACTTACAGCACCCTCGCCGTCAAAGCTGTCAACCACTTCAACCTCGGAAGCAGATGCAAGTCTTTCAAAGAACTTGCTTGTCTTTTCGTTAAAGGATTCCTTGTAGTCGGAAACGATAAAGAGCTTTGCCTTTCTTGAGGGAGGTACATTCATACCTGTTCTTGTATTTCTTACGTTCTTTATTGCATCAATAACTCTGTCCATGTTTGCACATTCGCTGCCGAAGTCGAGCTTTTCGTCGTATTCGGGATAGTCGCTGACAATGAGCATTTTATCGGATACGTTAATGTTTGACCAGATTTCTTCGGAAATGTAAGGCATAAAGGGGTGAATAAGCTTGAGAATACCTGTGAGAACGTAGAGAAGCACGCTCTGTGCATTCTTGTTGTCATCGCTTCCCTTGTCAAACAATCTCGGCTTTACAACTTCGATGTACCAGTCGCAGAATACGTCCCAGATAAATTCGTGGAGCTTTGCAGCCGCAATGCCAAGCTCGAACTTGTCAAGGTTATTTGTGATTTCCTTTACTGCATTGTTGAAGTGGGTAAGAATCCACTTATCTTCTACCTGAAGTTCGGAAGGAATAACAGGCTTTGTATCGTCGTCGAGATTGAGAAGTACAAAACGTGAAGCATTCCAGAGCTTATTTGCAAAGTTTCTAGAGTTGTCCATCTTGGTGGAGGAGAATCTCATGTCGTTACCGGGGGCATTACCCGTAACAAGAGTAAATCTCAAAGCATCGGCACCGTACTGTGCTATTACTTCAAGAGGATCAATACCGTTGCCGAGGGATTTTGACATCTTTCTGCCCTGTTCATCACGTACAAGACCGTGGATGAGTACATTTTCAAAAGGAGCCTTGCCTGTGTGTTCAAGTCCCGAGAAAATCATTCTCGATACCCAGAATGTGATGATATCGTAGCCTGTAACAAGGGTGGATGTGGGATAGTATCTCTTTAAATCCTCTGTTTCTTCGGGCCAGCCGAGGGTTGAGAAGGGCCAGAGTGCAGAGGAGAACCATGTATCGAGTACGTCCTCTTCCTGACGAAGCTCTGCTCCGCAGTCGGGACAAATCTTTTCGTCTTCCTTAGATACAATCATCTTACCGCACTTGTCGCAGTAGAAGGCAGGGATTCTGTGACCCCACCATAGCTGACGGGAAATACACCAGTCATGGATGTTTTCCATCCAGTTAAAGTACTTCTTTGCCTGATTGTCGGGAATAAACTTGATTGTGCCGTCACGTACTGCTTCAATGGCAGGCTCAGCAAGGGGCTGCATCTTTACAAACCACTGGTCGGAAATGAGGGGTTCAACGGTAGTGCCGCATCTGTAGCAGACACCTACGTTGTGAACTGTGGGTTCAACCTTAACTAAAATTCCCATTTCTTCAAGTTCTTTGACAATCTGCTTTCTTGCATCGTATCTGTCCATGCCTTCGAACTTTCCTGCAACGCTGTTGAGGGTTGCATCGTCGTTCATAACGACAATCTGTTCAAGGTCATGTCTCTGTCCTACAAGGAAGTCGTTGGGGTCGTGGGCGGGTGTAATCTTAACACAGCCCGTACCCTTTTCCATGTCGGCATATTCGTCTGTAATAATGGGTATTTCTCTGTTTACAAAAGGCACAACAACGCACTTTCCTACAAGATGTGCATATCTCTTGTCCTCGGGGTTAACAGCTACTGCTGTATCGCCGAAAAGTGTTTCGGGACGGGTTGTGGCAACTACTACATAGTCGTCGCTGTCAACTGCCTTATACTTGATGTGCCAGTATGCACCCTGCTGTTCGGGGTTTTCAACCTCGGCATCCGAAAGAGCGGTAAGACAGTGAGGACACCAGTTTGCAATTCTGTGGCCCTTATAGATAAGTCCCTTGTTATAAAGGTTTACAAATACTTCCTTAACGGCACGTGAGCAGCCTTCGTCCATTGTGAAGCGTAATTTTGACCAGTCGCAGGAGCAACCGAGCTTTTTAAGCTGCATAATGATTCTGTTGCCGTACTGGTTCTTCCAGTCCCATACACGCTCAAGGAATTTTTCACGTCCGAGGTCATAACGTGTTAAACCTTCTTCTTTTCTAAGGTTTTCTTCAACCTTAATCTGTGTCGCAATACCCGCATGGTCTGTACCGGGAACCCAAAGAGTATCAAAGCCCTTCATTCTCTTATAACGGATAAGAATATCCTGAAGGGTATCGTCAAGGGCGTGGCCCATGTGAAGCTGACCTGTTACATTTGGCGGAGGAATAACGATTGTATAAGGATCTTTACTCTTGTCGCCAGAGGGCTTGAATGTGCCGTTTTGTTCCCAAGCCTCGTATATTTTTTCTTCACTTGTGGAAGGGTCGTAGTTCTTTTGTAATTCTTTTGGCATGATTTATTTGTCCTTTCGGTTGATTTCTTTTTTGTGTTAAGGGACATACTTCTGCCCTCTGTGGTTTTATAAGCCTTCCCCAAAGTGTGGGGAAGGTGTCGCAGAGCGACGGATGAGGTTGGAAGGCTTTTTACTGCTCTTTTTTACCTCCTCAGTCACCTTACGGTGACAGCTCCCCCTTACAAAAGGGGAAGCCAAAAAGCAGTTATCTCAGAATCTCCTTATCGGAAAGTCTGTTCATCACAAGACCCGTAATGAGTTTGGGATAGAAGTAAGTAGACTTCTGAGGCATTTTTTCGTTTGCAAGAGCAACGGCTTTTATTTCCTCAACCTTTGTTGCATTGATGATAAAGGAGCAGTTTGCCTTGCCCGACTTTACCGCCTCGATTGCTTCGTCCTTGTCTCTTGTATACTTTAAGTTTATCTGCTGTGCCATGTTTTCCTTGTCAATGCCCAGCACGTTTTCAAGGATTAAGGAGTGAAGCACCGTAACGTCAAGTCCCTTGTAGGAATCGGACTTGTCGGGGTTCATTTCCGAAAGCTTCTTTTCGGCATCCGCCTTCATAACAGACAAATAGAATTTGCCGTCGGGTGCGGCAAGCACGTTTGCCTTGTTGTCGGCATTTTCGGAAAGCTTTGCATCTATGTCGGCTTCGGCAATCTCTGTAACGTCAAAATACTGCTTCATGCCATTCAGTGCCTTGTCAAGGTCAAAATTCTCAAGTCCCGTTACCATTCTGTGTGTGGGGAATACAACAAGACCCGAATTTTCCATGTCTATAAGGAACATCATAATGAAGTTTGCGTCGTGGTCACGGTCTTTGATTACACCCTTATCAATAAGGTGGTTTCTGAATCTGAGACCTGTTTCGTATCTGTGGTGGCCGTCGGCAATAAAGAGCTGTTTTTCCTTAAAAAGCTCCTCAACCTTGTCTGTAACGCTTTCGTCCTCGCACTTCCAGATTCTCTGGATAACGCCGTCACGTGCCGTAAATTCAACTTCTGCCTTACCCGCTGACATTACATCAACGAGTGAGGAAATCTCTCTCTTTTCGTCGGTGTACATACAGTAGATGGGGCTGAAGTTGCAGAAGGTGGAGCACATGAGGTCAAATCTGTCCTGCTTTGCTTTGGAAAGCGTTTCTTCATGAGGAAGCACAACCTTCTTGTCAAATTCTTCAAGACGGACTCTTACGAATATGCCCTTGATTTTATATCTGTTTCCGAGAGCATCGAACTCTTCTTCGTATACGTAAATGCCCTTTTTGTCGTCACAGTCGATGATGCCCTTGTCGCTCATTTCAAGATAAAGCTTCTTTGCATTTTCATAAGCATTATCGCCCACGGGCTTTTCGAGTCTTATAATGTTGTTTTCGCTTGTCTTTATATAGTCAAGTCTTTCTTCTTCGCTGATAATGTCATAAGGCGGGCATACATTCTTTGAAATGTCCCCTGCTCTTTCGGTAAAACGCAGTGCCTTGAAGGCTTTTATTTCTGCCATAATTACACTCACCCAGTTTCTATAAAGTAATTCATATTATTATACTACTTATAATTATATTTAGCAAGAGTTTTTTGAAAAATTATTTTCACAAGTAATGTTACCAATAGCAAAAAAGGAGCAGAAATAATCTGCTCCTCTATCAAATCACTATGCGTTAAGATGTTCATGTGCGCTCTTGAGCATTTCGGGTATATCAAAACCCTGAGGGCACTTATCCATGCAGGCACGGCACTCGATACATTGAGATGCGTCCTTGTTTTCCTCGACAAGCTTTTTATAACTGCCGTCTTTGATATCGTACATATAAGAGTAGTTCCACTTTGCGAAGATTTTGGGAATCTCAACTCCCATGGGACAAGGCATGCAGTACTCACAGCCTGTGCAGTCTACCTTGATGCGTTTTCTGTATATTTCACGTGCTTCTGCTACCGTCTGAAGTTCCGCCTCTGACATGATTCCGACAGCCGTTCTGTCGAAAATTGCAAGGTTATCAAGTGCCTGCTCCATGGTAGATACGCCCGAAAGGACAGTGGCAACCTCGGGGAAGTTACACAGCCATCTAAACGCCCATTCAACAGGAGTCATATTCGGGTTTGCCGCCTTAAAATGTTCCTTTACGTCACTTGGAACATTGGCGAGCTTTCCGCCAAGCAAACCTTCCATAATTACAACGGGAATACCAAGCTTTCCTGCAAGCTTAACACCCTTGAGACCTGCCTGATTTTCGATGTCCATATAGTTGAACTGCAACTGGCACATATCCCAGTCGTAACCCGTCACTATTTCTTCAAAAGCCTCGTAATTATCATGGAATGAGAAGCAGGCATACTTGATTCTGCCTTTTGCTTTAAGGTCATCGAGAAATTCGCATATGCCAAGGTCTTTTACCTTTCTCCACTTTTCGCCCGTCAGGCAATGCACAAGGTAAAAATCTATGTAGTCTGTACCGAGACGCTTGCACTGTTCCTCGAACTTTTCGTACATATAGTCCTTGCCGTCGCAGTCCCAGACGGGAAGCTTTGTGGCAAGGTACACCTTTTCACGGTAGCCGTCACGAAGGGCAAGACCGACATAGTGTTCGTTTAAACCATTCGAGTATACGTAGGCGGTATCGAGGTAATTTACGCCACCGTCTATGCAGGCACGGATAATTTCGGTTGAGATTTTTTCATCGACAACCTCCCTGCCGTTTTCATCCTTTGTCATGGGAAAACGCATACAGCCAAGTCCGAAGGCTGAGACGTCGATGCCGAGTTTTTCAATGTGGCGGTATTTCATATGGGTGGGTCCTTTCTTTCTAAAAATTATTTTCTAAAAACAAATAAATACTCATGTGCTATAAGCAAAAAATTATATTTCACGCTATTAGTTTTCCAATATCCGGTCGCTTTACAATTGTGCTGTTCTTTTATGATTAGCTCTTTGAGTTTGAATCCAGCATCCTCAAATATTCGCATCACCTCAAAGGACATAGGAATCATATGTCCCTTTTGGCGGGTATCACCCATAAGAACAGCACAGAACTTGTCCTTTTTCAGAACTCGGTAGCTTTCAGAAGCTACCTTTTTCATCTCTTCTAGAAAATCTTTTACTTTAAGCAAAGACAAATCTTCGGGTATATCTTCACTATATTTGATTATGTCCGCATACGGTGGATGGGTACATATCAAATCAATGCTTTCGTTTGGAGCAAAGTCAAGGTTTCTTGCATCGCCTTTTTTGATATATACTTTTCCCTTTGCATTCTCTATATCAAAATCTGTTTTTTCACGACAACGCTCAAGGGCAATATCATTAACGTCTACACCGATTATATCGCGATTTAGAAGTTTTGCTTCGACAAGAGTAGTTCCGCCACCAGCAAATTGGTAAAGAACCAAATCACCTTCCTGCGAATACCTTAAAATGATATTTCTTGGAATATATGGCGACCAGTTTCCACGCCATTATTTTTATATTTCAATCCACTCAAGTTTGTCTCTATATGGCATTACAACCGCCATTTGTGCATATTGGCATTCTCCTAGTTCCAACATAAATTCTCTATTCTTGTATTTTTTATGTGCTATTTCCTTTGCTTCGTTCTCGGTTTCTGCTATAACCTCAAATTCCTCTACAACTGTTTCTTCTATTGCAATAACAAACTTTTTCATAGCAATTCCTCACATTACCTTAAAGTATTTTCCATTTCCCAAGAATTCTATAAAGCCTTTATCTCTCAGGAATTGTAATTGCTGTCTTATTTTAGGCTTTATGTTGTTGTTTTGTGGATGCTTAATATGTAATTCTTTTTCAAATTTATACACTTCATTTAAAGTAAATACATCGGTCTTGATTTTATTTACACAATGCAAAATATCAAAAAGCCACCCTCTTCTGCTAATATCGGGAATTTCAAGTGTGTTGCTCTTATTTACCTGATTAACAACCACGTTTGTGTCTGCTATTACTCCATTTGATATTATAGATATTCTTCCCTGTTCAGGAATTCTATCAATCAAAATATTGCACCCTACCCAGCCGGCACGACGAGCAGTTGCAGACAAAGGTTTTCGCTTTTCTATAATCTCTGGAACAAAAAAATGCTTTGGGATAAAAACAAAATCTTTCACAACGCGTTGTGCTTTTGAATAACTCATAAAGAAAAAATCAGGATTGTTATTGCTCGTTATTCTTTCTATCATTGTGCTATATGCCCCGTCGTTTATTTTCCGTCCCAAAGCACCGTCCTTGCTTTTTAATTCGTATTCATTTTCACAAAACGGGCAAAAAAAGTCGGCTACAGGTCGATTATTTTGAAAATGCTGGATATGTAAATTCCCACAACGAGGACAATACATATTTTCGCTCACCCAGTTTTCAGTCAAAACCCTTGCTATTTGAGTTCCCGAATGATAATTATCAAGCAAATCTTCGTTAAAACTTAGATTCATCGCCTAACACCTCATAAAAATCCATTTTCTCTAGCAACAACCGTTGCCCCTCTCAAACTCACTCCGCATTCCGCATTTTTCATCCCCATTATACACCATACACAAACGCAAAAAAAGGTACATTTTATAAACAAAATACCCTTACCTCGGTATTTTTTAACCAAAAATCTCCCACAAGCATACAATGACATTGAAGACAGCAAAAAAGTGTCTTTAATAAACTTTCCGGAGGTTTTTACTATGTCAGACAAATCCTGCACAAATTCCCGTTCCTGCGGCACTACAGGAAACAACACTTCCCTTCAGAGTGCGGCGGCAAATGCCGTTCTCGGCACAACCACAGGCAATACCACAGGCAACGGTGACAAGTCCACCTGCATTGACGTAAACAAAATCTACGATTCGGCAAAAGACAAGGAATGTATCGAAGATTTAAGAGTGTACTTAGGTCCCGAAGGTCAGGAGCTTATCGACAACGCAACCAACATCCGTTCAAAGTGTGCCGAGGTTCTCTGGGCAAGCATTGACGTTAGTGACGTTGCCTTCAACAAAGGCTACTATTCCGTTTCCGTACGCTACTACTTCCGTCTTTGCTTTGAAGCCTGCGTTATGGGCAGAGCCAGAGAATTCTGCGGTATTGCGGTATACGACAAGCAGGTTATCATGTACGGCGGTGACGGCAATGTAAGCACATTCACATCAAACACCATATCAAGCGACATCTGTGCTTCTCTTCCGCCCGAAGCCTTTACCCAGAGCGTTGCCAACACACCCAAGGTTCAGCTTGAGGTAGCTGCCCCCATTGTTCTTTCGGTAAAGCTTGCCGACAAGAACTGGCACTGCGGAACCTGCTGCTGTCCCATTGAACAGATACCCGAAAACCTTTGCCAGTGCTGCGGCTGCACTCCCATGCCTTCCGACATGGGCGTAAAGTGTCTTTACGTAACTCTCGGTCTTTTCTCACTCATAAAGATTGAAAGACCCGTATCACTTCTCATCGACAGAGCAGAATACTGCATACCGTCACGTGCAAGCTCTGTTCTTTCCGACACCACATCCGACCCCTGCGAAATCTTCAAGAACATGGCATTCCCCACCTGCGACTTCTACCCTGCCTCTGCAGGTGCACGTTCTTCCGGCATTGCAGGCGGTGAGCAGTGCACAGACACCGTTCCGCCAATAACAAGCGTTCTCGGCACGGCAACAACGACGACGACACATTCGGGTAATTGCGGTTGTTGCAATCATTAAGTCTCATACGCAACCCACCTTCCCCATTATTTGGGGAAGGCTTTCGGGGACAGCAAAAAAGGGAGGTCAACAGCCTCCCTGAGTCTTTTTACATCTTTCCCTCTAGGATTGCCTGAAACTCATCAACGGAAACAGTACGGGAATAGGGCGACTGTTCAAAGGTTTCGGCATAAACTACCGCCTCGCCCTTTTCTTTTCCGTAGACTTCCATGAGTCTTTCACGCACACCGGGGTTATTATCGGCAATAAATCTTGCCTCCCATTTGAGAAGGTGGTTATATTCGCCCTCTTCGTCAAGTGCGGATCTGTCAAAATTCTTATCTCCGCCAATCCAGGGCAGCCACTCAAAGAACTGTGAATTATGACGCTTATGTGCCTCCATTTTCTTTCTCATAACCGAGTCAATCTCGATTGCCGCATCGGGTCTATGGGGGCGGGGTTCTTTGAACTTATCAAAGCTGAAAGCAAAGATGGGTGTCTTATCGGGTGTGGGGGTTTCCTCACAGAAGTGGGGCACCATACAGACATAGGCGCAGTCCTGGACAAGCTGGGCTGTTGCTCTATGGTCGGGGTGATAGTCACAAAGTCTATGGGAAATGACAATGTCGGGAGCAAAGCTTCTGATAATTCTGCACACCTCTCTACGGATATCCACCGTCGGCTCGATACCGCAGTCATGCGTGAGTATCTGATATTCGCAAAGTCCGAACACCTTTGCCGCCTCTTGTGCCTCTCTATATCTTGTTTCGGCGGTTTCCTTACGTGAGAGTATATGGTGACCCGTATCGCCGTTGGTGACAGACACAAATTTTACAAGATGTCCTGCCTGTGAAAGCTTTATTGCCGTACCTCCGCAGAGGATATCGGCATCGTCGGGATGGGCGCCGATGAAAAGTATACGTCTTTGTTCCATGGTAAATCTCCTTTTTGGGTATTATTTACTGTTTACTCTGATTCTTGAAATCACGGCTTTTTCTTGATTTAGTGCTTTTCTTCATCACAGAAAAACCGAAAGTGCCGATTTTTTTACCGAGTGCATAATATTCACCGTGGGCATAGGCGGCAAGGTTAGCTTTCTGAAGGCAGAGTTTGCCGTTTGCATCGAGCAAATCTTCGTCAACCGAAACGCCCACAATATCGGCTACAAACATATAGTGTGTACCCATTTCGACTATATCCGTAACCTTACATTCAAGCGCCACGGGACTGTCCTTTAAAATGGGTGCTGACACGTGCTGTGCCTCTACCGTTTCTATTGAATATTTCTTGAATTTATCGACATTTCTTCCGCTGTAAGTGCCGCATCTGTCGGCATTTTTTACCATACCCGTGGTGGTGAGATTTATGACAAACTCGCCGCTGTTTTTAATAAGTTCATAGGAACATCTTTCGGGGCGGACTGATATATAAGTCTTTGGCGGCTGTGTATTGAGCACCCCTGTCCATGCAACGGTAAAGACGTTTTTCTTGCCGTCATATGCACTTGTTACCATTGTGGGCGGTACGGGGGCTATAAGCACCGAGCCTTTCCAGTTTTGTCTTGACATATGGGGTTCCTTTCTGTCGGGAAGCCCGACGGCAAACTCACGGGGCATCTCGTCAGTTAACAATATTTTGGTGTCGCTCAACGAACACCGTTTGGTTGGCACAAATCCGACCAACCAAACTCATTGAGAATTTTGAATTTTACCTTTACAAACTAAAATCAAACCTACTCTCAAACTC
The DNA here is from genome assembly GCA_017620655.1 of Clostridia bacterium. GTDB lineage: Bacteria > Bacillota > Clostridia > Oscillospirales > CAG-382 > UMGS1387. The sequence goes on along the minus strand of JAGAUT010000084.1, from coordinate 79,262 downwards.
TTTTCCGTCGAGGTATGACAAAATTCCGGAGTCTGTTTTAAAGGTGAATTGAAGTTTCTTTGAGCAAAGCATCTGGTACTTTGTACCCGTTTTTGTTTTATGATTTATGCCGTATTTTCCGTCACCCACGATGGGACATCCGATATAGGCAAGATGTGCTCTTATCTGGTGGGTACGACCTGTTATGAGGTCTACTTCAAGAAGTGATTTTTCACCGTCTGACTTCAAAGTTCTGTATTTTGTGATAACCGTTTTTATGTCGTCATCGTACTTGATTCCCATCTGCTTTTTTGCCTGTTCGGGACTTTCAAAAATGTAGACGCGGTTGTTCTTTCTGTCTTTATAATGGAAATGCTTTAAGAGTGCCTCTTTTTTCTTTGGTGTTCCGTAGACAACTGCGTGATACAGCTTTGTCATTTCCCTGTTTTTGACCTTGTCGTTCATAATCCGCAATGCTTCTGCATTCTTTGCTGCAATGACAAGTCCCGATGTGTTTCTGTCAAGTCTGTTACAAAGAGACGGCGTAAAGCTCTGCTCGTTTTCGGGGTTGTATTCGCCATTTTTATAGAGGTAGCCGACAAATCTATCCACAAGGCAGACTTCATCTTCCTTTGCCTTTTCATCGGGCATACCGCCATGGACAAGCTCGCCTTGGGGTTTATCAAGTATCATTATGTTTTCGTCTTCGTAGACGATATCAGCGGGACTTAGGGTGCTGTTCGGCAGCATGAATTTTTCCTGCTTTTCTGTTTTTTCACCGCCGAAAAACTCATCGCTGATGTAGCAGGAAATTTCGTCGCCGACAGAGAGAATGTCCTCGGGTTTTGCGTGCTTTCCGTTCACCTTGAAGCACTTTTTTCTAAAGTATTTCTGTAAAAGTGCAGGGGGTATGTTGCACAATGCTTTTAAAAGGAATTTGTCGATTCTCTTGCCTGCGTCATTCTTGCCGACATTTATTTTGCGCATACCTGCACCTCGCTTTCAAAGTTTTTCTTTATTCTAGCATAAATAGATATTGTTGTCAATCGAATCGGGCAACAAAAAGCTGTCCTTTCGGACAGCTTTTTACAGGAGAAAAACAGTTTAATTTTACAATCAGCTGGAAAACAGCTGCGACCAGTAAATTGTACCGCCCGACTCATACACGCCGATACCGATGTAATCGTAGTCGCCGAGAATGTTTGCTCTGTGTCCCTCCGAGCTCATCCATGCGTCCATTACCTCTTTTGCCGACCTCTGTCCGTAGGCAATGTTTTCGCCTGCCTTGCGGTAGGAATAGCCTACCTCATCAAGAACAGTAAAACAGCTAAGTCCATTCGGTCTTGTATGGGAGAACAACGACTTTATCTCAACGGCTCTGATGTCGGCTGCCCCCTGAAGAGTAGAGTCGTATGTAAGGGGTGACAGTCCGTACTTTGCGCGCTCGGAATTTACAAGACTGAGCACCTGACCTGCAAGCGATGTGTCGGGTGTTTCAACCTCGGTGTCGGGTTCATCGGGAAGCTCGGGTACTTCCGGCTGTTCGGGAAATTCCACATCGGGTATTTCCGGAATTTCAGGCTCAACCTCAATGTCGGGCAAAACGGGAGTGTCAATTTCGGGAAGCTGTGGCTCTTCGGGCTTCACCTCGAAATCGGGAATGTCGGGTGTGTCGGGACAGGTTCCGAAAATGAAGTCGAGGTCGGGCTGGATAACACCTTCACCCATTTCACATATAGGTGTCCTTTCACAAGTTCTGCACATTTCATTATTACAATATTTTTCATTTACATTTTGTGCAGATGCTGACAAGGCTGCCAGCAAAGAAACAGTAATGAGAGCAATTTGCTTTTTCATTAAAATCTCCTCCTTTCACCAATAATTGTACAGGTTGGAGGAGGCTTTTTCAACACACGGATATTGGTATACCTGTATACTTTTGGTATACAAGTAAACAGGTGGAAATCCGACAAAAAAATACCGCCCGTTTTTGAGAATTTTTCGGGCGGCAGGGGTATGTTTTACCGATATTCCGTTGTTTTTCCGTTTTCTTACAGAAGCAGGATAAGTACGAGGACAATGAGAAGTACAAGTCCTATGTTATCCGAAAGAAATGAGGTTATGTTGTTGGTCAAGGCGGCATCCTCCTTTACAGACTTGATATTACAATTTATGAAAAAAGGTACTTTCCTGACACAAATAAAGGGCGGATTTCTCCGCCCTTGTATATTTATTCCAGCGTATCGAGAATTTTCTTAATTGCCTGCACAGCATATGCATAGCTTCTCTTTTTGCCTGTATCGAGCCCTGTTACCCAATTCTCTGCATCGTCGGGAATCTGATACTGTGCATAAAGGTGGGGTTCCATGCTTACAACGCCTCTGTAGCCGTACTTATAGATATCGGCGATAATTTCGGGAATCTGACCGTCGCCGTGACCTGCAGGAACAACGGTGTGACCGCCCTTATTATCCTTGATATGAATCTGTTCGATATAGGGTTTTAACATTTTATATGCTTCCATGCAGTCCTGACCGCATTCAACAAAGTTTGAAAAGTCAAATGCGCATCTGAAATTAGGAGATACGATTCTTTCAAAAAGTCTCTTACAGCGGCTTGCCACATTACCGTAGATGCCCTTTTCGTTTTCGTGAAGAAGAATAACGTCATGTTCTTCTGCATACTTTACGTAGGGGGTGAGCTTTTCAACAACAAAATCTTCATAGGAATCGAAGTCCTCATTTTCGGGAAGGTAGAAAGAGAATATTCTGATGTACTTTGTGCCTGCCTTCTTTGCAATTTCAACGATTCTCTTGAACTGCTCGAAATGTACATCAAAATTTCCGTCGGTCTTGATTTTACCGATAAATGAGCCGATGCTTGTAACGGTCATGCCATACTCTTTACCCATATCGAGAACAGCATCTATTGTTTCATCCGAAAAATCAAGGGGATTCTTGGCATTGATGAGTCTGAAGTCGTAATGGTTGATACCGAGTTCCTTAAGTACGTCAAACTGGATTTTATTAAAGTCATGGATTTCATCGCAGAAACCCGAAATTGTAAGCTTTGTCTCGAGCATTTTGTGTCCCTCCGCCACCTTTTTATTATTTACCAATATTTTATCACTTTTTTAGATAAAATGCAAGAGGAAAGTTAATTAAATAAGTGCGGAATGCGGAATGCAGAGTGCGGAATGAGTTTAGGGTATTGATTTGACATACACGGGGACATTTTTCTTTTTTGCCGTATCCACGAGATTTTTTGTCCCCTTTGATTTACAGTCCCAAAAGGCAATAAGTGCATGGCTGTTTTGTATCATTTCAGAGTTTCTTTTAGGTCCTGCGGCTCTACCGTATTTTTTCCAATCGGCAGTATGGATTTCAACATCATACCCCATCTCTGCGGCATATCTTTCTGCCATGAGGTCAGTACCCTTACAATGTCCCGACAGGATTATAATTCTATCACATGGTTTGATTTTTTCTATACATTCACTAACAAATTTACTGAAAACCTCATAATCCTCGAAATCTCGGCATCCGCCGATTGTTATTCTCATGGTTACACCTCTTTAGTCTATATATAGACTAGATTGTACCAAATATAGCCGAATTTGTCAAGTATCATAGACTATAATTAGCCCATAATTAGTAATATGGGAGTGAAAATTATGGATGTGTATACAGCTACAAAAAACAGGCTTTTGATATTATGTGCCGAAAAACACATGACAATTAATCATCTATCATACGAATCCGCAGTTCCTCCCACTACAATTAAAAATATCTTATATGGAAAAAGCAAAAATCCGGGCATAGCTACTATTAAAAAATTGTGTGACGGACTCGGTATAACTATAACTGAATTTTTTGACACAGATATTTTTAGAAATCTCGAACAGGAGATTAAATAGAATACGCAACCTAAAATGACGGTTCACATAGAGTTTAATAAAGTCGGTAAGTTTTGTCTTGCCGGCTTTTTGTTGCTTTTCTGTACTTTTGTATCGACAAAAGTACCAAAAACGCCCACTCAACAAGAGGGGATGGCTCATTCGGGAGGAATAAAGTGCAAAAAGGCAAATTTTGACTCAGACAAATGAAACAGACTACTTCTACGAAGCTGTCAAAATTTGGACATCTTCAAACTTAAACTATACTACCACCCTCATTCCGCTGACTTCCCCTCTTTCGCCGTGGCGGCTTAACTTCCCTCATTGGTTTTAGTGCGAATTCTCTTGTTCTTCAAAAAAACCATTGCGTCGTGCTAATATACAAAGTGCCACTCAAAACGATATGTTCTTTTTGAACCGACAGAAATCCCCGATGTCGGAGTTCGACATCGGGGATGGATAACCGTGATGTTTGATTGGATTTTTCACAGAAATGCCGTCGGTGTTCGTGTGAGTTTGGTCGGTCGGATTTATGCCGACCAAACTGGGTTATTTAAGCGACACCAAAGGCTTGCTTATTGCGAACATATGCCGTGAGTTGCCTGCAGGTGTTACCTGTAGTAATCAAACTCTACATCGTAGATATTAACCGTATCTCCGTCCTTGATGCCCTTTGCTTCAAGAGCCTCAATGATACCCGAATTTCTGAGTACCTTCTGGAAATACGTGGATGATTCGTAGTCGTTGAAGTTAATAGACTCAATAACCTTGATGATTCTCGGTGCTTCGACAACGAACACTCCGTTTTCGTTTGTAACGGTAATTTCTTCGGATACTTCTTCGCTGAGAAGTTCATCTGCGATAGAATAATCGGCTTGGTAAATCTTAAGCGGAGGCAAATCCACCAGCATTTTGCCGATAAGCTCCTTAAGCTCATCCGTACCCTCGCCGATGCCTGCACACATGAAGATAACGGGGGTATTTGTTTCTTTAGCGAACTTTTCAAGTGCCGCCTTATTTTCCTCTGGCATCATGTCAATCTTATTTGCCGCAATGATTCTCGGACGGCTTGCAAGCTCAGGGCTGTACTTTTCAAGCTCAGCATTTATAACCTTGATATCCTCAACAGGGTCTCTGCCCTCATAGCCCGATGCATCGACTACGTTTACTAAAAGTCTGCATCTTTCAACGTGCCTGAGGAACTGATGACCGAGACCTTCACCGTCGCTTGCTCCCTCGATAAGACCCGGGATATCCGCAAGAACGTACGAGCCTGCCTTGGCATCAACAACTCCGAGAACGGGTGAAAGTGTTGTGAAGTGATACTCGGCAATCTTAGGTTTTGCGGCACTTACCATTGAAACAATAGTGCTCTTACCTGCACTGGGCATACCCACAAGACCTGCATCTGCAAGCATTTTGAGTTCAAGCTCAACTTCAAGTTCTTTGCCCTTGATACCTGCCTTTGAAAAGTTAGGAGCCTGTCTTACAGGGTTTGCAAAGTGTGTGTTACCAAAGCCGCCCTTACCGCCCTTGAGGATAGTAAAACGACCCGTTTCGGCAACATCTGCATCCGACATATCCTTGATAACTCTGCCTGATGCCGCATCCTTTATAATAGTTCCGGGAGGAACGGGAATTTCGATGTTTTCAGCTGTTGCACCGTGAAACTTCTTTGCCATACCGTCACCGCCGTTGGGTGCTACGAATTTTCTGCGGTACTTGAAGTCAAGAAGGGTATTCTTGCCCTCGTCTGCAACAAATATAACGTCTCCGCCTTTTCCGCCGTCACCGCCGTCGGGACCGCCATGGGAAACGTATTTTTCTCGTCTAAAGGAAACACAGCCGTTACCGCCGTTTCCTGCTTTTATATAGATTTTTACTTTATCTATGAACATATTTGCGAACACCTCCGCAATAATTATTACAAAATAATGCACCGCGAGGTGCATTTCATGAGCCATCTGCTCAATTCATGAAACCGCAAGGTTTCAATTCATGCACAACGTGCAATTCATAAATAAAAAAATGAATTGCCGGCATTGCCGTCATGAATTGGCATACTGCCATGAATTGAAGCTTTCGCTCCATGAATTGAATTTCCATGAAATTCATTATATTTAAGAAAAAAGGCTGTCAGAAACCCGACAGCCTCATTCAACCTATTACCTACAGCGTTATGCTTCGTAAACGCTTACGCGCTTCTTGCCGCCTGCCATATGTTCAAACTTAACCTTACCGCTAACGAGTGCGAAAAGTGTATCGTCGGAACCGATGCCTACGTTTACGCCGGGATGGATATGTGTTCCGCGCTGTCTAACGAGAATGTTACCAGCGAGAACGGGCTGACCGTCAGCTCTCTTTACGCCGAGTCTCTTGGATTCAGAGTCTCTACCGTTCTTTGTAGAACCAACACCCTTTTTATGAGCGAAAAACTGAATGTTTAATCTTAACATTGCTTTATACCTCCGTTGAAATTTCAATAAATTCGGGATACGCTTCGGCTAAATCCGTAATGTAGCTTCTGTATCCTTCTACAATGTTCTTGACAGTATCCTTTTTCTTACGGTTATTATCACCGTCAAGGATAAGAACAAGAACGCTTGGTGCTTCCTCATCAACTTCAATATCGAGGTCGATGGAAAACTGTTCGAGTATATTTACCACAAGTTCGGTTGCAGAGCTGATTGCCGCACAGATTATATCCGTACCCTCTTCTCCGTAACCCGAATGTCCTTCCGTCTGAATTCTCTCATATGGAAGATTTTCGCCTTTTGTAAATGTTACTCTTGTCATTTTAATTAACCGATCTTTGTGATCTGTACCTTAGAATAAGGCTGTCTGTGGCCCTGCTTCTTCTTTTCGCCCTTCTTGGACTTGTACTTGAACACAACAACCTTCTTAGCCTTTGCGTTTCTGAGAACAGTACCTTCAACAGTAACACCTGTATCGCCTGTCTTGATACCGTCTTCTGTGGAAGCTGCAAGAACGTCAAAAGAAACCTTTTCATTTTCTTCTACGCCGAGCTTTTCAACGAAGATGATGTCGCCTTCCTGAACCTTATACTGCTTTCCGCCTGTAGTAATGATTGCGTACACGAAAAGCACCTCTCTTTCATATAGAACTCGCTGACAAATGAGGTTTTTATACTCACAAAAATGGGCATAAAATTAGAGACCCCTATCATGCGGCTATAGTAGTATAGCATAGAGGTCTCGGTTTGTCAAGAGTTTTTTGAAAGTTTTTTGCTTTACAAATTCTTATCAATACTGATAGGAATAAATAACCGTACCGTCGGCAAGGGCATATTCATATCTTACACCCTCAAGACCAGGAACCTGCATCTTTATAAGGTCCTTTGCTTCAAGTGCGGTATCTGCCATTTCGGCATGGTAAGCATCCAGTGCTTCGGTGTCAATTTCGTTGGGGGCAACGCCCTCTTCAAAGGTATTTACATAAACAATTACGTTGCCGTCAGCGTACACGTTAAGAACACCAACATCTGTGCCTAAATTCTGATTTGAAAGGTTTTCAACCCACTGTTCCACAGTCATTTCGCCGTCAAAGGAATAAATATCCACATTGGCATCATCGCCGTAGTCCTTGTATGCATCCTCTTCGGTAATCACTCTTGAATAGAGAAGATTGCCCTTGGAGTCGTTATATTCCATGACGATACCCTGGAGTGAAGGAACTTCCTTTTTTCCCTCAATCACAGCCTGTCCGAGGCTGTTTGCCATTCTGTCGATGATGGGATCGAGGTATTCCTTGACGCCATCCATGGTTTCGCCATTCTCATAAATGAAATCAAGCATTCCGGATGTAAAGGAGAAGACCATGAGATTACCTCTGGCATATATGGAAACGTCCATGGCGTCGCCATATGCTTCTGCCATACTTTCAAAGTCTTCGGGGTAGGCGTTTAAATATTCTTCAACCGAAGAGAAAACAGCGTTGTCCTGTTCTTCTTCAGATTCTTCGACATTTTCGTCCTGTGCTTCTGTGCCGTCTGCGTCGTTTAGGTCTTCTTCGGGCATTTTGAGTACGTCGACGTCGTTCTCAACACGGCCATTTTCGTCGGAAACGGTACAGGAAACGAGCAAGAAAAGTGTAAGAACAGATAAAAATATTGCTAAAAATCTTTTCATAGTATGTACCTCTTTCTTATTTTGATAATCTTAACATTTCATCAATGCATTTCTTTGCGGCAAGGCGGGTTTCTTCGGAGAGCATTATCTCCTCACCAACACCTGTCCTCAAAAATTCCAGAACACCCGAAAGTGTTGTCAGCTTCATATCAGGACAGATAAAGTTTTTGGAAAGTGTATAGAACTTCTTCTCGGGCAACTCAAGGCTGAGATGCTCGGCAATGCTGTTTTCGGTGCCGATGATGAACTCTTTTGCCGAGCTTTCACGGGCATAGTCCATGATGTCCTTGGTTGAGCCTACCATATCGGCATGCTTTGTGACATCGGGGGTACATTCGGGATGAACAAGGAAAAGTGCGTCGGGGTGTTCTTCCTTTGCCCTAAGCACCTCTTCTTCTTTGATACCGCCGTGAACGGGACAGCCGCCACGCAGGAGCTGTACATCTTTTTCGGGGCAGTTCTCTGCAATATACGAGCCGAGGTTGATATCGGGTATAAAGAGAATCTTATCGGCATCCATATTCTTTACGATTTTAAGTGCCGACGAGCTTGTTACGCAGACATCGCACATGGTTTTAAGCTCTGCCGTAGTGTTGACATATGCCACAACCTTGTGGTCGGGAAAACGCTTTTTGTGTGCAAGGATATAGTCCTTTGTGAACTGCTCTGCCATGGGACAGCCCGCATCCTTGTGTGAAAGAAAAACTCTCTTTTGTGGCGACAGTATCTTTGCCGTTTCCGCCATAAAACGCACGCCGCACATGAGAAGTGTTTTGTTTTCCACGCCCTGCGCCTTAACAGATAGTGCATAGCTGTCCCCCACATAGTCTGCGATTTCGCATATGTCGGGTGTTTCGTAGCTGTGGGCAAGGATGCACACGTCTTTTTCTTTTTTAAGTCTCAGTATCTCGTCTTGGATTTGTCTTATTGTCATTATTATGTACCTTTTGCTTAATTCCCGGCCGTCGGCGTTTGACGGTCGGGAACGTAACAACCGTGAGAATACTATTCGGTTGATATTTTTGTTAAAACGGTGATAGTGCCTTTTCTTTTTGCTTACTTTTTCTTTTCAGCAAAGAAAAAGTAAGTTACTTCTTGGGCACTATCTTTTCAATTCCGCCCATATAAGGTCTGAGAGCTTCGGGGATACGAACAGAGCCGTCTGCCTGAAGGTTGTTTTCAAAGAAAGCGATAAGCATTCTGGGAGGAGCAACAACGGTGTTGTTGAGTGTGTGAGCAAAGTACTTGCCGTCTTTGCCGGCAACTCTGATCTTGAGTCTTCTTGCCTGTGCGTCGCCGAGATTTGAGCAAGAACCAACCTCAAAGTACTTCTGCTGCCTGGGGCTCCATGCTTCAACGTCAACGCTCTTTACCTTAAGGTCTGCAAGGTCACCCGAGCAGCATTCGAGTGTTCTTACGGGAATGTCAAGGCTGCGGAAGAGGTCAACTGTATTCTGCCAGAGCTTATCGTACCATGCCATGCTGTCCTCGGGCTTACATACAACAATCATTTCCTGCTTTTCAAACTGGTGGATTCTGTAAACGCCTCTTTCCTCAATGCCGTGAGCACCCTTTTCCTTACGGAAGCAGGGAGAATAGCTTGTGAGGTTATAAGGAAGCTTTTCTTCGGGGATGATTGTGTCGATAAACTTACCGATCATGGAGTGTTCACTTGTACCGATAAGATAAAGGTCTTCGCCTTCAATCTTGTACATCATGGCATCCATTTCGGCAAAGGACATAACGCCTGTAACAACTTCACTTCTGATCATGAAGGGAGGGATACAGTATGTGAAGCCTCTGTTAATCATGAAATCTCTTGCGTAAGAGATAACTGCGGAATGGATTCTCGCAACATCGCCCATGAGATAGTAGAAACCGTTACCTGCAACCTTTCTTGCAGAGTCAAGGTCGATACCGTCAAAGGATTCGAATATATCTGCGTGATAAGGGATTTCAAAGTCGGGAGTTACGGGTTCACCGTATCTCTGGATTTCAACGTTTTCGCTGTCGTCCTTACCAATCGGAACACTGGGGTCGATGATGTTGGGAATTGTCATCATGATAACCTTGATGCGTTCGGCAACCTCTGCTTCTTCCTTTTCAAGTGCCGCCATCTTGTCAGCCTGTGCAGAAACGAGCTTCTTCATTTCTTCTGCTTCTTCCTTTTTGCCCTGACCCATGAGCATACCAATCTGCTTGGAATACTTGTTTCTGTCAGCACGGATAGCTTCGGCCTCCTGCTTGAGTGCTCTGTCCTTGACGTCAAGCTCGATTACTTCGTCAACCAAAGGAAGCTTTGAATCTTGGAACTTATTCTTGATATTCTGCTTTACGATTTCGGGGTTTTCTCTGACAAATTTTAAGTCTAACATTTTTGTTTCTCCTTTATATAGTGTTTATTTAATTATCAACTTTAATGAAGCTTGTGGAAGGTTTAGATGAAAGATTATATCTTTTGTTCTTTACTTTGTTAAGAACATACTCCTTCAACAACTTTCGATCATCTACCATGGGCAAAATTCTTTCATTGACTTCTTCAATATAGTAATCGTTATACTCGTAAGTATTATATTTTGAAGCCTCAATAAATCGCTCAAAAAACTTTTTTGCTTTTTTATCTTCAGCAAGAGCACAAATCATTGCTGCGTGATACAGATGCTGCAAAGAACTGTCTTTACCAAATTCTTTTATAATATACTTTTTGGCATATTCAACATTTGAAAACTTTCTGTACGACTTGACTTTGTCTTCTGCCTTCTTTGAAAGCAAACTCATTTTCTCAAAGAAATCCCGGTCATCACCGTTATATTCAACAAATGAGTTTCCTCTCGACATTTTTGGATAATGAAATCCTAAATTTTCATCATCGTCCCACAAAAAATGAATTGCAACATTCAAGTGAGAACCTTTAGAATAACCGCTCGGTTGAAATTCAACGATAATCAAAAACCAAACATTATCATCAATCCAGACCCTTGACTGTCCTTTTTTGAAAAGCCCGAGGGGTTTTAGAGTTTGATCAGCCGCTTTTGTTATTATTTTGTTGTGCATAAAAACCTCCGCAAAACAAAAGAACGCACCTCTTAAAAGCCGCAAAACATCAGCTTCAAGGGTGCAAAAACACGGTACCACCTTGTATTTAACTCTTGTCTTTAACGCAGTACCACGGCATGCTCATCGCACACGGCTCGGGAATGGAAATCTGCACATTTCTTACGCATTTTCACCAACCATGCGCTCTCTTTGAAAGAAACATTTGCAAAATATTTTCCGTCAACGCCTTTGTAATCGAAAGAATTATACTCTCTTTTGTTATTTTTGTCAATAGATTTTGCAAAAATTGCCGCAAGTATGCGCCCGCCGCTGATTTTGTAACACTTGTGTAACTTGACTTTTCGCATATTTGAGTGTAATATATATGATGTATAGGTATTTACAACAATAGCATTTACTGCACTTTGCCGTCGATGCATTTGTTACCACTCCGCATTCCGCACTCCGAACTCCGCATTTTTTGCCCGTGTGAGTGCAAGAAAGGATACAGTATTTATGACATCAGTACCCGAAATATTCGCCTCCAACGTCTTCAACGACGACGTTATGCGAGACAAATTACCAAAGGACGTATACAAATCTCTCCGCAAAACTATTGAGGACGGCGAAGACCTCGACAAGAGCGTTGCAAATGTCGTTGCCAATGCCATGAAGGACTGGGCGGTAGAACACGGGGCAACCCATTTTACCCATTGGTTTCAGCCTCTGACAGGCATCACAGCCGAAAAGCACGACAGCTTCATCACTCCCGTTTCCCCCAGCCATGTAATTATGGAATTCTCGGGCAAGGAGCTTATCAAGGGTGAAACAGACGCTTCAAGCTTCCCCTCAGGAGGTCTCAGAGCAACCTTTGAAGCAAGAGGCTACACGGCGTGGGACCCCACAAGCTATGCCTTTGTCAAGGACGGCTCGCTCTACATACCCACAGTTTTCTGTTCCTACGGCGGCGAAGCACTCGACAAAAAGACACCGCTTCTCCATTCAATGGAGGTAGTAAATGAACAGGCTCTCAGAATTCTTCGTCTCTTCGGCAACACCACCGCAAAGAGGGTTACCTCATCTGCCGGTGCCGAACAGGAATACTTTATTGTTGACAAGGAAAGCTTCAACAAGAGAGAGGACCTCATTTTCTGCGGAAGAACTCTTTTCGGTGCAAATCCTCCCAAAGGTCAGGAAATGGACGACCACTATTTCGGCACAATCAAGCCGAGAATCGCAGCATTCATGAAGGAGCTTGACGAAGAGCTCTGGAAATTGGGTGTGCTCTCCAAGACAAAGCACAACGAAGCGGCTCCTGCACAGCACGAGCTTGCTCCCATATTCACAAGTGCCAACATCGCCACCGACCACAATCAGCTCATTATGGAAATCATGAGAAAGGTAGCCGATAAGCACGGTCTTGTGGCACTTCTTCACGAAAAGCCATTTGCAGGCGTCAACGGCAGCGGTAAGCACAACAACTGGTCACTCGGCACAGACAAGGGCGAAAATCTCCTGAATCCCGGAAAAACACCCCATGAAAATGCACAGTTCCTGCTCTTCCTTGCCGCAGTTATAAAGGCGGTTGACGAATATCAGGATTTACTCCGTATTTCGGTAGCCTCTGCCGGCAACGACCACAGACTCGGTGCAGGTGAAGCACCGCCTGCCATTGTTTCAATGTTCATAGGCGACGAGCTTGAAGCCATCCTTTCATCAATCGAAAGCGGCGAAAACTATCTCGGCGTTGAAAAGCAGAGAATGGAAACGGGCGTACACGTACTTCCCACCTTCACAAAGGATACAACCGACAGAAACAGAACAAGTCCCTTTGCTTTTACGGGTAACAAATTCGAATTCAGAATGCTCGGTTCATCCCAGTCCATCGCCGACCCCAACATTGTACTGAACACAATTGTCGCAGAGGAACTCAGACAATTTGCAGACGAGCTCGAATCTGCCAAAGATTTTGGCAAAGCACTTGACGAGCTTTTAAGAAGAGTAATCAAGGAGCACAAGAGAATTATATACAACGGCAACTGCTACAGCGACGAATGGAAGGTTGAAGCCGAAAAACGCGGTCTTCATAACTATGCAACAACCGTTGAGGCTCTTCCCCACTTTGTTGACAAGGAGAACGTAAAGCTCTTCACAAGCCACAAGGTATTCTGCGAAGCCGAGATGCACTCACGTCTTGAGATTCTTCTTGAAATGTACACAAAGACAATAAACATCGAAGCAAGAACTCTTGTTGACATGACGAAGAAGCAGATTATCCCCGCGATTTGCGAGTACTCTGCCCATCTTGCACGCGACATTGCGGCAAAGAAGGCTGTGGGCGAGTTTATAGATGCAACTCCCGAAACAAGGCTTCTCACAAAGATTTCCTCTCTCAACAAGCTTCTATTTGAAAAGGGACTTGTTTTGGAGGAAAACGTCAAGAATCTTCCGAAAACTTCGGATGCCCTTGAAAAGGCAAGGTATTTCAGGCACGACGTTTTTGAAATCATGCAGGAAATGCGTGAAATTATTGACGAAATTGAGCCTCATGTTCCCAAGACAATCTGGCCTGTTCCCACTTACAGCGAATTACTGTTTAATGTGTAATATATAATACAACGCCCCGAGGTCGCAAGATCCCGGGGCTCTTTATGTGCGGCGAAACCGTGGCATATGTTCGCAATAAGCAAACCCTCATTGTCACTTAAACAACCGTTCCTGATTCCTAATTAAAATAAGTCAGGCGTTCCCGAAAAAACGTCCCGAAGCTTTTGCTTCGGGACGTTAACATATAAACCTATAAATGTCTCATCTCATCGGGATAATAGCGAGAACAACACGGTAGGAATACACCACACAAGCTGGAACAGAATAAGCACACCGATGCCAATCTCGAAAATGCCTGTGATGTTGAGCACCAGTGAGAGAAGTGCACCCACAATAAGAGAAAATATGCTGATTACCGTATTTGAACGGTAAACGTTTCTCAGATTATCAAGTCTTATAAATCCGCCGAGGAAACTGTGTACACCCGAAAGTGAAATTACAGCACCCTCTGTGCTTTCGGAAACACCGCCGTCCTTCTTTTCACCGTTCTTTCTGATAACGGCTACGGGATAGTTGCTTCCCTTGAGGTTACCGCACACAATTTCGTTTGTGATGCAGGGGTCGCTTGTCTTTATACCTACACAGATACCTGCATCGTAGAATGAACGAAGGATGTTTTCAAATCCTCTTGCCATCGTATACTTGATGTAGAACTTTGCCGCAAGGACAGAGTCAACCGACATATACATGATGCTGCCGAGAGAGCGTGTAAAGGATTCGTCAATGTTGTCGAGGGGCGGGTCAATGTCGTAGAGTCTCATGAAACTTTCTGTACCGACAAGCACCTCTTTGCCGTCGATTCTTGCACAGATGCCGTCAGAGAAATGCTCGAGTATCTGAACATCCATATCCTTGTCCTCAAGACTCTGTACCGAGTTTGCGAACACAAAGGAAAGAGGGCCTTCAACCTTATCGAAAATCCTTGCCATATAAAGTATTACTTTGTCAATTCTGTTGTCGCCGTAGGTTCTGATGCTGGAAACCTTGACGCTCTTCTGGGGGAACACCTCTGTATCATCAAAAGAGATTACCCCTGCACTCTCATAAGTGTCGCATGCCGCCTCGCCTATGAAGGCAGTCTGTGTCTTCTTCGCCTTGGAGGAAGCGCAGAAGAAAGGAAGTGCAGTTGAAATAAGCGCGTTTACGGGAAGGGCTGCAAGGCACACGGTTGTGAATGCACATATGCCCGAGTATGCGTCTCTGAGAATACCGCACACAACTCCGGCAACAAGAGAAGCTATAATCACCGAAAGGGTGAGCTTAAACGTCTTGCGTGAAACTCTCGGGACTGCCATACATTTTTTGAAGAAGCCGTTTACAAAACTGCTCTTGCCGACAGTTATGAGCTTTGTATCCTTATCGAGATACTTTTCAAACGCCTTTGCCTCGCCCGAATCCTTTCCGATATCAACCGAGGAAAGCTTTGTTGTCTTTGACGCCGCATAGCAGAATGCGGTAAGTGTTGTCTGAGCCTTGATAAAACTGTTTACCGAAAGAAACAGAAGCGACAGACAGCCTACGCAGCAGAAGGATTTGAGGTCGGGGCTGTCGGAAGCAAGTATTGCAGAAAGAATACTGTGAAGTGCACATACAACCACCGCAGCACCGCAAAAGCCTTCAGCGGAAGGCTTTGAGGGTCTGAGACCCCTGAAGGCTCGCTTGATTCCGTCAAGGTTGAAGATTACGCATATGAGCATAATCTGAAGCATTGCCATTGAATATGTAACGCCGAACTTGCCTGCCTCGAAGATTGCGGGATGGGGAAGCTTTGTTCCCGAAGCCGCCTCAAAATAGAAGCAGATAAGCGAAAGAACAAGTGTAATTACAACCGATATTGCCGAGAAAATTGCATTCTTACGAAGATCAGCAAGAATTGAGGGTTCCTGATTTCTGTCGGTATACTCAATCTCGGGCTCGTCGTCGCCGAACACCGCCTCAAAGGTCAGGTGCTTCTTTGTGCCGCCCAGTGCCTTTATGAGCTTGTCCTCTTCGGTTTCCTCCAGGGGTTCTTCGTCCTCGGAGTCGTCATAGAGTCCGAGGGGATTTTTATGCTCCGTTCCCATGGATTCATCGGGGACACTTTCATCGGAGACTTCCGTGAAATCGTTCTGCACCTGATTATTTTCGGGAATATATTCCTTTACCTCTTCCACGGATTCTTCGGATGCTTCGGGCGAAGAAATACCGCCTGTCAGCATTTCTATATCATCATCGAGGATTACGCCCTTTCGGCGAAGCTTTCTATCCCTCTTTTTCTTGTTTTCGTCAATCACGACAGCCGCCTTTTCAACGTCAAGGCCGTCATCGGACTCTTCTACGTCGTCAAAACCTTTGTCTGCAAGCTTGCACAGCTCGTCTATCTTATCCTCGATGCTGTCATTATGGTTTGCATCAAAGTAATTCTTTGCCGAATCCTGAAGTTCCTTTGCCGAGACTTCTTTCTGCTTTTCGGGAATTTCAAACACAGCTGTGTCTCCGCCCTTATATTCAGGTTCGGAATTTATTTCAACGTCGCTCTTTTCCACAAGCATGGACTCGGAAAAAGCACCCTCCTCAAAAAGGCTCTGCTGGTCCTCATGGATATCGGGATTTACATTTTCAGCCTTTTTTTCGTTGACAGAGGGTATTTCCTTTGTCTTACCGTTCATGCCGTCAGTATTGTTCTGCATTATACGACCTCCGATCTTTATTAATAACCTCTCTGTCTGAGTGCCTCATAAAGAAGCACGGCAGATGCGGTTGAAACATTCAGCGAATTAACCTTACCCCTCATGGGAAGCGAAACGATGTAGTCGCAGTTTTTCTTGACGAGGGGCGAAACTCCGTTTTCCTCACTGCCCACAACTATGGCGCAGGGCACGGTGTAGTCAACCTTTGTATAGTCCTCACCGTCAGCCTCAGCGGCATAGACCCACAGGCCGTAGTCCTTGAGTTTCTTTATTGTTTCTGTCACATTTACGCACTTGACACACGCCATATGCTCTGTTGCACCAGCCGAAGCCTTTGCGACAGCAGGTGTAATGCATGCGCTTCTGCGCTTTGGAATGATAACTCCGTGCGCCCCCGCACCCTCTGCGCATCTTATAATGGCACCAAGATTATGAGGGTCGGAAATGTTATCTGCAATGACGATAAGCGGCTTTTCTCCGCGTTCTTCTGCTATCTTCAGCACGTCTTCGATTTCGACGTACTCCTTTTCCGAAGCAATGGCGACAATACCCTGATGCTGTTCGTATCCGCACATTTTATCAAGCTTTGCCTTTTCAACCTCGATAAGAGGAATGCCTCTTGTCAGAGCCTCTGCAGCAAGGACGGTTATCGAGCCTTCCCTCTCACCGCTCTGGACATATATTTTTTCAATTGTTCTGCCGGATTTAAGCAGCTCTCTTACGGCGTTTCTGCCGGGAACCGATCCGTTTTCAAGCCCTTCCTCGGCACCGTTTCCGTCATTATACTGCTTTCTTTGCGGTCTCTTTTCGTCATAAAAGCTTCTTTTTGAGCCTTTAGCTCTGAATTTATCGTTTTTGCCGTTATTATATCTGTTATTACCCATAATTTTCCTTTATTCTGCAACGCAAATCACATTGTTCTTTTATACGTCATTATATCATACGTTACCACATTTGTACAGAGTATTTTGTCGAAAAAGGTCATGAGGAAAAAATTGTCATCATCAGTCTTTGACGGCAAGTCCTTCCTGCTCCTTCAAATACTCGATTGCCGCCTGAAGCTGGGCGTCCTCCTCGTCGGAAAGTGTTGTGAATCTCAGCTTTACGTCGTCCGAAAGGTCAACTATTTCATCCGGTACAACACCCACGCCGTCAAAGTCGCCGTAGTAGGCAGGCAGATACTTTGTGGTGGAAAGGCTCACTGCTCCCCCGTCGGAAAGGGTAAACACACTCTGGTTTGACGCCTTACCGTAGGTGGTGACGCCAAAAAGCTTTGCAAGCTCATTTTCAGAAAGTACTGCGGCAAACGCCTCTGCTCCGCAGACGGTTCTTTCATTGACAAGAACAGCCAGAGGATAGGGTGCCGAGTTTGCATCAGAGGTTATGGTATTCTTTGCCCCCGACTTATCGGTAACGGTGAACATTGTTCCGTCTCCCGAAAGGAAGTCCAGAATTCTTGAGATTGCCTCAAGGCTTCCGCCTGAGTTATTTCTTACGTCGATAACAAACTTTTCACAGCCTGCTGTAATGAGGTGTTCAAGCTCCTCCTTGAAGCTTTCCTCGTCCCCTGTTTCAAATGCGCTTATCTTTATAAGACCTATACCGTTTTTCATTCTTTTACCTTCGATTCTTTCGGAGGTAATCTTTGTCTTGGAAAGCACCAGAGAAACGTCGACATTTGTGCGTTTTCTCACGGTAAGGGTCACCTTTTCGTTTTCACTTCCGGTCCCCAGCAGCTTCATTACGCCGTAGTAGCCAAGTTCACCCACGGGCGAAGAATTTACATGTGTTATGATATCTCCCGGAACAATCCCCGAGGATTCTGCTGGCGAGCCTTTGTGGACATTTATTATGTTTATGCCTGAAAGCCGCGAATCATAAAGGGTATTGACACCCACGCCCACATTATTTGACGAGGTCTCAAAGTCAAGGTAATTCCTGTACTCCTGCTTGTCCATGTACATAGAAAAATTATCGGGAAGAGAAAGCACATATCCGTCCTTTACGCCGTTTTCAAGGGTCTGTTCATCGGCGGTGTAGAGATAATTTCTTGCAACCGTTTCCGAAAGTTCCGAAAGGCCGTCCGATACGTCAGGTGCAGAGCTCGCGAGCATATCGTCAATTCTGTTTTTCCAGAGATTGTCCGTCATTGTGTAGGTTATCTGATAGGTCAGAAAGCAGGCAGACACAAAAACAAAGACCAAAACAAGCAGATATGACGGTAGTTTTTTCATGTGTGAACCTCTTTTCCTTTGATGTTTATAAACAAACTCACGGCGGTGATTGAGACCGCCGTAGTTTTATGCGTTTTTATATACCTGCCGGCAGATATTTTCTTGGATTTACCGCAACGCCGTTTTCATAGACGGTAAAGTGCAGGTGATTACCCGTTGACCAGCCTGTTGTGCCGACTCTGCCGATAAACTGTCCCTTGGAGACGGTCTGTCCCTTCTGCACGCCTCTGTAGCTGCAGTGGGCATAAAGGGTCACAAGTCCGCCGCCGTGGTCAATCTGTATAACATTGCCCCAGGAGCTGGAGTAACGCGAGTCGATAACCGTACCGCCGGCAGCAGCATAAATATCAGTACCGCCGGGTGCTGCCATATCAAGGCCGTTATGGTTTTCGCGTTTGCCCGTAATGGGGCTTATTCTGTTGGCATATTCGGAAGAAATGCGGTAGCTTCCTGCAGGAAGCGGGAGGAAGAAGGTGCCACCCTCATACTTCTGGGTGTTGCCGTTTCTTCTCTGTTCTGCATAGTACGCCTGAATTTCCGCCTGCATCTTTGCCATTTCCGAGGATTTTGCACTCAGCTGAGACTTATACTTTGCCTCGTCTGCTTCGAATTCAAGCTTTTTCTGTCTTGCGTATTCGCTTCTTTCTTCGAGCTGTTTCTGAAGCTCCTTTTGGGATGTGCCGTAGCTGTCTATCTTTTGGATGGATTTTGTATACTGTTCGTTTGCATCCTCAAGCTCCGAGAGTGTTCCCGAAAGGCTGTCGAGGATGTTGTCGTTCGCCTTTAAGTGATAGCCGATAAGGTCGGTTCGCGAAAGGAAATCGCCTATATCCTGCGAGCCGAAAATAAGGTTGAAGTATGTATCCGAGCCGTACTGATAGGACATTCTGAGCATTGCCTCGAAGGTCTGGATTTCAGCCTCCTTCTTTGCTTCAAGGTCGGCTATCTTCTTCTCGGTTTCTTCCTTATCCTTGTTCCATTCGGCAACAAGGTTTTCGATAAGGGTGAGCTGTTCGGTGAGGTTTGAAATTTCGCTATCAAGCTCAATTATCTGTGCCTCATAGGAAGCAGCCTGCGATGCCGCATTCTGCATGGAAGCCTTGAGCTTCTTTTCCTCGGACTGAGCGTTCTTGAGGCTGTTTTCAAGCTCATGAATCGTCTTGCCACTGGTTGTGGTATTTGCAAATACAGTTAATGTATCGTAGGACATAAGTCCGACGGTAACAAAGCTCATGACGACCACCATGATAAGTGTTCCCATAAGCCTTGAGGCTCTGAATGACATCCGGTAAGCTCCCTTCTTTGGAATTAGGAATTAAAAATGCGGAGTGCTTTTTAAGTGCGGAATGCGGAGTGCGGAATGAATTTGCACTTTCGACATATCCGGCTGTTTGAATTTTATCAGTTTTCGAGGAGTTTGACCGCTTGGATTTATGGCGGTCAAACGGGGTTCGTTGAAGCGACAATGAGGGCTTGCTTGGCACGAACACTCCCCGTACACCGGTCAGCGGCGACTCGCCGCCGCTAGACTTTCATGTATTTTCTGATTGTGACGATGCTGCCAAAGACACCGATAAAGAGACCTGCACCAAAGTAGATGATGAGGAAAAGCTCGTTCATCTGGGCAAAGGGAAGAATCTTTATAATCTGATATTTCTGTGTAATACCTTCAATAAGATGTGTGTAGATGTACCACTGCGCACCGTAGCCGAGACCTGCCGATAACGCCGAGATAATCATACTTTCAAATACAAAAGGCATGGTGATGTAGTACTTTGTTGCACCGATATATCTCATGATACCGATTTCAAGCTCTCTTGAATGGTATGTAATCTTGATAGTGTTTGCAATAACAAATACCGATACCACTACCAGCAATACCATAAGCCATGTGCCGCCGATGGTGATTATATTCTTGAGCTTTTCGATGTTCTGCGCAATTTCGTTGCTGTTTCTTATACTTTCAACGCCGTCAACACGGATAAGCTGTTCCTCAAGGGTGTCGAGTGAGCTTACCGAATCGTACTCAACGCGGAAAGCGTCGGGAAGCGGATTTGCTCTGCCGTTTTCGTACATTTCAAAAAGCTGCTTGTATTCTTCGTTGTTGTACTTCTGTTTTTCCTGCTCGAGTGCCTCCTCCTTTGATACAAAGGTGACATTCGTTGCATGGCTGAAGGATTTCATCTCCTCCTCAGCCTTCGCTATCTGCTCGTCGGTTGCATCAAGCTCCATGTAGCAGATAAGCTCCTTAAAGTCCTGCATTTCGTCAAGGTTGTAGTTGACATTTCTGATAAGGGTTGTAAAAATACCTATAAGAAAAAGCGATGAAAAGAGCACGAGAATCGACGCAACACTCATAAGCCCGTTTCTGAAAAAGCCCTTGAAGCCTTCCTTGATAAAAGTGAAAAGTCTAAACTTCATTTGCTGCCTCCTCTGTGTCGGTTACGCCCTGCTCTGTTTCTTCCTCGGAGGTATCCTCCTGCACCTCATCCTGCTGTACGGCAGGAACGGCACATACCTTTGAGGGGACGTCGCTGACAATGCCGCCCTCGCCAATGGTGATAACCCTCTTGTTGCACATTTCAACAAGATTCTGCTCGTGGGTTACAACAATAACCGTCTTGCCGAGCTTTTCGTTGAGAGTCATGAGAAGTCCCATGATTTCTTTGCTCATTTCAGGGTCGAGGTTGCCCGTAGGCTCGTCGGCAATGATGATATTGGGGTTGTTTACAATGGCTCTTGCAAGCGCCACTCTCTGCTGTTCACCGCCCGAAAGCTGAGTGGGGAAAGACTTCATCTTATGGGAAAGTCCCACAAGGTCGAGGAAAAAGGGCACTCTTTTCTTGATTGAGCCGGAGGGCGCGCCTATTACCTGCATGGCAAAGGCAACGTTTTCGTATACGTTTTTCTTGGGGAAAAGGCGGAAGTCCTGGAATACCATGCCTATTTCACGGCGAAGGTAGGGGACTTTTCCGCTTCTCATCTTGTCGAGTCTGAAGCCGTTGATGATAATTCTGCCCGAAGTGACCTTTTCCTCACGCAGAAGAAGCTTTGTGAGGGTTGTCTTGCCCGACCCGGACTTACCGACGATAAAGACGAATTCGCCGTCCTCGATACGAAGGTTTACGTCGTTGAGGACATATTCCCTGTTGTCATAGGTTTTTGATACGTTCTTAAATTCTATCATCTAAAACTACCTTTATTAATACTTTACGGGTTTGGATGTGAGGTACTTCTTGACCATGAGGGCAACCTTGAAGGTGATTGCATGCTCGAATTCACGAAGGTCAAGACCTGTAATCTTTCTGATTTTTTCAAGTCTGTATACAAGGGTATTTCTATGTACAAAAAGTTTTCTCGATGTTTCGGAAACATTGAGGTTATTTTCAAAGAACGCCTGAATTGTCATAAGCGTTTCATGATCAAGGCTTTCGAGACTGCCCTTCTTGAACACTTCCTGAAGGAACATATCGCAGAGGGTTGTGGGGAGCTGGTAGATAAGTCTTCCGATACCGAGGTTTTCGTAGCTGATAACGCTCTTCTTTGTGTCGAATACCTTACCTACTTCAATGGCAACCTGGCTTTCTCTGAAGGCTGTTGCAAGATCCTTGATGTTTTCGGAAACAGAGCCGATACCGATTGTTATGGAATGGAAAAATTCCGCACTTACGGTATCAACTATCGAATGAGCAATCTTTTCAAGCTCCTTCTGGTCAATGCCTGTCTTCACTTCCTTGACGAGAACAACGTCGTTTTCACCGATGGAGATAACGTAGTCCTTGTTCTTGTCGGGGAACATGTTCTGCATGATATCGTAAGGAATTACCTCACCCTTTTCGGCAAAGCGTACAAAGAACACGGCTCTTGACGCCTCAGCGTTGAAGTGAAGTTCCTTAGCCTTGATGTAAATATCGCTGGGGAGGATGTTATCAAGGATAATGTTCTTGATAAAGCTGGACTTATCGTACTTTTCACCGTAGAGGTTCTTGATGTTTGTGAAGGAAACTGCGAGTACTGCGCAGACGTCAGCACTTTCTCTGTCGTCGCCCTGCACCATGATAATGCTGTCAACCTTGGCAATGCTGCCCATAAGTCTGTATGTATTGCCACCGCTTCTTACGGTTTCGTCGTCTCCCGAGAAGAGATCAACTACACCGGACATCTTTTCGCCTATTCTTACAAGCTCGCTGCAGGCAACTATAACTCCTGTTTCGTCAATTACGGCGATGGTTCTGTCAACCGTATCCTTAAGCTGATTTATAACACTCTGAAAAACTCTTGTAGACATATCTTTATTCATCCTTTCTTATTATCCGACTAGTCTCTGATGCGTCTTACGGTATAGACTATTGCAAAGACAATATACTGTGCAAAGAGTACCGCCAGCATCATACTGCGGTTAAGGAAAATCGCACGCTGAAGTGCCATCAGGGCTTCACTCTTCATAAAGAAGCTCATATTCTGGAAGAATGCCCAGAACATGAAAACAATTCCGAGTGCAACTACGATATAACAAGGGAATACCAAAAACGATGCCTTCTTCTGCTTTGACACCTTAAGGCAGTTAAGGTTCTTTTTATAAAGCACACAAACAGCAACGCCTGCGGCACAGAGCAAAACCTTGAGTACAACCATGTAAGGCTCAAATCTCATTGCCCAGAGATAGACAAACGAAGATGCCGCCAGCGTCAGTGACGAGTAGACGACAAAGTCTATGCCGTACACCTTTGAGGCATAATAGAGAAGTGCAAGGCAGATGGTGACAACAATGAAGAACACATGAAGCGAGCTCGCACTGTTACTGCCGAAGCATGCACAGAAGAATCCGAGATAGAGAACCAGCGAAAGGCAGTCTGTACTCGAGAACACTCTGTACGATTCGTCGATTTTCTTCACCTTGCAGAACACAAACCACGCAACCGCTCCTGCAAGTGCAGCAAGGGCAAGAATTATAAATGCAGGCGTTCTGCTGAAGGTATAGAAATTATGTGTAAGATTTCTACCGGTGGCTATTCTTTCAAGCCCCGTATCCTTCATCTTTAACACGAGAAGCACAAAAACGCAGGCAATTGCAAAAACACCCGTCATTTTGTAAAACTCGATGTCCGATTTTTTGAGGACATAGCTGTCGTTTTTCTTTTTCTTGAATGATGACAATACTAACACTCCGTATCCTTTTGAATTTTTATGTACAACAATTATTTACCTAATTCATGTTGCCCGACATGAGCATGAGACTTGACATGACGCAAAGGGGTGCCGTTTCGGTCCTGAGTATTCTCGGTCCGAGGCTTGCAAGAGGAATTCCTCTCTCAGCCGTCTTTCCGGCCTCCCTTTCCGAGATTCCGCCCTCGGGGCCTATGAGAAACGCCGCACTTTCAGGGCTCGTCTTTCCGGTACAGCTTTTATAGATTTCATCTATCGGCACATGGGGATCCGTTTCATAACATACAAAGGAAACATCGGAATTCTTCATTCTTTCAAGTGCCTCGTCAAAGCTGCAGGCATCCTCCACACAGGGAACCACTCCCCTGCCGCTCTGCATTGCCGCTTCCTTTGCTATTTTATTCCATCTGACAAGCTTCTTTGAAAGGGATGCTTCATCAGGCTTTGAAATACATCTGTCGGTGACTACAGGAACGATTTTTGCAACGCCAAGCTCGGTACACTTCTGTACAATAAAATCGAATTTATCCGACTTTACAAGTGCCTGATAAAGTGTAACTCCGAGAGTTGGCTCGCTCTCGTTCATCTTTTTCTCGAGAACAGACAGCATAACCTCATTTTTGGTAAGGTCCTCTATCTCGCAGTCGTAATCGTACCCTTGTCCGTCACAGGCAGTGACCTTTTCGCCAACCCTTGCCCGAAGGGAGAGGGATATATGCTTTGCATCCTCGCCGCTGATTACGATTTTTCCGCCGAGGATGTTTTCCTTATCTACAAAGAAGCGTGGCATAACACTACCGCCGCCCATTCCTGACTTTCGGCAAATTCCTTCACGCAAAGTCCGTTCTGTTCAAGGGCATTCACGACCTCATCGCTTCTTTCGGAGATGATACCCGAAACGAGAAGATATCCGTCCTCGGATAACACCTTTTTAAATACAGGTGCCATCCATATAAGAACATCCGCAACAATATTTGCCGCAATGAGGTTATATTTCCTTGCCGTAACAACATCGTAAAAGGCCTGGTCATTGAGAATGTTACCTGCCATTACGTTATACTTGCCGTCGGCAATCTTATTTTCCTTGAAGTTCTCTGCCGCAATTCTTGCAGAGTTTTCGTCGATATCCACAGCCGTTATGAATTCTGCACCCAGGAGTGATGCCGCAATGCCGAGGATTCCGCTGCCGCAGCCCATATCGAGAACATTGACACCGTCACCAAGCTTTGCCATATACTTTTCAACCATTTCAAGACAAAGTCTTGTGGTTGTATGGGAGCCTGTACCGAAGGAGCTTGAGGGGTCAAGCTCAATTACGGTTTTGTTCATAAGCTCCTCGGGAAGATTTTCCCACGAGGGCTTTATGCAGAGGTTCTTTCCCACAGGAAAGGGCTTGAAGTATTTCTTCCAGTTATTTTCCCAGTCCTGCTCCTCGATTTTTGCATCAGTTGTGAGGGTAAGCTCTCCGAACTCGCCGTTTCCGTCAAGGCTCTTGAGTTCTTCAAGACTCTTTTTTACAGCAAGGAGAATTTCCATCCCTTGTGCATTTTCACAGACATAGAATTTAACTGTTGTTTCGCAATCCTTGAGCTTTAAAAGGTCGTCCTCCACATAGTCGAAGAAAACTCCCTCGCCCTCAAGAAACTCCTCGAACTCCGAGCTGTCCTCCACGGCATAGCCGTTTATTCCGTTCATGAGAAGTCTGCCTGCAACCGGCTCTATTCCTTTATTCGTTGTATGTACAACGGCTTCTATCCAATACATAAAACAAGTCCTTTCGGGCGGTATTCTCCGTCGGAGAAAGAAGTACCCGTATCTTTGGTTATTTTGCCATTTAGCAAATATGTCTATCTTATTTTATCGTTTTTTGTATCATTTGTCAATAGCATACGATGTACTTTTTATGAAAAATTCATATATTTAGCTCTTAAATATGTGCAATAAGTCTAATTGGCAAAAATATCTTGACAAATCGGGGTGAAAGTGATAATATACAGATGATAGGATGAATTGTGCATTTTCACAATTGCTTTTATCAAAATTCCGGACAACAAAATATAATGTAGATAGAGGAGCATTTGACATCAGTAGCACCTCCGCAAAAGCTTTGCAATGTCAGCAAAGGTGCAGGTGCGAAAGGGAAAAATGCCGAAGCACGTGACAGACAATCACGGGAGCTGGGCGTAAGGTTAACAGCCTTACGACTGTCACACAAAAAATGTGTGTTGTGCTATCGGATGAAAGAATACAGCGCTTTTTTCGGGCGGTGTA
This sequence comes from Clostridia bacterium, assembly GCA_017620655.1. GTDB lineage: Bacteria > Bacillota > Clostridia > Oscillospirales > CAG-382 > UMGS1387. The sequence goes on along the minus strand of JAGAUT010000084.1, from coordinate 53,257 downwards.
ACAAGCATTCTTTGCCGCCGATAGTGTTTTCGGCGTTTTTTGTTGCATATCCACAAAGCTTTCAACTTTTTCATCCGAAGGGAGATTTACTGTTATGAAGAACACATTCAAAGGTGCGGCTACTGCCTTGATTACACCTATGAAGGACGGCGGAAAAATCGATTACGCAAAGTTTGAAATGCTGGTCGAAGACCAGATAAAGAACAACATTGACGCTCTTGTTGTATGCGGTACAACGGGCGAAAGTGCGACTCTTGACGACAAGGAACACAGAGAACTCATCAAGTTCTGTATTGATCGGGTAAACGGCAGAGTTCCTGTCATTGCAGGCACGGGAAGCAACGACACAAGATACGCTATTGACCTTTCGGCACATGCATGTGAAATGGGTGCGGATATGCTTCTTCTTGTTACACCCTACTACAACAAGACAACCCAGAGAGGTTTAATTAAGCATTTTGAAGCTGTAGCTAACGTTGTCGACAAGCCCATGATCCTCTACAACGTTCCCTCAAGAACAGGTCTCAACATCGCTCCCGAAACATACAAGGAGCTATCATACAACGAAAAGATTGTTGCGGCAAAGGAAGCCAACGGCAACATCTCGGCAATTGCAGAAACAATAGCCCTCTGTGGCGACAGACTTGACATTATCTCGGGTAACGACGACCAGATAGTTCCCATTATGGCTCTCGGCGGCGTTGGTGTTATCTCGGTGCTTTCAAACGTAGTTCCCAAAGAAACCCACGAAATGTGCCGTCTTATGCTTGAAGGAAAGGTAAAGGAAGCGGCAGCACTTCAGCTCAAGTATCTTCCCCTTATCAACGCACTCTTCTGCGAAACCAATCCCATTCCCGCGAAGGCGGCTATGGCAGAGCTTGGTTTCTGCGACGAGGACATAAGACTTCCCCTTTGCGAAATGTCGCCCGACAAGAGAGCAAACATGATTCAGATTATGAAAGAAGCAGGAATCAGATTCTAAATGCGAAGTGCGGAATGGAAACATGATGCAACAAAAGCATTAGCAAATCAAACAAAAATGTAGGGGCGGTCCTGAGTGACCGCCCGAAAAAATTTCTGAGGATGATAAATATGGTAAACATAATAGTTAGTGGAATAAACGGCAGGATGGGCAGAGCCATTGAGGAAATGTGCAAAGCAAGCGACAAATATACAATCATCGGCGGTGTTGACGTAACCTTGGGCATTCCCCACGAATTCCCCACCGTCAGCGACATAAACGAACTTTCGGGAAAGGCTGATGCAATCATTGACTTTTCCCACCACTCGGCATCAAAGGCACTCTGCGACTATGCAGTAAAGACGGTAACTCCCGTGATTTTCTGCACAACGGGTTACACGGAAGATGAGCTTGCAATTATAAAGGAAGCAAGCGAAAAGGTTGCCGTATTCAGAAGCGGTAACATGAGTCTCGGCATAAATCTTCTTATTGAGCTTTCAAAAAAAGCGGCGGAAATTCTCGAAGGCTTTGACATTGAAATCATCGAGCAGCACCACAACCAGAAGCTCGACGCACCCAGCGGTACGGCTCTCATGATTGCCGACGGCATAAAGAGTGTGAGAGAAAAAAGCGAATATGTTTACGACAGAACGCAGGTAAGACAGAAGCGTGCACAGAACGAAGTCGGCATACATTCCGTCAGAGGCGGCTCTATTGTCGGCGAACACGAGGTGCTTTTTGCAGGCAGAAATGAAAACATTACCCTTCGTCATTCGGCTCTTTCCCGCGAAGTTTTTGCAGACGGTGCATTAAAGGCAGCCGAGTACATCAAGGGCAAAAAGGCAGGCATGTACAACATGGGTAATGTACTTGAAGGGTTGATTTAAGCGGAGCACCTCCGCTTCACAGCATATGTTCGCAAGGAACAGACCCTAAATGTTGCTTGACGAACCCCGTTCGGTCGACATAAATCCGACCAACCAAACTCATTACAAAACCAAATCAAAGAAGCCCCGAGGCAGAGCCTCGGGGCATTGTATATATTTGTATATATTCGCATATATGTTTTCTATGTTTGCGTCGGTCGGTGTTTGACCAGCACAAACGGTTGTTTAAGCGACACTAAAGGTCTTTTTCGCATGAACATTCCCCGTGCGTTTGCCAGCGGGTGCTACCCGCCTTTTCCTTTAACAGCTCTACGATTTCCTCTCTGTTCTTAACAAAGAAGCATGTAATTTTAAAGGATGCGGAATAGATGCAGACTGTTCCGAGAATGCCTTTTTTTACCCCCGACACAGAGTCTGCGGGAATATACATTTCTCTGCCGAAAAGCTTTTTGCAATGCACAAGCTCTTCGCCGATCTCAAGTCTTGTTCTTCCGCCCGAAAGTCCCACGAATGTTCCAAGGACACACAGCACAAACGCCACAACACACATGATAACACAAGTCTTTGGCTTTACCAGAGAAAGTGCCCGAAGGGCTATAAGCATCGAAGCCGCGGCAAGTACCCAGAGAGTTACCCAGGCAGGCTTGGAATTGATTTTTGCATACATTTTATTTTCAGTTTTGTTCAAAACAATACAACCTCTTTTCCGCAAAACGTGACTGTATTCTATCACAAATACAATCTTTCGTCAAGAGTTAAATTATTACCTTTGACCGAAAGGGGCGAAAACGGCTTGTTTTTTGTGCGATTTTCACAAAGTTCCTACTAAATATATATGATTATTGTGCATTGAAAACAAACGCCGTTTGATATATAATATATAGCAAGGACAAAGCTTTCAGAACAAAAATCTACTAATTTCCAATGAAAGAGCGTACCCCATTTTTTAACAAAACTACGCTTCCTTAAAAGCTATGAAAGGAGCAAAAAGGTAATGGGCAATTTAATTGAAACAAAAAACATCAGAAACGTGTGTCTTCTCGGACACGGAGGTAACGGTAAGACTTCTCTCGCAGAAGCTATGCTTTACATAGCAAAGGAAACAGACCGCCTCGGCAAGACAGATGACGGAAATACAGTCTGCGACTTTGATGCAGAAGAAACAAAGAGAAAGTTCTCATTATCGACTGCTATCGCTCCCCTCACATGGAAGGGCGTAAAGATAAACTTAATCGATACCCCCGGCTATCAGGACTTCTCGGGTGAAGTTGCACAGGGTCTTCGTGTTGCAGGTACTGCACTTATCGTCATGGATGCAAAGAGCGGTGTTGACGTAGGCAGTGAGCTTGCATGGGATTATGCGACAAAGGCTCGTGTTCCCAAGGCATTCTTCATCAACAAGATGGACGACGAAAACGCAAACTTCGGTAAGGCTATCGAGGCTATGCGTATCAAATTCGGCAACTCCGTATGTCCCATTGAAGTACCCATCATCATCGACAGACAGCTCAAAGGTTACGTTGACCTTGTAACCATGAAGGGCTTTGAATATCTCGGCGACGGTAAAACAAGTGAAATCCCCGTTCCCGAAGAAAGTGTTGACAAGATTGCTCACTTCAGAGAAAGACTTGTAGAATCTGTTGCTTCCACAAGCGACGAAATGCTTGAAAAGTTCTTTGAAGGTGAAGAGTTCTCGCTTGAAGAAATGCAGGATGCTCTTAACAAGGGTATCATCTCAGGTGCTATCGCTCCGGTATTTGTAGGCTCTGCAGCTAAAGCTACAGGTATTGCTTCCTTCCTTGACATCGTTGCCTCCTCCTTCCCCAACCCTCTCGACAGAATGGGCGAAAGAGATGCAGAAGGAACACAGGTAAAGCCTTCCGAAGTAGGCGAAGCTTCTATTTTCGTATTCAAGACAGTAGCCGATCCCTTCGTAGGTAAGATGTCTTACTTCAAGGTTATGAACGGCTCCTTAAAGAAGGACTCTACTCTTACAAACAGAAGAACCGGCAAGCCCGAAAAGTTCAGCCACATCTATGTTATCAGAGGCAAGAAGCAGACAGAGGTTGACGAACTCGCTTGCGGTGACATCGGTATGACTGCAAAGCTGTCCGATACAAACACAAACGACACTCTCGGCGGTACATTTGACTACGAAGCAATCGTATATCCCAAGCCCTACATGAAGAAGGCTATTCTTCCCAAGGACAAGGGCGACGAAGATAAGATAAGCCAGGGTATTGCAAGACTTCTTGAAGAAGACAGAACAATGCTCTACGAAAACGATCCCGAAACAAAGCAGCTTACAATCTCGGGTCTCGGTGACATTCACCTTGACGTTATCGTATCTAAGCTTAAGTCAAGATACGGTGCAAACGTTGAACTCAAGGACGCAAAGATTGCATACCGCGAAACCATCAAGAAGCAAGTTCAGGTAGAAGGTAAGCACAAGAAGCAGTCGGGCGGTTCCGGTCAGTACGGTCACGTTAAGATTACATTCAGCCACGGCTTTGAAGAAGGTCTTACATTTACTCAGTCGGTAGTCGGCGGTGCAGTTCCTAAGGGCTTCTACCCCGCAGTTGAAAAGGGTCTTCTTGAAGCCATGAACACAGGTGTTCTTGCAGGTTACCCCGTAGTTAACCTTGCAGCTGACCTTTACGACGGTTCTTACCACGACGTTGACTCCAACGAAATCTCCTTCAAGCTTGCAGCTATCCTTGCATTCAAGGAAGGTCTTCCCAAGGCAGGTCCCGTAATTCTAGAACCCGTAAACGCTCTCAAGGTTACAGTTCCCGAATCTCTCGTAGGTGACGTTATGGGCGACCTTAACAAGAGACGCGGCAGAGTTCTCGGTATGAACCCCGTTGAAGACAGAAACGGCTACACAGTAATTGAAGCCGAAGCTCCTCTTGCAGAGCTTGCAAATTATGTAATCAGCCTCAGAGCAATGACTCAGGGCAGAGGTTCATTTGACATGGAACTTGCAAGATATGAGGAAGTTCCCGGCCCCAATGCTCAGAAGATTATCGACGACGCTAAGAAGAACGGCTTCGCAGGGTAGCACTCTGTGGCAATTTCGCGGGTTGTGATTTTGCAAAAACAGGCCATATGATCGCGTAAATGTTTTATCCCCACCGCCTAAAATCCAAGCGGTGGGGATAATTGCAACACCGGCAGAGTGTTCATTATCAACTAATTAACGGTACACGGTTATCCAATCCCGACCACCAAACAACGGCGGTCGGGATTTGCTTTATTCCCGAGTTTCAACCCATGACTCCAAATTTCCTAATTCCTTCACACTCTTGTCACATAAAAGGTTTATAATTAATTGAATATAATGGAAAAGTGTGGTGACGTGATGCAAAACGAAAACATCTTTGACGAAGAATTCCTTGACGAAAGCGATTACGACATAGAATTTGATGCGTCGGCTGTATCCGCCGAGCCGTATTTCGACTACGACGGCAAGCGAAAGTCATGTGTATTCACGGGACACAGGTTTCTGACAACCTCCGAAAAGCACGCACTTTTATCCACCCTCAAAAGCACCATACTCTACCTCATCTCACAGGGGGTCAAGGACTTTCACTGCGGTGCAGCTCTTGGATTTGACACCCTCGCCGCCGCCATGGTCTACGACGTATCAAGAGAGCACGAAGACATACGGCTGATTCTCGACATTCCCTATGAAAATCAGACGGAAAAGTGGGGCGAAAAGGACAGGCGTCATTACGAATTTATAAAGTCGGTGGCACACGAAACAGTTATTCACTCAGGAAATCCAAAAAATAAAGACGATGCCACAAAGGCATTGCTTGCAAGAAACAGAGCCATGGTTGACAAGTCCCACTACTGTGTGTGTTATCTGAAAGATACAGCCGCAAAACGGGGCGGTACAGCATACACCGTAAACTATGCAAAGCTTCACGATTTACAGATAATAAACTTGGCTGAATAGAGGTATATTATGGACAAGAACAAATACGACATTATAAGACTCAAAATGGAGCGTACGGCAGAGGCACTCAGAGACAACAACATGTACTGCGAATGCGTTGACAGCACAGAGGAGGCACTTGAGATTATCGAATCTTTTCTTGATGAGGGTGACACGGTTGCCGTCGGCGGCTCAATGACCCTCGACGACATGGGTGTTCTCGACATGCTCCGTGACGGCAGATACAATTTTCTCGACAGATACGAGGAAGGTGCGGATGTACAGAAAATATTCCGCGACTCCTTCTCTGCTGATGTATATCTCACGAGCTCTAACGCCATTACCGAAAACGGCGAGCTTTACAACGTTGACGGCAACGGCAACAGAGTGGCAGCTCTCATCTTCGGTCCCAAGAGCGTTATCGTTGTGGCAGGGTACAACAAGATTGTAAAAGACATTGAGGCGGCAAAGGTGAGAGTTCAGGAAATTGCGGCTCCCGCAAATGCAACGCGTCTTGGCTGTCAGACTCCCTGCACAAAGACAGGTCACTGCATGAACTGTGCTTCTCCTCAGCGGATCTGTGCAACTGCCGTAATTACGGGCAGGCAGAGGGTACAGAACAGAATAAAAGTTATACTTATCGGAGAGGAACTGGGTTATTAATATCATGGCAAAACTCAACGTTGTACTTCTGGAGCCTGAGATTCCCCAAAACACGGGAAACATTTCAAGAACCTGTGCCGCAACAGGCATATCACTCCACATGATTGAGCCCTTCGGCTTTGAAATTACCGATGCGAAGCTAAAAAGAGCAGGTCTTGACTACTGGCAGTATCTTGATGTACACTACTACAAGAACATAGAGGAATTCTACGAGAAAAACGAGGGCGGACACTTTTATTATCTGTCCACCAAAGCACCGAAGTGCTACACAGATGTAGAATATCCCGAAAACACATATTTAATTTTCGGCAAGGAATCGGCAGGCATCCCCGAGGAGATTTTAAAGAAGAATCTTGACAGGTGTATCAGAATTCCGATGCTTGAGAATATAAGAAGCCTCAATCTTTCAAATTCCGTTGCCATTGCCGTTTACGAGGTATTAAGACAGCAGAATTTCAAAGGACTTGAGGAGGCAGGCTTTTTGAAATTGTTTGTAGATTGATTTCAAATAAGAATTAGGAATGAGGAATTAAATGTTACTTGATTTATTCAGAAGCGGATTCTCAAGAGAGAGTATAGTATCGCTCATTCTCTTTATACCCGTCATACTGATTTCCCTGACTGTACACGAATACTGCCACGGTTATGCGGCATATCTCTGCGGCGACAACACAGCGAAATGGAACGGCAGACTGACGCTTAATCCTATAAAGCATCTTGACCCCATCGGTACAATAATGATGCTCATTTTCGGTTTCGGTTATGCAAGGCCCGTTCCCGTAAATCCGAGGAACTTCAAGAATTACAAGCTGGGTCTCTGTTTCGTTTCAGTCGCAGGTCCGCTATCAAATGTACTTCTTGCCTTAATCGGAATGCTGGCACTTTATGCATCTGCAGAAATAAACGTAAATCTTATGCCTGCATACTTTATGGATGCTTCCTCAAATCTTGAAACGGTCTGGATTTCGTTTGCCATAAACTTTATCGTTGCAAATGCTTCCCTTGCAGTATTCAATCTTTTGCCTATACCACCGCTGGACGGTTCAAGAATAATAAGTGCGGTTCTTCCTGCAAAGCTTGCATACTACTACAACAAGTATGAAAATTATATTATGGTTGCCGTTTTACTGCTTTTATACATGAATGTTCTCGACGGTATTATATATTTTCTGAGAGACGGTCTTCTCACCGCCCTCGAATGGATAACGGAACTTATTCCGCTATTTGATTTTTCTTCGTATTTCATAAACTTCTGAGGTGACAACAATGTCCGAAACACTTCTTCCTGCAGGTCAGGAACAGATAAACGAGGCGGCTATAGAGCAGTTTGCAAAGGACGACGGTGCGCTTTCCTTCAAGCTTGAAATCTTTGAAGGGCCTCTCGAGCTTCTTCTGTCGCTTATAACAAAGAACAAAGTAAATATCTACGATATCCCGATAGCACTTATCTTGGAGCAGTACATGGAATATCTTCACACAATGGAGATGTTCAACATGGAAATTGCCTCGGAATTTATCGTAATGGCTTCCCAGCTCATGGTTATAAAGTCGAGAATGCTTCTTCCTAAGGTTGAGGACGAAGAAGACCCGAGACAAGAGCTTGTGGATATGCTTCTTGAATATCAGAGAGCAAAGCAGACGGCTGAAATTCTCCATGACAGAGAGCTTACCTACAGCGGAAGATACGAAAAACCCGCCGAGGAAATCAAGAACATTTCTCAGACTGAATACAAGCTCACCCACGATATAAAGATTCTTCAGGAAGCGTATATGAGAATATACCAGAGAAGACTCGAACTCATGGAAGCACAGGCAAACACCGAAAAGCTTGACAATCTGTTAAAGACAACAAGACACGTTCCCGTAAACGAGAGAATTCTTCACGTAATGAAGCTTCTTGTCCGCAAAGGTAACTGCTCCTTTGCCGGTCTTTTCGAAAAGGCAGAATCACGAAGCGAAATTGTCGCAACATTCCTTGCAGTACTTGAGCTTATAAAAGGCAGACGTATCATGGTCGAGGGCATTTCCGAGGACTATGAGGATTGTAAAATTACGCTTATTCGTGACAAGGAAAAAGAGGAGCTACCTTTAGTTGATGACGGGCAGCAGACTACATAAAACTGAAAAAAGACGGTCTTAAGGGAGACACTCCGTAAGGAAGATGTCTCCCTTTTTCTGTGTAAATGAAAACGACACTTTTCAAAAGAAAGTGTCATAGTGGGTTACGCACTTTCAAAAAGTGCGTAACGAAAATATATACCTAAAAATCAACCTATCTCAAAGATTAGAAATAAAGATTCTATAAGAATCCTTATAACTCATGAAGATTGTAAGAAATATTGAAAATCAAGCATTGATATGTTATAATAAAATACAGAAATCGACTTTTTCTACAAAGGGGATAAACAAAAATGTGGTTTGAGAATTACAAGGCAAAAAAATGGACACAAAAAACCATTAGCCTAAATATGAAAACGACAAAACCTATTGACTGCGAACAATACATTCACGGTTTAGATAAGACTGCATTAGTGGCATTAAAAAAGATTCCTTTGCTTGACACCATATGCGCTAAACTCTTATCTATTATGAACGACAAGCAAAGCACCATTATCAATATGTCAACCAAGATACACATAACCGAAAAACAACTACCGAAAATTCACTTAATGGTTGAAAGTATCTGCAAAAAAATTGGCATTGATATGCCCGAACTGTATCTCGAATTAAACAGGGAGCCTAATGCTTATATGTACGGAACAGAAAAGTTTACCATTGTAATTCATTCGGGTTTGATTGAGTGTTTGCAAGACGATGAATTATATGCCGTTTTAGCACACGAGTGCGGTCATATCGCCTGTAAGCACGGTCTATACCACACCATAGGCGGTATGGTATTAAGCGGCGGTGTAATCGGTCTAAATGAACTTTCAAACTATCTTAACGCAAAAGGAATAGTAGGTGCCATTGCAGGAAATGTTGTTTCCGCCGTTGATAGTGCTTTGGAATTAGCATTTTTCCATTGGTTTAGGTGTAGCGAACTTTCCGCAGATAGAGTTGCAATTATTTGTTGTGGTAGTGCCGATCCCGTTATAGAAACAATGATGCGACTTGCGGGTGGAACGACCCATATTGATTCTGAAATCAACAAAGATTTATTTATTGCACAAGCAGCCGATTATCAACAAAGTATGGAAAAAAATGTTATAAACAAGGGTTTAGAATTTTTACTAACCAAAAACGATACACACCCTCTCCTTGCAGTAAGAGCATATGAGGCTCAAAAATTTGCGAGTTCCGATGAGTTCAAAAAGATAACAAAATCATAAAAATACATATCCATACACAAAAAGGACTATGACATTTTTGGTATCATAGTCCTTCTTCATTTGGTCTGTGACAAATACAACTGTAGCACCGTCCTCACGGAGGGTGCCACAAGACCGTCTTTTTTTCAGCTATCAATAAACACCGTCTTCGTCTGTGCATCCCAGCCGACATTACAGCCCAAGGTTTCGGCAACAAATCTTGCGGGAGTATAAGTGTAATCGTCGATAATGCAGGCAGGGCTTGCAAGCATAACTTCTTCGCCGTTCACCTTTGCAACCTTTGAGTCAATTACAAGTTCGATTGTTGTATCATCCTTTGTGATAACAACCTTTCTTTCGGAAGCAATCCATTCAACAGAAGCACCGAAGCGTTCAGCAACAAATCTTGCAGGCGTGAGGGTTGAGCCGTCACGGATAACTGCGGGGCTTTGGGGTACAATTATTTCGCCGTCATGTATTGCAAGGGCTTCCTTTGTTGAAAGAAGCATGACCGAGCTACCCTTATGGAACTTTACGAATTCAACCTCAACGTCAAACATGGACTTATCGTCGGTAAAGCTGTTTACATGAATGTCAAACTCTACGATGTTCTCGTCTGTCTCGGGCATTTTTGCGGTGTACATCTTTGCGTTTGTGGTTGTAAGGGGAATACTTTGTGTAAATTCCTTGCCGTTTTCTGTTATAAACTTGATTTCAAGTGTGCTTTCTTCATCGGCATGCTGGCTCATAAGTCCGAAAGAGACGGCACCGTAATTTTCAAGGGAAAGGTTTTCAAACTTAAAGGTTACGGGGAATCCGAGGGTACAGGTTGTCGAGAGCTTGCCCAAGAACACCGAATTATGAAAGCCGTTATCGATAGTGATATTATCGGGGAAATCTTCGGGATTTTCCGACATGAGAGTAGCATCAAAATCAATTGTCACGGTTGTGTCCTCGGCAAAAACGTATGCCGAAAGCAAAAGCATGAGTACAAAAACAAGTGTAAGTATTCTTTTCATTTTAATTCTCCTATATAAAGTATTTTGGATTCAGGGTGTCGGGATATATTTTTTCGCCGTTTTGCGTATTCCGGAACTCAAAGCTTCCGTCATCTTCCATTTCAAAACACAGGCGGTTCATGCCTTTTTCGAGTATTATCTCATCTGAATCTTTGAAGCCTTTAATCTTGCCCGAGATGATATGCAGTTCAAGTTCTGATTCTTCCAAAGACGGCACTTCAAGGCAGACACACTCTCCCCTATTGCCGTAAAACACACCGTTTCTCGTGAAAAGTATGTCCTGAGACGGGCAAAAAGCATCTTCATTTTCATCAATGCACTTATATGCCGACTCGACTGAAAACTCTATTTCATAAAGGGTTTTGGAGTCAAAAATCCTGTCTAAGATTTCAAGCTCGCACACCTTTATTCCGCCGAAAATTCTCGAGTCATACGAAAGAGAAAAGGCGAGGGTTTCGCTCGTATTTCCGTCAGCAGGAAGAATAACGTCAAACTCAGCTTTATCGATTTTGGCAAAAGTATTCATCCTGATACTGCAGGAAAGAGGCAGGTCATATTCCGAGATGTTTGAAAAAGTCATTTCAGCTTTGCACTTTTTATCGGGAGACAAAACAATTTCTTCCGAAAGAAACGCATCAAAGGGTGCTTCTCCGAGTATCTTTTTAAGCATTGTTCTCTCCCTCCCTTTTGTTTTTATCATTACCAAGATATCACATACTTTATATTTTTTCAACACATTATTGTAAATTATGAAAAACAGTATAGACTTTTTAACAAATATATATTAGAATTAGTATAAAATCCGTCTCAGACTAAAAAACTAAGACAAATCATAAGCGGAGTGAAGATACATGAAAATAGCCTTTTTTGATGCAAAGCCCTACGACAAGCCCGGCTTTGACAGATGTGCCGAGGAAAACGACATTAAAATAAAATACTTTGAAACAAAGTTGTCAGAGGATACGGTAAATCTTGCCGGCGGCTACGACGGTGTATGCGTTTTCGTAAACGATGTTGTAAATAAATACGTCATTGACAAATTATGCGAGTACGGGGTAAAATTCATTGCTCTCAGGTGTGCAGGCTACAACAACGTTGACATCCAGTACTGCTACGGCAAAATCCACGTTATGCACGTTCCTGCCTATTCCCCCTATGCTGTTGCCGAGCATGCAATTGCCATGCTGCTCACGTCCATCCGCCGTATTCACAAGGCGTACATCAGAACACGTGACTTTAATTTCAGTCTTAACAACCTTGACGGCTTTGACCTGCACGGTAAAACCGTGGGTGTTGTGGGTACGGGCAAAATAGGTCAGTGCTTTATAAACATCTGCAAAGGTTTCGGTATGAATGTCCTGTGCTACGACAAATTCCCCAATGAAAGTCTCGGACTTGAATATGTAGACCTTGACACAATTTTTGAAAAATGCGACATCATTTCGCTTCACTGTCCTCTAACGGATGAGACAAAGTACATGATAAACAAGGACAGCATTGAAAGAATGAAAAAGGGTGTTGTTATTATAAACACATCCCGTGGAGCTTTAATTGACACGGACGCTCTTATAGAGGGCATCAAGGCAAGAAAAGTGGGGGCTGCCTGTCTTGACGTATATGAAGAAGAAAGCGACTTTTTCTTCCGTGATTTTTCGGGTCACATAGTAGAAGACGACACGCTTGCAAGGCTTATCTCCATGCCCAATGTCATTGTTACAAGCCATCAGGCATATCTTACTCGTGAGGCTCTTAACAACATTGCCGAAACAACCGTTGAAAATATCCTGACCTTTGAGGAAAAGGGTTTCTGTCCCAACGAATTATGTTATCACTGCGGAAAGATTGACAACTGCAAGACCAAGGGCATAAGCAAGTGCTTTTAGCGGGTAGCACCCGCCGGCAAAAAAATATAACACCGGCGTGGTGTTGTTCAAAAAACGATATTCTTTCACGATTATCAGCCCCTTGCATCAAACACCGATGCAAGGGGCTGTGTTTTATCTATATACGTGGAATCCGTTGCCTACAATCTGTGAGGATTCCGAAAAAATGATAAAGGCATGGGGGTCGATTTCAAGAATCTTACTCTGGAATGCAGGAAGCTCGTTATCCTTCAAAGCACAAACGAGCATCTTATTGTTTCCGTGGGTGTATGCACCGACGGTATCAATAATTGTACAGCCTCGGGGCGAGGTTGAAACAAGCTTGTTTGCAATTTCCTCACCCTTGTCGGTTACAACAAAGGCAAGCTTTGACACATTGAGCTTTCTTATTACGGCATCAATGGCATATGTCGAAACGGCAAGGGTTACTATACCGAAAAGCGTGAGCTCAAGCTCTCCGAAAAACACATACGAAAGAGCAATTACAACGCCGTCAACAAACATAATAAGCATGCCTATGGGAAAATGAGGTATAAAGTGCTGAAGGATCCTTCCGAGGATATCGGTACCGCCCGACGAGCCGCCTGCCGCAAGGGCAAAACCGATGCCAACGCCGTAAAACACACCGCCGAAAACAGAGGCGAGCATTATGTTTGTCGTAATGGGCGGAAGGTAGGAAAACACCTGCACGAGAATCGACAGAAGTCCGACGCCCGCAAGGGTCGCAATTATAAACTTCTTACCGAGAACCTTAAGACCTATGAGCAAAAGTACAATATTTATAACGGCAGTTGACAGACCCGGCTCAATCTTTAATGTATGGTAAAGAATCGTCGAGATACCCGACACGCCTCCGCCGACAATTTTATTCGGCAGTGTAAACTGGGATATTGCCATCGCCGTCAGCGCTATGCCGACAACAAACATCAGTATATTTTTTACATATGTCTTTTTGATTACGTCCTTCATTTTTTACCTCTTTAAAGTTTTACCTGTATTCTGTCACAAATTTCAAGTGTTTCGGGTGTTACCCTGCAGTCTACGCAGACAATATTCACACCGCACTTTTCACACTCTCTGAGTGCATTTGCAAACTCTCTGTGGGTTTCTTCGTTTGGTGAAAAGGAGTGTACACCCTTCATCTGCACCACAAATACGGCATATGCTTCATACCCGTATTTTACGCATTCGCAAAGCTCGCGAAGATGCTTTACTCCCCTCTCGGTGGGTGCGTCGGGAAAAAGCGCCGTTCCGTTCTTCTCCAAAGTTACGCCCTTGACTTCGGCAAAAATTTTCCTTTTTCCTGCCTCGATATAGCAGTCAAAACGGGAATTTCCGAAGGTGGTTTCGGGCTTTATAAGGGTAACACCGTCCGTAAAACCGCCATTTCTTACCCATTCATAAAAGACCTTGTTGGGGGCCTGGCTGTCGACATTGACAACCTCTTTCCCTTTTTTTACTGCAATGAGGCTGTATTTTGTTTTTCTTTCGGAGTTATCATGCACCTGCACAAAAACCTCCGCCTTCGCTGTAAGAAGTTCGCCAAGCCGTCCCGTATTTTTGACGTGGCAAAGCTCCCGTCTGCCGTCAATTTCGATTTCGGCAGTAAAGCGGTTGAGCCTTCTTTGAAAAATGGCGTTTGTTATATTATCATACTTCATTTATTTCATCCTTCGGTGTTTCTAAGAATATTGTACCACCAAAGAACAAAAAATCAAGTGTCTTTTTACATATTTAGCCTGTAAATCATAAAGTTGAGATATGCCGCAAAGCTCACCCACAGAAAATAGGGTATATTTATATATGCGGCAATTTTGCTGACACGGGAAAATCTGTCAATCATGACAACAACAAGTATCCACAGAAGTATCAGCCACACAAAGGAAAAGAAAAAGGCACGAAGATTAAAGAATATTATGCTCCAGAAGAAGTTTACAGCAAGCTGAAGGGCATATATCTTGACACAGGGAACGGTATAAATCCCCTCACTTCTGCCTTTTAAGAGAATCATGGCAATCGAAATTCCCATAATGACATAGAGGATTCCCCAGACAATTGGAAAAAGAACTGCGGGCGGTGCAAGGGGCGGCTTTGTGACTGTTTCGTAGACGTCCATGCTTTTTCTTGTGAGAAGTGCCGAAAGACCGCCGACAGCAAGAGTCACAAGTATACTCCATACATATGTTTTTGTTTTAGATTTCATAAAAATCACCTCTTGGAGTAGTTTATGCAATTGTGCCATCAAAAATACCCGTTGGCGATTTTTCATTTTTTCGTCAAAAGCTATTGCTTTTTTTGTTTTTTATCTATATAATGTATTGCGGTAAACAGCAGAAGCGTCAAGGAGGAGTACACATGGGTATACCTCAGATTGCCTTTATGGCACTGATAATCGTTCTTTATACATTCCAGAATTTCTTCTGCAAGAGATTTTCTCTTTGCTACGAGGGAAAGGATTCCACACCGGTTCTCACAATAGTCGGCGGCATTATCGTGGTGGGCGTGACATTCTTCTTTTCGGGCTGTGTTTTCTCGGCACAGGCTCTTACCGTGATTTTAGGTATAGTAAATGCTGTTGTTCTGTACGGTTACAACGATTTTCTTCTTAAAGCTTCGGTATCGGGACCCTATTCGGTGCTTATCGTCTTTGCGGTTTTCGGCGGAATTTCCGTTCCTGCCCTTGCAAAGTGGATAGGCTTTGGCGAAGCAATGACGGGACCTGCCATGTGTTTTCTCGCAATCATCATGGTTTCGGTTTACCTCATGAGTGTAAAGCCTTCGGATGAAAACACATCGGCAACAAACAGAATAACGCTGAAATTTCTGCTCTACTCTGTAGGTCTTTTTATCTGCAACGGAAGCTATGCCGCAATTCTTGCACTCCAGCAGGAGCTTACAGGAGAGGCTGAAAAAGAAGAGCTTATCATGGTGACCTTTGCCGTGGCGGCAATCATTTCGTTAATTTCCCTCATCGTTAAAAAGGCGAGTTTTAAAAATGTATTCAGGATGAAAAAGAGCGCCTTTATAAACCTTATCATCTATGCCCTGTCTGCCGCCTTTGCAATAAACTCCCTTGTAATTATACTTCTTCTCGAAGTCAACACAGGGGTTCTTCTTGCGGTACAGAACGCAGGCGTTATGCTTGTGAGCGTTATATTCTCGCTCACATTCTTCAAGGAAAAGCTGACAAAGATGAACACAATAGGATGCATATTCATGGCGATAGGTCTCGTAGGCATCACGGTATTTGAAAAGGCAAGCTTTTCGGAAATTCCCGCAATGATTTCGACGTTACTGAAATAGTACATACAAAGAGAAAAACCAAGGTAAAACGCCTTGGTTTCTTTTTTTATAATTCTACAAATTCATGTCTTACATGAGTCTTTCCGTCGCCGTCAATTTCAATAACGCTGCCGCCGTTAAGGCTTTCGTCACAGTAGCTTCCCCTGCCGGTTTTGAGACCGTAGAGAAGGGTTATGCCGTCGTATTTTACACATGTACAATTGACATGGTCATGGCCGCAGACAACAAGCTTTGTCGAGCCATAATCCTTAAGTATCCTGAACACGCCGTCGTCCTCGGGGTATGAGCATTCGCCCTCATATCTTACGCCGAAGGCATCGTTCCTGTATCCCTCATACCAGCACTCGCCGTGTATGCTGTCCTTATACTTTATGTTTTTGGGATAGTCATACATGTAATTATACACCTTTACAAAAGCATATTTGAAGCCGTAGATGGGAATATGACACATGAGAGTGCTTTCCTTACAGCCCGCTTTTTCAAGCTCATCCATCCTCTCTCCGTACCACGCCAGCTGTTCATCCGTAAGCTTTGCATAAACCTTTATTGTGTCTCCCTTGTTGTCGGTATACTCGAGTCTGTTATGGCTGTCCATCATGATCAGGGAATGGATGATTTTACCGTTCTGTCTGATTCCTATGACAAAATTGCCGTTACCCAAGGCTTCGGGGCCGTGTTCATAGACAAAGTTTTTGCATTCCATGAACTGCTCGGCATAGTCCCTTGTTACTTTTTCGCCGCAATCGTTATCATGATTTCCCCAGACAGTCGTCCACGGAATACCGAAGGAGTCAAGGAAAGAAGCGAACTTTGTATAGCATTCGGGATACTTCGCCGACGAAAAATCACCGCCGTGGGTGATAAGGTCGGGTTTCACTCTGTCAACAAGCTCGTTTACCGTCTTTATTACGCTGTTTCTCACCTCATGTCCTTCCTTCCATTCATTCGGAAGAATATGAAGGTCGGTAACATGGAGAATTTTGAAGTTTTCGTCTGTTTTTTTATTTAAAACAATCATTTTTCAAATGCCCTCATCGCAAAAATGATGATATGCTTGTGCCTTGCCGTCGGAATTGATTTTAATAACAGTTCCGCCGTTATAGGGTGCTTTGTAGTAACATCCCCTGCCCGTCTTCAAGCCGTACATAAGCTTTACGCCCTCGTACTCAATGCAGGTGGAATTAATGTGGTCATGTCCGCAGACATAAAGTTTTGTTGAACCGAGTTTCTTTATGAGGTCAAACATACCCTCATCATGTTCGTATGAGCATATACCCTCAAGGTTTACGCCGAAAGAGTTTTTATATCCCTCATTCCAGCATACGCCCGTCTTTGACATTTCAAAGTCTACGTCTTCGGGATTATAGTCCTTATTCCACGCCGCTTGGTATGCCGTTCTGTAGGCATAAATCGGTATATGGGAAATAATTGTTGTTTCATTACAGCCTTTTTCTTTAAGTTCGTTTACGACACCCTCATACCAAGGAAGCTGTCCGGGGTATAGCTTTCCCCAGTACCACGCATCTTCGCCCTTATCGTTCTTTTCAAATACTCTGTCGTGGGTGTCCATCATGATAATGCCGTGTACTATCTTGCCGTCTTCTTCAATTGCGATAACGTAGTTACCGTTACCGAGCTCTTTCGGACCTTCTTGGTAGACAAAGTTTTTATATGTTCTGTATTCGTAAACGTATTTCTGTATTATCTCGGCACCGCCCTGATTGTCGTGGTTACCCCACACAACCGCCCAGGGGATATCAAAGGTATCAATGAACTTTGCAAAGTTTGTATAAGCCTCGGGGTACTCTGCCACAGAAATGTCACCGCTGACGGTGATAAGATCGGGTTTTATCTCGCTTATAAGCTTATTTACGGTATATGTAAGAACTTTATAACCGACATGCTCCCTTTCCCATTCGTGGGTGAGAAGCTGGGGGTCGGTAAGATTCAGGACTGTGAAGTCTCTGTCCTTTTTCTTGGTTAAAGTTATCATTGTGATGCCTTCTTTCGGGGTAACTTTTACTAAATTATACATCACAATAATAACAAAGTCAATGTAATAATTGTTCTATTTTCCCATTGATTTTTGCTCTTTATTATAGTACAATAGAAAAGCTGTGAAAGGAAGTGAGAAGATGGAGCATTTATGGGTTATATTTGTAGTGATATACGCAGTTCTGAAAAGCAGCCGTGACTGCATGAAAAAAGCTTCTCTTAAAAGAAGCTCGCTCTACGAGGTTTTGTTCTTCTACACCCTTATAGGGTTGTTTCTTGCCCTGCCTTCTTTAGGTGAAGCACTGAGGCTTTCTCCGAAGTTTATATTCTTTATACTCATAAAATCCGCCGTCGTATGTCTTGCCTGGTTCTTTTCCTGTCTTGCCCTCGGCAAAATGTCGGTAAGTCTATACGGCATCATGGATTTGGCAAGGGTTGTATTTTCAATGCTTCTCGGCGTACTTGCCCTTGGTGAAAGTCTGACACTTCCGAAGGTTATCGGCGCTTTACTTGTTATTATTGGTCTTTTACTCGTCAACATAAAAAAGACCTCAAATGTTGAAAGAACTTCTGTCTCCGTCATTATATATTCCCTTCTTTGCTGTTTCTTCAATTCCGTTTCGGGAACAATGGACAAGGCACTCATGAAAGACGGGCAAATGACGTCGGGTCAGCTTCAGTTCTGGTTCATGTTCTTTATGACAATAATTTATGCGGTAACTCTTATTGTCCACAGAAAAGAAATGTGTATGAAAACGCTCAGAAAAAACTACTGGATTCCATTAATGAGCCTTTCTCTTGTTTTAGGCGACAGGCTTTTATTCGAAGCCAATGCATCACCTTTAAGCGAAGTTACGGTAATGACGGTTATAAAGCAGTCGTCGGTTATTGTGACGGTGCTATTGGGATGGTGGATTTACAAGGAAAAGAATATTCTTTACAAACTGTTCTGCTGCGGAATTGTTCTTTGCGGAATTTTTGTGTCAGTATTTGCTTAAAGCTGTACCTGTTGCAAACTGATGCACTTTATGGTATAATTTTCTTAAAGCTTCTATCAAAGGAGGTACCTTATGCCCCGCGAAAGAAAAACGGAAATATCCTATCTCAACATACTTCTGTGTCTTTTTGTAATCTTTATACACATAATATCCTTTGCCGTGTCGGGCTTTGAGGCAGGAACTCTTTCCTACAATCTTGCCATGTTCCCGTGGCGGATGGTGTCCTTTGTGGTACAAGGGTTTATTCTGCTGTCGGGCGTCAAGCTGTTTCTGACAAAGAAGGACGAAATGAAGTACGGCAAATATCTTGTTTCGAGAATAAAGGGAGTAATTCTTCCCTATATTTTCAGCTTTGTTATATACTACATTTTCTATTTTGTCGTATACGACTATCCCCTTGACATTGCATTTATCTTAAAGCATCTTGTTTTAGGCTCGCTTGTATGCCACTTTTACTTTATTCCTCTTCTTTTCCAGTTTGACTTACTTTTCCCCTTGTGGAAAAAGGTAATAAACGGCACATCTCCCCTTATTGTCATTCCCTTTACCCTCATGCTTTCAATGATTATGGAGGTGAGTCTTCCCTCCATGATTTCAAATATTTTCCCGAATGTAAGCTTTGTTTACAACGACAGAGTCTTTACCACATATCTCGTTTACTGGGTTATCGGATGTTACATCGGAAAATACTACGGCGAATTTGAAAACATTGTAAAGAAAAACTTCAGGGCAATATGTGTTGTTTTCGGCATCTCTTTTGTGATTTTCGCCCACAACACCTATCTAGCCTACAATAATTTAAAATACGTTCCCTACATGAACCACATACACTCTTTATATGTTGTATGGGTGATTGTTTTGCTGTACGCACTCTTCATGAGGCTTCCAAAAAAGCTGCCTGCCTTTTTACAGAAGGTTGACAAGGCGAGCTTTGACATTTATCTTTATCACATGTTATTTGTATTTCTTTCAAACTTTGTGATAGAAAAGCTCAGTGTTCAATCGCAGTTTTTGGGATTTATTATAAGATGTATTTTTGCGTACATCCTGACAATTCCCTGCTGTATTCTTTTTGGATATATAAAGAAAAGGCTCAGGACAACGCATGACAAAAAGAATACTTAAGTCAGTATAAAAGCACTTGCATAATGCAAGTGCTTTTGTTTGTGATGAAGTGTTAAAACAAGACTTCCTTTGAAAAGAAGGCCTTTTGTGAGCAAAGAATCTATTTTTCTGTCTCAAATGATTCTTTGCATTTATCAAGATGTTTTATGACATCCTTTCTTCCTTTTTCACCAAGTTTAACGCCTATACCAAAAATCACCAACGCAAATACCAAAATAATCGCCGAGCTTAAATAAATCAGCGGCAAATTTGCAGTTCCATGTGGAAATATAGTTGGCAAAAGAGATATTAATACCGAAATAGCAACAAATACAGAAATAAATATTCTCAAATATACAGGCAATCGCCAGCGTCCTTTTAATATGGTTTTTCCATTTTCTTCAAGAACATCCGCAACAAAAACAAGTTTTATGTTGTTTCTGTATCCAAAACCTTTATAAAGCAAGATAGAATTTTTACTCACTTTGCCGTAAATAATTTCATCCTCTATAAAACAACAAGGTTTTTGCACTCCTGTCATAATTTGATTTATTGCCGATTCCTTATCGCAATCAAAAATGAACTCGTATGTTTTCATGCCTTCATTTTCTCCTTAAAACCATACCAGCTCTCTTTCCGGTATGCTGTCCTTCATCAATTACGGGTGTGCCGTTGACAATTACATAGTCAAAGCCCGAGCAGTATTTACAAGGGTCTGTGAAGGTTGCGTTGATTTGCAGGTTTTCAAGGTCAAATATATTGACATCTGCATAAAAGCATTCCTTGAGCTGACCTCTCTTTTCGAGCCTGTAATGATCAGCAACTCTCTTTGTTGCCTTATTTACAGCCTTTTCAATGGAAATAACGCCCAGCTCCTTTACATATCTTGTAAAGAAGTAGAGATATCCCATGTAGTCGGACATATTGCCTGTTCTGGCATCGCCCTCCTCTACGGTTGTGTAGCTGTCGCTCATCCACAGGTAAATGTCGTCGTTGACTACCGTATCTATCATGGTCTGCTCGTCAAACATTACGCCAACCATTTCGATTGCTCTTACCTGTTCGATGGTTTCTGTTTTCATAAACACGTCAAGGAAGGCATCGCAAGGCTCTCTGTTCCATTCTTTGCATAGTTCCTCAAAGGACAGTTTAGTAACTTCCGGCATATGTGGTGCGATAATACGAAGAAGTCTGTTCCATTGACCGAAATCGAGAAAACGCCAATATCTGTTCATATCGGCTTTGACCTTTGCTCTGCCTTCACCGTCGGCCAGAATTTTTCTTGCCTCATCCCAGCCGTTCTCATACAGCCACGGCGGAAGCATTGCCTGAGCACAGCCTGTTCCGTAGGTAGTTGAAAGCATATCGGTAAATACGTCAAGTCCTTCGTTTTTCCTTGCGTTTTTCAGCTTATTCATGCACTCATTGAGATACTCGTTGGGTATACCGTTATCGTATTTTACGTTGAGGTGGGAAATCATACCCCTCATTTTTGTTCTGCGGATAACATTTAAAAACTCTTCAACAGCTTCAAAAATATATGTACCCTCATCACGCATATGGGTGGTATAAATACCGCCATATTCTGCGGCAACCGATGCAAGTCTTTCGACTTCTTCGGGGCGGGACAGAATACCCGGGTCAAACTCAAGACCCGTCGAAAAGCCGATATAGCCCGCTTCCATGGCTTCTCTTATGAAGCTTTCCATTACCGCAAACTGCTCGTCGGTGTAGTCGGCAGTATTAAGTCCTGCAATAACACGAAGGTCGTTATGACCTATCAGCCATGCCGTATTGACGGATGCCCCCATCTTTTCCATTTTATCAAGGGTGTTTTTGAATGCACCCTCGGGTACGGGCACGTCCTTATTTGCAAGGTCATACACGCACTCAATTCCGTCGCCCGCCCTATCAAACGGCACCGTAATTGTATGACGCATGGAAAAGCCGCAGTTTCCGACAATCTCGGTTGTAACGCCCTGACGGACAGAGCTTTGTGCCTCGGGATTTATCCATATACTTGAATCAGAATGGGAATGGGTATCGATAAAGCCGGGGGTAACATACTTGCCGTCGGCATTTATTATTCTTTTTGCATCGGCATGCGAAAGATTGCCGACACATGCGATTTTGCCGTCCTCTATTGCAACATCAGCTTTGTGTGGCTTATTACCGCTTCCGTCAACAACCGTGCCGTCTTTTATGATTATATCATACATTTTATTCACTTCCATTCGCCTGTCAGCACCTCAAGATTTGTGCCATAGAATATATCGTCTTTTCCGCTTATCATTTTGCAGAACTCTTCAAACATTTCCCATCTTTCGGGGAAAATATCAAACTCATATGCGTGTCCCCAGATATAGAACACCTTTGGTGTATCGGTTTTAAGCTCCAAAAAATCCTTGCCCAGCTCCAGCATCTTATTCCACTCGGCGTGGTGATGGACTGTACCTTTATACTGATAAAGGTCGGGGTACAAGTCAAAAGACTTTGTTGTATCAATTGTTCTCGCATACTTTATGGGAGTTTTATTCTTTATGATATCCGCAACCCTGTCGTTACAGTTGACGCCGCCGCAGGGGTATGCCATGCCGAGAACCTCATAGCCGCAAAGCTCCGAGAGGTTGAGTCTGTCCTGTTCCACCTGACGGATTACCTCTTTATCGTCTTCAATTCCCGTCAGATTGGGGTGTGTCAGGGTATGCACCGCCACCTCGTGACCGTCATAGACAAACTTTACATCCTCGGGTTTGTTCTTGGTGTGGTTGATATTCACACCGTCTCTCACAAGGGCGCCGTCAAGTCCTAAAAGTTCGGAATTTATATTGAAGGTTGCCTTGAGGTTATATTTATTGAAGATTTCAATAAGGCGTCTGTCCTGTAATACGCCATCGTCGTAGCTGAATGTTATAGCTTTGAGTTTCATGGGTGGTCTCCTTTTATTTGATTTTTACTCACACTTCACGACAATATCCTTAATCACATAGCCTTGTCCCCTGCCATTGACAGGAGAGGTAAAGATCGAGAAATTGTCGGTGCTTGTTGTCTTGTAATAGTCGGGCACGACGTAGGAAAAGCGGTACTCATACCATCCGCCGTCAAGCTCTGTACAGCTGACGGTTCTCGGAACATGGTGCTCGATATGAGTGATTTCGTCAGGGAAGCAAAAATTGCATGAGAGTTTTGACGCTTCGGCATTCTCATCAAGTAACTTTGCTTTAAACGAAATATCGTAACTCCTTTTTGGAAAGAACAGCATTTTCAGAATGAGATGACACCATGTCCTCTTTGACTCCGTACACGCAACCGTCAACTCGTTCTTGTCATAATCCTTTTCAAGAAGTACATTGCTCGTCCAGTTATAATTGAATATGTTCTCGTTTTTGCCGTCAACTTCGGTGTAAATTCCGTTTGCCTCACCGCCCATGGAGCTGAGTCTCATATCCGAGGGAGTAACGCCGGTTATGCTCTTGAACACATTATTCAGGCTCCTGATTGTTTCAAATCCGCACATGAAGGCTATATCCGAAATTTTGGTCCTGCTTGTGGTCAGCAGTTCTATTGCCTTATCAACTTTCAAACGGTTGATATAGTCCTTGAAATTACGCCCTGTCATTTTCGGAAAGAGCGCCGAAAGAAAAGTCTTATTAAGCCCCGAAACCAAAGAAAGCATTTCAAGATTGATTTTGGAATTTGCAAAATTCACCATTATATAGTTGAGTGCTTTATAAAATTTTTCTACCGTTTCCAGGCTGATTTTGTTTTGAAGCTCAAAAGAATCGGGAGTGTCGCTGTTCGTTTCAATTTTTCTTTTGGGATAATAAGACAAAAAAACCATGTACAGGGTCGAACACAGGTTTCGGGTCACCTGCTCTCCGGAGCTTGTTCGCGACAGCAAAAGACGTATGCTCTCAACGCAATCGAAAACCTCCATATCCTCCCGAAGTACATTTCCCGACACAACAAAACTTTTTTCTATAAGCTCGCTGTTTCTGATATTGAGGTAGGAAATGGGAAAACGGTATTTTTCGATTTCCGAACTCTCCATGTAAAAAATACGGTGTATATCGGGGATGTTTACAATGGCATAGTCGCCGCCAAACAGGTCGCAGACGTCGGCTGACATATTTGTCCTGAGCCTTATATGCCCGCTTTTTACATATATTATTTCTATTTTATCATGGTAGTGATATTCTTCCGTCAGGGTGTCCTTATACGACTCATATTCAAACTCTGAGGATATCTTTGTGTCGGTTTCCATTTGCTCACCTCCCACTTTTATATTGTAACACAGAAACAAAGTTTTTTCAAGCAAAATTAAATTTTTTTCTATATATTAGCTGTCCGAATTTCTTGCCAAGACGTCTGAAACGTAATACAATGTTATTATAAACTATGAAAGAAGGGTAAAAATGAGAAAAGCTTTACAGCTCACTACACTAATTATTATGGCTATTATTTTTTCATTATCTGCAACAGCAGCAGCTCCCGGTCTCAATGTTCTGACAGATACTACAGAACCCCAGACCTTTGACGATATGACTGCTCTTCCCTCCACAGTTAAAAACGCTGTTCTTGATAACAGCCCCATATCGGGTGAAAGCGGAAAGGTATTAAGACACTATGTAGGCGAAAGCATTACGAGTGAATACGCTACGATCGGTTTTGCTTTCAGCCCCGCCCTTGACAGAAACCGTCCTTATCAGATTTCCTTCAAGGCTTACAAGTGGTCGAGTGATGCCTCTGTAGGTGTTACAAACACAGAGCTCTGGATTATGAAGAACGGCACAGCAGGCTGGCAGATTGCACAGCAAATCGGATCTTTTGCGTCAGGAAAGTCCGGCTGGTACGAACATGACTACAATGTATCAACCTTCGGTTCTCTTATAAATAAGAACACAGGTGCAATAGATACAACCGACATCAATACCATTTATTTTGAATGGCATTATGATTCCCTGTCCAGCTATAACTCGACCGAAAAGATTTATATTGACGATGTTTCAATTATTCCCGCTTACAAGGTTACATATCTTGACGAAGACGGAACAGAGCTCAAAGTCAGCTACGAATTCTTATCCGGCTCAAGCTTTACCCCCGATGTTACTCCCACCGATTCAAACAACGGCATCATCGGCTGGTCAAAGAAAAATGACGGAACTGTTGACGGTGAAATAACCCTCAACAACACAGACTTTACTCTCTATGCAGTTTACGACAATAATCTGAATTTCAACTTAAAGTCCGACAAGACTCTTCTTATAAAGTCGGGCGATGCAGCAAACCTTACAACAAATCTCTGGCACAGAAACGGCGTTGACGGCATTACAGTTTCATACTCTGTAAAGGAAGGATCTTCTTTCGTTACACTCAAGGATAACGGCGACGGCAGTGCGACTGTTACTGCAAAGGCACAAGGTTTGGCAACCATTACATGTAAAGCCTCCACAGGTGAAACAGAGGATATCCGTATTCTCTGCGACTATCAGACGATTGATGTAGAGGAAGCAGTACAGACAGTTCCCGAAATTTCCGCATCCAACTGGCTCTATGACCACACAGGTACCACTTTCGATGAAACCGAGGGTGCATGGGTTGTCAGAAAGAGAACCGACGTGTTAAAACCCGACGGCACTACATATTACACCAACGGCTTCCTCAATAAGACGGTAAATGCCGACACTTCCACATATAAGTACGTTCTTTTCAAGCTCAAGGCTGACAGAACAACAAACTTCCAGGTGGCAATTACCCTTAACGGTGCTTGGAAATACACATATCCTTCAGTTTCCGGCTCTACAAACGGTGAATATGTAACAGTATGTGCCGACATCAATGCCCTTGCATCAGGCGGCACAGCAGGCTCGCTTGTAATCGGTGTTACAAATCACAATGACACGGTATATATCAAGGATATTACCCTTTCAAATATTCCTACTTACGAACCCGAAGTTCCCGAAATCAAGGTATTGAAGCTTATAAAGACGACTTCTACACTTTCGGGTGACGGTGCATCGGCAGAGGTTCAGGCGGCGGTATTCTCGAATAAGTCTTCGGGTGTAAATGTCGCTTGGAAATCAAGTGACAGCTGTGTTGCTGTTAAGAATGACGGAAACGGCTATGCAACACTTAAGGCTATGAGTGACGGCACAGCAACTATTACTGCATATATAAGCGGTGACGAAACAGTGTCCGAAAGCTTTAATGTTACAGTTTCGGGACAGCGTGAAAAACAGGCAGTATATGACATCAGAATCCTCTTCTGGGGTGCATCCACAACAAAGCACGGTCCTTCTGCAAGCCTCGGCTGGTACGGTGACTGGGGTATGGCGGCATCTGCTGAAGAAAACGACTATGTTCATAAGCTTGTTTCCTACCTCGAAGAAGAATATTATCCTTCAAAGGTTACATTTGAAATTATTGCAAACTCCGAATGGGATGCTGCAATCAGCCCCGAAACAGATGTAAACAAGGACTGGACAACCCACGCAAAGTACCTTGAAATTGAAAGTGCAGTAAAGTCCTTAAGACCTAACATCATTATGACAGCTCAGACGGGTAACATGAAGGCAGATGCCAACGGCGATGTAGCTTACAACGCATATAAGCAGATGTACGACATGATGTTCTCCTACTGTCCCGATGCAATTATTGTTGCCCAGTACTGCGGTACATGGCACAGCGCAATGAAGGAAGAATTCATGGCAAGACTCGGTGAAAACTACAGCGATAAAAACTTCTTCCTCCTTCATAACGACGTTGCAGGTGTTGCCGAATACCTTGCTCCCGAATTTGAAAATGCGGGCGTTGCAAATCATTGGGGCGACAAGGGTCACGAAAGAGTTGCACAGCAGTGCTTCGCTCTTGCAAATCCCGTTATTCCCGCAGTCATTGAACCCACCTACATTTACATTCCCGAATCTATAGAAATTAACGGAGAAAGCAGCATTTCCGACAAAGGGAGTGCAATCCAGCTCACAGTCAAAGCAAATCCTTCCGATGCTTCCGCTGATGTTAGCTGGAGTGTTGATAATACTGATATTGCTATTATTAGCAAAAACGGTCTTCTTTCGGCGTTAAATAACGGTACTGTAACAGTTACCGCAACAAGCAGCTTCGACGACTCTGTTAAGGATACTCATACAGTGAAGATTACAGGTCAGTCTGATACATATACCCTCACATATGCCGCAGGCACAACGGATACAGTTACAGGTCTTCCTGAAGCTGATGAATACGCAGGAAGCAATTACACACTCTCATCTGCAATTCCTCTTCGTGATAAATATACCTTTGTCGGCTGGGGTCTTACAGAAAATGCGGTCGAAACAGTAACAACAATAGACATCAAGGAAAACACAACCGTATACGCAATATGGAAAAAGACAGACGGCTTTGAGTTTGACGGCGAATACGACGAAAACGCAGGCTTCATCTACGGCTTCAGCATCGACGGCGGCTTCCATGCAAAGGTTTCCGACGGCCACTTGTGGTCAACATGTACGGCAGGTACAAAGGTTATATTCCATACACCCGTACTTGATATTGAAAACGCAAGGTTTGTTTCCTTCGGTCTCACAAGTGCATACACCGATGAAAACGGCAAGGTTGAACTTACCGTAAAGACCAAAGACGGCAATACAACCTACGTATTCCCGCTTGCATCTACAGAATATACAACCTATGTTGCAGACATTTCTGCACTTGAAGGAAATATTACGGGCGTCAGTGTATATGTAAACACAGTAACTCCGGACAACGCCGCCTTTGATATCAGCCTTGACTATATCAGATTCGGTGCAGTAAGAAATGTCAAAGCATCTTTTGCAATCACAGACGGAGTGACATATGTTTCTTCCAAAAACCATGACGGATATACAGACATCATGCCTGTTATTGCAGAAAAAGACACACTTTACGCTTGTCTTGGCAGCGGTTATACGCCAAAGCTGCTGGATACAAATACACTTTATGCAAAGGCTGAAGAAAACGGTGCAAATGTTGCGGTTCTGGTTGTAGATTACACTGGCTCGAAGTTTGTACAGAAGTCATATGACGTATATACCTATGACGGAAGTACACTTTCAATTAACAGCACTCTTTCCGATAGCATTGTAACCTACGATACTGCATCTATCAGAATAGTCGAACCTGAAGGTATGAGAGTAAAGGCATCGGTAAATGCAAACTTTTATACAAATGAAGAAGTAAGCCAGTACGGTTTTGTTATAGCAAAGCTTTCCACAATCAAGAACGGCGAGATTTGTGACCTTGTACTTGATTCCGATTACATTTCCTCAAAGAAGGTTGTTTTCGGTGCGGCATATGATAAGAATGCGGGCATTCACAAGATTTTTGACAGTAATGACGAAGTGGAATTCTTCACGGCGGTTCTCTATAATGTTCCCATGAGAAAAGATGCACTCACTGCAAAGCTTGTGTTCAGACCCTATATCAAGCTCACAGACGGAAATATTGTTTACGGCACAAAGTTCACAAAGAGCTTTTTGGATGTTGCAATAGCAATTTATCTGGATTCCGAAAGCGACGAAACGGCAAAGGCAAAAGCTCTTGAGATTTTCGAAGTATGCGAAGTTGATCCCAATAAGGATATCTGGATTGACGGCGATGAGCTTTACAGTTAAAACAACATACAAAACAGCAAAAAAGAAACCGATGAGCAATCATCGGTTTCTTGCTTTATATTGCTTTTTCACTATGCCTTATGACGGAAAAAAAGCTCGTGTATTTCGCGAAGCGCCTCGTATGGTACAAATCCGTCCTGATTATCCGAGGCATAGATTGTTTCGCCCGATTGGTAAAGGATATCTATCCTGTCGCCGTACATGGCGTCAAGTCCCGACACAAAGACGTTTTTTCCGTTAAATGAAGCAAGGTCATACGTCTTTACAATTCCGTCGAGCTCTTTGAGAAAATCGGAGTCTGTTTCAAGTTCCCACGTCCGGCTTTCGCCGTCATAAGAGTCGAATTCATACCTTACAAAAGCCTTTATATCATTCCTTTTAGCTTCAAGGCTGTAAATTCCCGTCCGGAAATATTCCTCATCCGCATAGGAAAGGGTGGAAAATTCGAGGCTGAAATTCTCTATCAGGGACGAGGCAACTTGCTTGTGTGCATTCACATTACTTCTGTCATCACGGTATCCGTCAAGTATATCTTCGTAAATTTCTTCCGTTTGCTTAAGAGTATACTTTGGCACAATTCCGGCAAACACGATAAAATATACAAGTACCGCAATTACAATGACAACAAGAACTGCAGCTGCCATCTTCATCACTTGTAAATCCTGTAAAGGAATGTAACAACGGCACCTCTCGGACAAAGCTCGCCCGGGTCTACCTCAAGACCTGTGCCGTCAACAAGCCCCTCTGCTACCGCCCAGTCTCTCGCTTGCTTATACCAGCCGTCGGAACCCTGCCCCGTTGCTCTATAAAGGAATGTGATGATATGAGCACTTGAGCAGTTTGCCTTGGGCGAAAATTCGGTTGCGGATGTACCTGCCGTTATTCCTTTTTTAACCGCCCAGAGAACCGCTTTGTAGTAGTAATCGGATTCCTTTACGTCTTTGAAGGGGTTCTTATCCGATCCGGGTTCCGGACAGCCTGCGGCACGCCACAGGAATGTGACAACCTGACCTCTTGTGCAAGACTCCTCGGGACCGAAGGATGTAACACTTATACCCGATGTAATTCCGTTTTCATATGCCCAGTTTACTGCTTCATAATAGTACTTTGAACTGTCAACGTCGGCAAAGTCTGCATATTTTTCAACCTCGGGGAATGTATATCTGATAAGAATAGATGTATCGTGGAATCTTTCGATATCACCGCTGTCTACGGCAAAACCGTCAACTGTTGCACTGATGTTTTCCGCAAACTTGGCAGTATAATCCCAGCCTGAACGAATAGTGTCTATATACATTTCTACGGTATATTCCTTGCCTTCCTTGAAGGTGTCGTCATAGTCCATATACTTTCCGTCTTCGTACCATGTAATGTTCTTGCAATCGTAATAATTAGGAGCTGCAGACACAGGCTCACGGTCTGCCGTCTTGCCGACTTCAGGAAAATCAATACCCGTCATGTTTACGTAAGCAACGGTGATTTCGGATGTTCTTTCAATGTGTCTGACCGTCATAAGAGTGCCGTCTGTTTCGTACTCGGCTTCCTCGCCGTTTACGATTACAACAGGATTATACTGTGCATTCTGGTCTTTACTGAAGGTGTAGCCTTCATCTGCTGTGAGGAAGATTGTAACACGGTAGGCACTGTCGCTTGCAAGGAGTTCATCCTCTGCAACGCCGAAGTCGTTTGCATAAAGTCCCCAGCGTATGCCGTTCTTTGTAAATTCGTCGCCGCCATCCGAGAAGCTTACACCCACACCGCTTATCAAGCCGAAATATTCGGGGTTATAGCCTGTCTTGGGATTGGGAATGTTGATATTGATATAATCTATTTTGATTTTACCGTCGTCAACTTCACCGTATGAGAAGTCGCATACACGGCATTTATAGACTATCGAGCCGTCAACCTTTTCGCCGTCAAGGAAATCATGTTTCTCGTCAAGAAGCACCTTTTCACATACGGAACACTGCATAAAATGCTTATCGTTGTCAAAGTGGATGTATTCATCTTCGTTATAGGAGTGATTACATTCAAGCTCATATACCTTTGAGTAGAGTGTTGCTCTTTTTTTTGTGGCAGACAGCTCATACTCGCTTACTTTATCGCCCATTATTGAGAAGTTGGGTGTTTCCGAGAAGGCATATTCGCCCTTCAAGATAACTACAACCTTTGCCTGATATTTGCCTGCAACCATTGTTGTCTGGTCGTCGCAAAGCTCATCATTATGGTACCATTCGACAGAAATGTTTCTTACGCCCTCTGCATCGCAGGAAAGAATGTCGGATGAAAGTGTCATGCCGTAGGCATTTGTGCCGTTAATGTTGAGGTTCTTGATTTCTTTTTTACCCGATGTGCTGTCACCCGACATAAACCTTCTTCTGTCAGAGTTTGACATGTGGTGGGTAATAACAACCTCGGCAGAGCCGTCGTTACCTGTAGCATTAAGCTTTGCCCAGTCGCTGACAGCAAGAACTTCGCCGTTATACTCTACCGTATTTCTCTGGGGGTCAAGCATATCGGCTGTAAGTCTAACGCTTCCTACATCCGATGCGGGATGATACTGATACCCGTATCTTTGCTCGTGACCTATAACATAAGGGTAATAATAGCCGTAAAGGGTAACATTTATGGTAGGAACTGTAAGAACACGAAGGTGGTTCGTACTGAAAGTGCCGCTTTTCACCGTTACCTTTACATCCTTTTTTGATGCGAAAACATCGGCGTTTCCTTTTACGTGGAACTCACCGCCGTTGATAGTAGTATTACCGCCCAAAAGTCTAAGGCAGGCAGAACGGGAAAACTCAACGTCAACATCATTATCGTTATCTTTTACATATGTTTCAAGATTTGAAAAGCCTCTGCCGAGGAATATGCCGTCGTTTATGATAAGTGTACCGTCATTTAATGTAATACAGTCGCCGTTTATCTGTTGCCATGCGTATCCGTCAAATCTTGCACCGATTGCAAGACCAAGAATTCCGTACTGTATGGTATACTCAAGCATGTGTCTTAAGTCGTAGACATCCCTGCCGTTATATATCCAATGTTTTTTTGATCTGCCTGCTTCGAGAGTACCTCCATCTATCGTTACAATGCCGCCGTCAATCTCAAGCACGTTTCTGTATTCTACGTCGCTGTTGAAAAATTCCGGATATCCGTCTTCGTCGTGGGGATGGTCAATTTTGCCGTAGCAGAAAAGTCTTCCCGAATGGTCACCGCTTGTGTCCTTGATGGTAAGCTCTGCACCCTTGGGTACGAAAATCATAGTGATTTCAGAGCCGTATTCTGCATTGAGTTCAACAGAATGACCCGAAAGATTAAGGGTCTTTTTACCCTGTCCCATGCTTATCCAGTATGAGCCTTCGTCATTCACCGAGCAGGTGTATATAATGTCATCCGTGATAACAATATCGGCATCGCCGTCAGCTTGCATGGCCTTTTCAAAGCCTTCGACTGTGTTTACTTCAATTTCCTTTGCAAAAATGCCCATGGACAAAGCGAAGGCGAACACCAGCATTAAAACCAATATCTTTTTTACTTTCATTTTTATCTCCTTTTATTCTGACCGTCAGCTTCTGTACAGCCAGACAATGTTTTCTCCCAGTTGCAGCATTATCCATTCATCCCTTCCCCTTGCATCGGGATGCTCGAACATGGACACATATGCGTAAAATCCGTTATCAAGAGCAATGCATATACTGTAATCATCATTGTCATATCCGTACCATTTACCTGTAAGATACGCGCCCATATGCTCAATGAACGCCCTGCCGTCGGACATCAGCTCAAGGCTTGCACCTATATATTCGTCACCGCCGACATGCTCGGGAAGATAGGTGGTGTATCCCGATTCCTGCACAACGTTCATGTAACCTGTCCAGATTGTGTCATTAAGCTTTTCTTTATCAATGGGTGCCATTTCCATAACCGCAGGGTCAAAGTAGGAAACGGCAGTTTCGGGCTCGCTGTCATAGCCGTATTCGGAATATTCTATATCCTCCTCCCATGCACATTCCTCGGCATAAACGTCTTCATGGAACATGAAGTATTCCGTCTCGCGTCTGCCGAAGGAGCAGTTATAGAATTCAAGGGAAGATTCAGGTGTCTTTTCATAATACGAATAGCCGTCAGAGCTATAAAGGTTACAGTCAAAAAACACAAAATCTCCGAGTCCCTCTGTTATATACAGGGGACCGTCGCTGCAATCGCGTATATCTGTACCCGAAACATAGAAGTCCGAACAATATGAGGTGGCGGTGATTCCGTAGACGCCACAGCCATAAAGGTCTGCCTGATTGATTGTCACCTCACCGCATCCCGAAAATCCCAGTACATCTCCCTCACATTCGCTCATATCCGTATGACCGAGGGTCATGCCTGCAATATCCACGTTGAAGCAGTTTTCAAAGGTGAGAACCGTTGCATATCTGTAGTCTGTGACAAATTCCACATCCTCTGCTTCAAGCGTTTCGCCAAAAATGCTTATGTCTGACAGGTTCATGAAAACAAGCTCATGTCCCTTAATACATTCTCTGAAATAAACATGGGGATTATTCTCGATTATTTCGTTCATTTCCCTCTCGCTGAGTGACTCAATATAATCGCTTATATTATACTTACCCTTCTTTACGCAGATGCTCACTCCGTTTGACAATGCATCAACAAGTCCCTTCACCGAGTCTA
The DNA here is from genome assembly GCA_017620655.1 of Clostridia bacterium. GTDB lineage: Bacteria > Bacillota > Clostridia > Oscillospirales > CAG-382 > UMGS1387. The sequence continues at coordinate 19,865 of JAGAUT010000084.1, read as the reverse complement.
CATAAACGGTGTTTGAGGCACTGCCGTCCTCATCAACGTAAAACTCCGCCTCATATGCGGGATAGAAGAAGTCTTCCTGCTCATGGAAAACGTCAAAGAGCATTCTTTCCGGATTTGTGGGAAGCGAGAACACATCAAAGTCCTCTTCATCCACATAATGATGGGGTGCATATGCAAATTCATAATATTTTTGAATTGTACCGCCTGTGATTTCATAGACATAAAGTCTCATGAGTCTGTGGAAGTCCTCTGCCCCCTCGGGGAAGACATAGAGAAAATGCTTGTCTTCTGCCGTCTTTACATAATAGGGATTAAAGCCGTAGGCAAAGATTTCTTCTTCGTAGAAACCGCTTGATGTTACAATATTAAGACCCGAGTAGCCACCGTAGTTTTCATCCTTTTGTGCAGCAAGCACAAGCTCATCAAGCTCGCCGTCATTATCAAGGTCAGCAAAGAAGGAGGATGAAACGGGAATTCTTACGCTGTAGCAGTCGGGAACGTTCATATACTTTTTGACGAATATTTCGGGATATTCCTCAAATCCCACCGTTACCGTGACATTTCCGTACGCTTCTTCTGCAATACATCCTGCATAAAAATAGAAGGTAACACCGTTATAGTCGAGGGTCCAGTAAATATCCTCTGCCCTTGTGTTTTTGAAGAAGTCTTCAAGGATGTTTTCACTGAGAAATTCTCCTGTCCACATATGGCTTGTGAGTTCCTTTTCGACAATATCGGCAAGTTTGCCCATATCCTTTATGACATCGGTTATGAGAAGCTCTTTTCCCGACTGGGTATCGTATGTATAACCCGAGAAGGATCTCAGGTTTTCAATATATCTTGTATCGGAATAGGAGTCTGACAGTACGCTGAACGCCACGCTGTCGGCACGCCTTATCTGTGCATCGAGGGTTGAAACGTAGGTCTTGAGATTATCGAGTCCTCCGCTTGCCACATCATATTCTGCCGCCGCGACATGATTGTCAAACTCATCCGTCATGCTGTTTTTTGCCATGGTGGCATTCGTCTCAAGCCTTTTTGCAAGGGCAAGGTAAAGCTCTTTGTCCTCATCGCCGAGAACGAGAGACGAATACTTTGTTTTTGCCAGCATTTCGGGAGTGTCGAGATAAAACTCATAGAGACAAGCCGTTTTTTTATTTACCGAGAGAATCTCGGGTTTCTTTGTATATTCTTCTTTGTCCTGCTCTGTGCTTTGGGATGTGTTTTCGCTTATAACGGTATCCTGTTCACCGTCTTCTGACACGGGAGGGGTCTTTTCGGCTTTACACGCCGTAAGAAATACAAGCAAAACCAGCAAAGCCAGTAACGTTTTTTTCACTTTTTATCATTCCCTTCAAAAAGAAATAGACGCTATGCCCATTTATCCTCCGCCATCGGCAGTCTGATTTCAGACAGGCATTGAATATCATTGATAAACCACTGTCCCGTCGAGGGCTTTTTCCTTAATTTTATCGAGCGCATATTGTCTGCACCCGAGCTTTTTACCCAAAGTGTTGCCCAGTTTTCGTTATCAAAGGAATAGGGAGTCTCAAACACCGACAGGGTAAAAGGCACTGACGGAGTATAGCCGTTATCGGGGGATGTGCCGTCAAAGTAGGAAAACGGAATATAATCCTTTCCCGAAAGTCTTTCCTTATAAAACTGCTTTTCATAACCGCTGACCTCTTCCGGCCCTTTGAGAAAATTCAGCATTTCTATTGCCTCATCCGCACTTTTTCCGTATCTGCAGAGGACTGCAACCGCAAGAGCCGCCGTTTTGAATGCCGAATCGAGAGACGCTTCGGGAAGGCTTTGCAGTTCCTGCAGATTCTGCGGAAGAGAACCAAAAACGAAGCGTTCCTCTCTGTTTTTTCCTTTGCCGATTTCACTCAAAGCGTCACTTACAGCCTTTCCCGCTTCCCTTTTTATGGAATTACTCACTGCTCTTTTTAAATCATCAAAAAAACCCATAAAAGCTCCTTTCGGTCTATCAAAAAAGGGATGGGACAGAGCGCCCATCCCCGATTGCTATACTCAGATTCTTTCAAATTCGATTTCGTTGCCGTAATCGTCTTCAAAAATCATTGTGTCACTTCCGTCAAATGCTACTGTGTAGTAAAGCTCCTGTCCATTCTCAAACACGAGGGAAAGGAAGCCGTCATCTGTAAGGAAGTATTCAAAATCCACTTCCTGATCCTGAATTATATATGTGCCTGTGTAATCGTCATAGAAGAAGAATGCTTCGTCATAAAGACTGTCAACTGCTTCCCAGTCGCCTTCTATCATAGCTGTGTCAAGGCCTTCATCGTCCCAATCATCGTTATCCTCTTCGGGAACTGCCGACGAAAATCCGCCTACACCGAAAACCTGCGTGAAGAGGTCGGAAAGCTCATCGAGAGTAGGCTCTTCATCAAACATATAGTATCTGTAGCCCACAAGACCGTCACCATAGTATTCGCCGTAATATGTGTCTTCAAATTCAACGCCGACAAAGTACTCTGTTTCTTCCTCTTCCTCGTCATCTTCGATAAAGGTATATTCAATAACCTTTACAGCCTGTCCGTTGTATGCTATATCAAGCTCATAAACAGTCTCGTCGAAATATGTGTAGTCTTCGGCAAAGCAATCAAGTTCTCCGTTATAATAATATTCAACAAAGGCATCATCAGCATTACCGTTATAATACAATACCGAGCCGTGTACATCAATTGTCCACTCATAGTCATCAGAAGTAATCCATACAAAATTCTGTACTTCTTCTGCATCCTCCGCATCAAGCTCGATTGTACCGTTTTCCGGCTTTGAGATTGTAAGCGGGAATTCATCCGAGCCGTAAATCATATCTACATACTCAAGCGTTCCGTAGGTATCTTCTTCCTCTGCTTCATCCTCAGCCTTTTCAAAATAAACCGCACTCTTGGTTCTGCCGATACCGAAAACATCTTTAAATACCTTTATTGAATTTTCCCTGGAATAAAACTCTTCGTCGTTACTCCACAAATCAAGACCGTAAAGCGCAGCTTCGCCGTCTTTGTCTGTATGTTCAAATGCAACATATGTTGTGAAATATCCGCCGTCTATTGTTCTTTCAAGATAGTAAACCTTATTGCCTGCCACCTCAAAGTCGAGTTCTTCCTTTGTTTCAAGCTTATATTCTTCATCGGGACCGATTTCTGTTCCGTTGTAGTTGGTCTTTGTCAGCTCTCCGTTTACAAAGAGATCATAAAGGGTAGATTCCGAATTGGCAATAAGTCCTGCGTTAATTTCATAGTCGCCGTCTTCTGTTTCAAGCATATGATTCCTTCCGCTGTTGTAACCGCCGTCTTCCGAAACCTCATCAAAGCTGAACCCTTCGGGTGCGAAGAGATAGCTGATTCTGTCGCCAGCCGTATCCATAAGCTCAACGTCGCTGGTAACTGCCTTGGGTGTGCCGTCGCCGCCACATGCTACAAGAGTCAAAATCAAAAGTACCGATATAAGTAATGCAGATAATTTTTTCATAATAAAATCCTCCGTTAATTATTTGATATCATTGTCATCGAATCTGTCGCCGCATTCGGGACAGAACTTTGGCGGATTATGAGGGTCTTCAGGCTCAAAACCGCACACGTCGCATTTATAAAGGGGTGCATCGGCAGGCTTCTTGCCTCCGCATTCGGGGCAGAATTTGCCCTTATTTTTTGCTCCGCAGGAGCAGGTCCAGCTCTTTTCCACAGGGCCTTCCTTACCGCATTCGGTACAGAATTTACCTGTGTTCACTGCACCGCAGGAGCACTTCCAGCCCATTGCCGCATCGGGTGTTGGGGCTGCCTGAGGATTAGGCACAGCCTGTTGCTGTCCCATTGCAAATAGATTCTGAGCGTTCATGCCGCCGGCATTCATTGCCATACCCATACCCATAAAGCCTGTCATTGCACCGTTTTCGTTTGCAGCAGCAGTACGCATTGCATCTGCCTGTGCACCGACAAGTCTGGAGCCTGCCATCATGGGATTTGTGGTCATTGCATTTTCTTCCCACTCTGTAATCTTCTTTCTCTGATCTTCAGGAATAGAGAGAGAATTGATTGTAAGCTTTACAAGCTCGATACCGCGTGTTTCTGTCCAGTCGGGTTTGAGTACTTCTGTAAGAGCATTTCTGATTTCTACTGTGTGTCCTGGAAGCTCGTAGTATTCAATCTTCTTTGCTGCAACCTGACTGAGGGCTGGCTGAAGTGCATCAAGAAGCGAGCTTCTGAGGATGTCCTCCCACTCTGACTTTTCATAATATTCGGTTACGTTACCTGCAATATTTGTATAGAAAAGAAGGGGGTTTGTAAGCTTATATGTGTATTCGCCGTTACATCTGATATCAACGCTGAGCTTCAGACCCATCTGCTCATTGATTACAACTCTGAAAGGAATGGGGGTTGCAGTGCCGTACTTATTGCCCATGATTTCCTTTGTATTGAAGTAGTAAACTCTCTGATCCTTTGCTGTATCTCCGCCAAATGTGAAACGCTTACCGATTGTCTTGAAGGTTTCCTTTATGCTTTCGCCGAGATTACCTGCAAAAATTGAAGGCTCTGTTGATGTGTCATATGTAAATTCACCGGGTTCGGCACAAAATTCCACAACCTTCCCCTGTTCAACAATCATCATTGCCTGTCCGTCTGCAACGGCAATGAGCGAGCCGTTGGAAATGATATTGTCTTCGCCCTTTGTGTTGGAGGAACGTCCACTTGTACGCTTCTGTCCCTTTACCATTAGTAAATCATTGTCAATGGAATCGCAGTAGAAGTATTCCTTCCACTGATCTGCCAGCGTGCCGCCAAGGGCACCGCCGATTGCCTTAATAAGTCCCATAAGGTTCACCTCTAGTTTGTTATATCTATTACATATTCTGTGCAGGAAAGGTTTCCTTTTCCGTCAAGGCAAGGGGAAAATTCCACCCCGCCGAAGCTGTCCTGCAGTATTCTGATATTTGGATGTATATCCGATACATTGCACTTTACGGTAAAGGCGTTTCCGTCTGCTACGAGTACAGACGAGCCGTTATCGTAAAGGGGTATTATATCATTCATAGTCTTGTGTCTCGGCACTATGAGATACCACTCATCTCCCTCGAAATCATAGTGGTGTATATTCCCTCTCTGACTTTCGGAAAGTGAAGAAAACAGCTCATTTATACGTTTTTCCCTGTTTTCTTTTCCTGCGTCCCCGTATCCAAGAAAGCATACTGCCCAATACTTTTCGCCGTCCGCCTCTTCAAAGACGCCGATTTCGTTTGCATATACCGTTCTATGCTCCGAGTCGACGTAAACCATTCCGTCGCCGTCAATCATCTTTTTGGAAGAACATCCGAAAAGCGATGAAACAAGAGCCGCAATTACCGCAATTCTCATGACGGTCTTTATCTTAAACAAGCATTGCTTCAAGTTCATCAGCTCTTCTCGAATAAGCTGCAAGACCGTCTGTCTGCGCGTCCTGCATCTTTTCCATGTTTTCCTTGATTTTTTCCTGTTCTTCCTCGGAAATCTCGCCACCGTTTGCAGCCGCCTTTACTGCCGCCATTGCGGTCTTTGTGAATGCAACTGCACCCACAAGGTCTCTCTTTTCCTTCTTTGACATGCCGAAATCGAAGAGTCCCTTTTCATCGTCATGCACGCCGAAAATGAAGTTGAAGTGGTGAATTGCATTGTCAACATATTTTCCGCAGTTTTCCTTGTCTCTTTCGCTGTTTGCAAAAACAACCTTTACTTCGTCTGTGATATAGGGATGGGCTCTGAGTCCGTCCTTGAGCTCTTCGTTTACGTCAAGTGCACCTACAAACTTGATTTTGATACCGCACTCCTTGAACACCTTTTCCTTGCCCTGTTCGGAAGACTCATCCTCCAAAATATACGGCTCATAGGAGGCAACGGTGTCGTATCTGAAAAGCTCTGTGGGGTACTTCTTTCCGCCGCTTCCCTCGTATCTTCTGTCGCGGATACGGAAAAAGCCCGCATCATCGAAAAATTCTATTGCCATATCCGAATATGCAGAGGGCAACAGATAAGACTTTGTTTGGGATACATGGTCTGTAAAGAGCTTATCCATACGCTTCATGTATTCCATATGTCCCGAAAGCTCATCCTTTGTAAACTTATATTTTTTGATGTGGAAGGAGCACATGTCATCGCAGTCAGAGCAAATATACTCCTTGTTCTTGATTTTGGTACGCTTCATCATACCTACTTCCTTGCCGCAGAACGCACAAGGCTTTTTGCCGAAAATGTTTTTAAAGAATTCACCGAGTCCCATAAAATTGCCTCCTTTAATTTTTTTGTTTTTATTTAGTTAACTATATCGCTGCCGTCAATTTCAAAATAGTCCTGATATCTTAACACAATGTCGCCGTCTACCGGTGTATATCCGTCATCAAGCCTGAATATGATTGCGCAGTAGTCGCCCTTTGTCACAACATCAATGTTCTTATCAAACATTTTGATTTCTTTTACGATTCCCACTGCAATGATTTTATCGTTTCTTTTAACCGCAACCGCTTCATCTGCCTTTAACATACCGTCATCAAGTCTGCCTGCAAGCTCATATATTCCTGTTCCTGCACGAGTTCTCTGTTCAACCTTCATGGAGAAAGGACCGTATACGGCTGCTGCATTGGAATTTACGGTATTTCCGTCTGCATCCGTTACCGTGCAGTAAAGGGAAAGACCTGTATGCTTATCGTTGGGGTTTGTGTAAACTGTCAGCTTTTCTGTCTGTGCACCCATTACTGCAAATGGGGTGTCAACAACTTCAAAGGTTTCGCCTCTGCCCTGGCGGTATTTCCACTGATATGTATAGGGGCGTCTTCCGCCGTTCGCCTTCACTTCAAGAGTGCCGGGAGATGTGTAGCCCTCTGTTTCAATGCTTACGGGCTGTTTTTCAATATAAATGCCGATTATTTCTCCTTCCTCGATGAGGTATTTATCTTCGTACTTAAAGGAATCCTTATCCTTTTCGGGAACTATAACGACAGCCTCGTTACCATCTTTTATTTCTACATTTTCGCCTTCGGTATAGGGCTTATCGTCACCGTCTTTCTTATACTTGCAAACAGTGCAGACACCGTCTTTGAAGGTATGTTCTTCTTCATTTATGGCGTCTTCGCACTTTGTACATTCTTCCCAATGGAACCACTTGTCGTTATCCATTTCATAATCGTGCTTACATCCAACCTCAACACTTTCCTTATCGTTGATTTCGACATTTCCTCCCATGGTGAACTCAACTCTATCGTTTTTGTCCATCATTCTTGCGATAATTACCGCAACCTCGCTTCTCTTGATGTTTGCTTCGGGGTTGCAGTTATGGTCTGCATCAACACCTGTTACAATACCTGCGCGGTAAAGCTTATATACATAGTGTGCATAGGTTGCAGAATCCTCCACATCAAGGATGCTTCCGTCGGGAATCTTGTTGATCTCTCCAAATGCTTCCTCGGGAAGAGCATTGGCAAATATTTCCATATAACCTGCTCTTGTAGCATTTTCGGAGAATGAAAAATCCTTCTTTATGATTTTCTTTTCCTTGCAGTAATCTACATAAGTCTGATACCAGGGACTGCCGTTCTTTAGAGTTACCTTTCCGTCATCATACTTCTGACGCATACAAGCGGCAAGCTTTACAGCCTCTGCATATGTAAGAAGGTCATCGGGTTTAAATTCCGTTTTGCTCTTGCCGTTGATAATGCCTGTGCCGACTGCATTTACGATTTCATCGTGATACCACGCGTTTTCCTTTACATCTACAAAGGGATTGATGAGCTCGTCGTTTCCGCATACCGTACATTTGCCGTTCTCAAAGGTATGATCGCCCACGTTGAAGAGCTCAAAGCATATGGTACATTCCTCGTAGTGACAGTTCATATTAGCCATCTTCATAAGCTTGTGCTCGTGTTCGCCTATCGGTTTATCCTCCACAGAATATCCGCAGACTGTACATACACCGTTTTCAAATGTATGCTCGCCAACGCCGAAGCGTTCAAGGCAAACTGTACATTCTTCATAGTGTGTTTCTTCATCTGCTGTCTTATTGAAGATATGTTCGTGCTGTCCCTCGCCTCTGATTTCTTCTTCCCAGGGGGCTGTTTCGGGATAGTTGCAGACTGTGCACACACCGTCCTCCATTGTGTGGTCGCCCACATTGAAAAGCTCAAAGCAAATGGTGCATTCGTCATAGTGGCAAGCATCATTTCTCATATGCATAAGCTCATGCTCGCAGTTTTCGGGGGCGGCAAGTACGGGAAGTACAAGCATCGCAAGTGTTAAAACTACTGCTAAAATTCTTTTCATGTTTCTTTCCTCCGTTTATCCCATTATTACTATTGTTTCGTCTTTCGGTATTCCTCTTTTTTCAAGGCTGACAGATGCAGGTGTTTCAAACCTCAGGCGTGCTTCCTTTGAGGTTACCTTTCTGCCGGTTGCATCCTGTACTATACAGCGGAACCTTATATCGCCCGTGTATTTGAATTTATGTGCAGTTACCGAAAGGATTGAGATCTTATCTATGGACGAAATGCCGTCGTCACCTTCAAGGCTTCCAACATCTACAAATTCGCCGTCGGTTTCATTACACGCTATCTGCCATGTGTAGGTGTAGGGTTCTTTTCCGCCCTCGGCTTTAACGTCAAATTCAGCACCGTATACTCCTTCGGAAAGGGTTATATTATCTACGGGGTGTTTTGTTATATACACGGATTTAGGAAGTATTTGTGCTTCGGGTGAAACAAGTCTCTTTCCTCTTGAATCGGTGACAACGCATCTTACTCTTGCGTGGCCCTGGAACATGGACATATCAACATCAAGCTCGAGAGTCGTTGTGTCATAGCCTCTTGCCCATGTATCAACCGCTTCTATTTCCACAAAATCCTTATGGTTATCAGTTTTAATTTCCCACTGATAGTCTTTAACAACAATACCATCAGTAGCCAGTGCCTCGGCGGTAAACTGTACCGTCTCGCCGTATTCTGCGTATAAGTCGTACGGAATCTTATAAAAACGCACATCTTCTATCGGCATAATTCTCGTCGGATTTTCTGCATAGGCTGTATTTCCGTCGGCATCTGTTACAAGACAACGCCATTCAAGGGTGTAATGCTGGTAGTTAACTGCGGGTATTGTAAGTACAGGTTCATCAATTCCCCACAGGTTCATACCGTTACTCTCTGTTACGGTATTATAATTGTTTGCATCTACAAGGGATATCTGCCACTCATATGTATAAGGCTGTCTTCCGCCCGTGGCAATGACTTTCATTTCCACTTCATCATAACCGTTTGCGTATACTTCTTCGTACTGATAAACATTAAGGGGAGCTTTAACGACAAAGTTTTTGTGCTGACTGAGCAATTTGTCAACCGTTTCGCTGCCGTAAGTTTCTGTAAGTAAATCAAAGTTTTCCAGAAGCAAATCTTTAAACAAAAGCCCGACATTATTACCGGTGGTTGCCTCATCGAGTTCTTTTTTGAACATTTCCATTCTGTCTACATACACAAGACAGAAAACATCAAGATCTTCGGAATAGAGAAAAACTCCCTGACCTGCCTTTAAGGAGCCGCTTTGAACTCTTGTTGTGAGTATAAAGCCATCCTGATATTCGGTAAAGCTTTCGGGGTCGATGACGCCAACGAAAATCGGTTCGGGTGTTTTTACACGGTTCGACTGCACCTTGCTTCCGAGGGCATCCGTCACTTCGCAGTAGAATGTCGCCTCGAGATAAGGGTTATCAAGGCTAAAGGTAAATTCAAGTGCATCTGTATCTGTACCGCCGATATATTCGCCGTCTTCAAGAGCTACATCGCCGTATCTCGCATTACGCTTGTACCACTGATAGCTGTAAGGCTCTTTACCTCCGTCTGCGACTGTCCAGTAATAGACGATTTCGCCCTCTTCGGAGTTACGCTTGTATACAGGCTGGCCGATAATGGAAAGGTCGGGGTACATGTCGGGAGTTTCAACTACCTCGCTGTCATCAAACTGCGGTTCGTCGGATTCCTGTTCCGGTTCTTTCTCAGGCTCTTTCTCAGGCTCTTTTTCAGGTTCTTTTTCAGGCTCCTTATCAGGTTCCTTCTCGGGTTCTTCGCCGATACCGAACTCCACTCTCTTGTCTTTATCCATCATTCGTGTGATGATTGCCGCGACCTCCGAGCGTTTGATGTTATCAAGAGGCTTGCAGTTATGCTCTGCATCAACACCCTGAAGGATTCCCGCACGGTAGAGCTTATATACTCCCTCGGCATACGCCTTTGACGAGGGTACATCGGGAATCGAGTCGTCGGGAACGTAGTTTATCTGCTTGAGATCTTCATCGGCAAGAGCATTCGCAAAAATTTCCATGTAGCCTGCTCTTGTTGCCTTGTCGTTATAGTTATAAAGCTCAGCTTTTCTCTTGGTAATAATACCGTTATCTACGCAGTAGTCAACATAGGACTGATACCAGGGGCTTCCGGATTTTAGCGTTATAACCCCCTCTTCGCTCAGCTGGTGCATACACGCCGCAAGCTTTACAGCCTCAGCGTATGTGAGGTTATCGTTCGGCTTATACTCGGTATCACTTTTGCCGTTGACAATGCCGCTTTCAACCGCACCTTTTACGTCTTCATAGTACCATGAGTTTTTGGGTACATCGGTAAAGGATAGTGCAAAACATACCGATGTCAGCATTGCAAGCACACAAAGAACCGCAACTGTTTTTTTCATAACGTTCATCCCTTCTCAGAAGCTGCCGCCCCTGCCGCCGTGGGTTCTTCCCGACGACGATGTATGTGTTGTCGAGCCTGAGCCTGATTTGGCTCTCGGTGTCTTTACAACATTACTGTACAGAAACAAATCCCTTGAAACATCAAGTCTCATACTTCCGTCTTTCATACAATTATCTGCATATTTCTGAATTACCGCTGTTTTCATTGCTTTAAGCTTTTTATTTGTTTTGCTCTTTGCAACAATGAAAGGAATAACAAGTGCAAGACCGATTATCACAATGTAATGTGAAACTTTTCTGTGCTTTTGGTTGTAGGGCGAGCCGTTTTTTGCCATTTCAAGAAGCTCGTCACAAAGCTGTACGTACTCTGTTATTGCACTGTAATAATCGTCATTCTTAAGGTGCGGCTTTATGTTCATATCGAGATATTCAAGACCGTTATCATTGAAAGCATATATTCCATAACCGCATGTTGTAATGTGATACTGTCTTTCTTCTGAACAGATATAAAGCATTATGCCGTCATATTCTTCGCCGTATCCGTATCCGCCGTAATCGTAGATATCGTCGGCTGTACTTTGGGCCGAAACACCGCCCATTTCGTACTCGGTATAAACGGCAATGTCAAAATCGTATTTTTCGCGCAAAGCTTCTATCTTTCTTGTCACGTCCCTGTACTCTAAGGACGTAAGAAGCTCGGCGTTGTCGCTTACTGCCCTGTTTTCAAACTGTGCAAAGCAAAGGGTTGAAAAAACAAGGCTCAGAAGAAGCACAAATGTCAATACTCTTTTCATTTTTCCGCACCTCCCTACAGCAAAAGCAACACGGCAACAACTGCTGAAATTGCGTAGCCTATGGCAAGAAGCTTTGCAAAATATCTTTTCTTTTTGCCTTCATCGACAGGATATTCACCCACGACCTTTCCCGTCTGTCCGTTTACGGAAAAGTGATAGTTCTGTCCGTTGTACTTGATATTCAGCATCCAGACAGGAAGAAGTGCATATCTGATTTTTCCGTCGGAGAACTCAACACATGTACTTTGGGGTATTACAAGGGAATATCTGTCGGTGGTGTCACCAAACACCTCAATGGTAGAATTCTTTACCCTTTCATTTGCCCTGTCCACACATCGTTCTGATGAGACGTCATATCTGTCGGCGAAGTAGCCCGAAAGATATTCGGGTCTGAATTCCATTGCCTCACTGTAATCGTAAGGGCCTATCGACTCCATATGGGCATCATCCGCTTTTGACGAACCGTCAGCGGGAATGTTTTCAAAATCCACACTGCCCTTTCGTATCAGACGGAAATAGTCGGTCTTGGTATAGTCGTAATTTGTGTCGCTCCAGAGTGTTGTCCTCTGTGCGTCGTAGGTGATCTGAGCATTACAGGAGCAGTCAAACATCCAGAAAGGAACATATACGCCCTGCATCTGCTCAATTCGTTTCTTGTCTCGGAATTCATCGGGAAGAAAAGGTGCGGTTTTGAAATTGTCTTCAAACGCCTTCATCGCAGCCTTTTTATCCACCTTAAAGGGAATTATGTAATCGGGGCAAAGGGAGCCTTCAAACTGCTTTTTTGCAATAGCGTTGCTTCCGCAGTAGGGGCAAATTGCAGCTCCGAGAGAGCTGTCGCCTGTAATCTCGGCACCGCAAGAGGAACAGGAAAAGGCAGAGAAATCCGAAAGGTCTGCATCAAAGTTTCGTTCTTCGTACCTTTGCCAGTTGTACTTTGAGGGTTTTGACGCCCCCTCGTTTCCTGCATCAAGCTCGCTTAAAGTATCAAACGGGAACTCATTACCGCAGCTTTGGCAGTGAAGCATCTGCGTATCCGCATTGAAAATAAGTGCATCGGAACAACACGGGCACTTATAACTCTTGACGGCGTCCATAAATTCACCTCCGAAATTCATTGACTGAATCTAATTCATGTGATATAATAAAATATAATAAATAATAAAATCAAATTGGGCGGGTTCTGTATTCGTTGGCAGCGTCCACAGAGCCTTAAAGGGTACCCGATTTGATTCATGAGCGCAAAAGATTTTATGCCCATCTTTTCTTATGCACATATATTATAACTATAATTATCCTTTTCTACCCCACCCAAAACACAAAAAAGTGTGGGAAAGCGAGGCTTTATTTGGGTAAAAGTGCGGGTTTGAACGGGTTTAGTTTAGTATTTTAAGCGAAAGGGTTAAAATCATGAAAAAAATCGCACTGTTACTCATTGCCGTTCTGGCTCTGAACATTTTTGCAGGTTGTACCGTAAGCAACAAACTTTCCTCGGATGCACCTGTCACACTCAATATGTGGCACGTATATGGAAGCCAGACAAAGTCCCCACTCAACGACGCCATTGACGAGTTCAACAAAACCTTCGGAAAAGAAAACGGCATAATAGTAAATATCGTTTCGGTAACAAGCTCATCTGCTATCGACAAAGCACTTCTTGCTTCGGCAAACAACGAACCGGGTGCAGATGAACTGCCTGACCTTTTCACGGCATATCCAAGGGTGGCGGAAATTGTAGGCAAGGAGAATCTCCTGGCTTGGGATGAGTATTTTTCAAAGGACGAGCTGTCGGAATTTTCTGACGATTTCATTTCTGAAGGTTATTTTGATTCAAAGCTTCTCATGCTCCCTATTGCAAAATCCTCCGAGGCATTTTATGTAAATAAAACGCTGTTTGACAGATTCTGCGAGCAGACAGGTGCAGGCTATTCAAGTCTTTCAAGCTACGACGGCATTTTCAAAACTGCAGAACTTTACTATGACACAACCGGCTCCGACTTCATGCAATTCAATGACCACTATCACTACTTTCTTCTCGGCATGAAGGCGGCAGGCGAAGAGCTGATAACTGACGGCACAATAAACTGCGAAAGCGAGGCTTTCGAAGCCCTTTGGGATTCCCTCGCAAGATGTGCAATACACGGAGGAATATGCCTTGATGACGGCTATGCTGCCACTCGTTGGAAAACAGCGGAAATCATCTCCAACATAGGCTCAACAGCTGATATACTCTATCAGCCTGACGTAGTTATCTATGCGGATAATACATCCGAACCCATTCAATCTGTCTCGCTCCCATATCCCGCTTTCGGGAATTCCCCTCTTCATACAGTTTACAGAGGCGGCGGTCTTTTTGCGATAAAAAGCGAGGATGAAAGAAAGAATAATGCAGCATACGTTTTTGCAAAATGGATTACGCAAAAAGAAAACAATCTCGACTTTGTAAGCCAAACCGGCTATCTCCCCGTAAAAAAGGATGCATTCGACACTCTTTTTGAAGGAAAATACCATGTTGAAAGCGAAAACTGCAGACAGCTTTATGAAACTATTGAAATCATGAAAGAAAACTATACGTTTGTGCCTGTTCCCCTTTTTGAAGGTGCCTCGGATGTTCAGCATAATTTTGAAACAAACATAAAATTTGTACTCAAATCAGCACGTAACCGATACTCAGAGGGGGTTTCTGACGGGCAGAATGAAAAACAGATTATGGATGAGCTTGTTTCGTCTGCTCTCGACGAATTCAGAGTGCTCTGTGCTTCTTAATGAGGAAAGGCAGGCACTATGAAAAAGTACGTAAAAATAAAAAATCCAAATTCCTCTATGAGAGGTCGGTTTGCTGTATATATTATATCTGTCATTCTGATATTCATATCCGTAATCATTCTTCTTTTTGGTCTTTTCGGAATTCTCAACCCCGCAAACAAGCAGATATCAGATAATCTCGACACACTCCTGTCAAGACACACCGAAGCAATTGAAAATGACACCGACGAGCTTGCGGCGTGTGCTATTTCTCTCGCAGGACAGCTTGAAAGCGATTTACAGAGTTTTTTATCTGAAAACAATCTGTTATTTGATAATCTTGAAAATAACAAGGATGCTCTCGACAAATTACAGCTTGAAATGTACTCCACACTTCATCTTAATATGCAGGTTGCACATCCGAGCGGTGCATTTCTTATTCTTGACACAAGCGTAAGCTGTCCGTCGGAAACACAGTATTACAACGGCATTTATCTGAAGTACATCAATCTTTTTTCAGACAATACGGTAAACAACGATTTCACCATTTTTCGAGGTTCATTTTTGACAGGCCACGAAAATTCGATAACCTTTCACAGTGGTTGGAAAAATGAATGCCGAACAGACTTTTTTGAAAAGAGTGAAGAACTTTTCCCCGACGGTGTTCACTATATTCTCAGTCCTGCCGTAGAAATTCCCGATACATGGGAAACGGCAAGATATGTTTATGTCCCGATACGCGATATAAAAGGAAAGATTGTCGGGGTTTGCGGATTTGAAATCAACGATTTGCTCTTCAGGCTTTCTCACAAGCCGGACGTTTCGGAGCTTGGATTTGTAGTCTGCGGACTTCTTGATAATAAAGAAAACATTTCGGGTCAGTTCAACTCAAACAGATACGGCATAACAGATAATTTCAGTTATACAAAAAAAGGCAGTCTTATTCAGTTTGACTTTGAAAACGAAAGCTGTATTGGCAAAACCGACAGTATTTCCCTTGGCAACGATTCTTTTACAATAGCCGTTATGATGCCCAAAAATGCTTATGATATGCTGTTGAAAAAGGAGCAATTGAAATTTGTTTCGATTTTTCTTATCATTGCAATTCTTGCTCTTTGCTGCAGCATCTATATGAGCAAAAAATACATTTCCCCGATTGTTCGCAGAATAGAACAAATCAAATCGGCACAAAAACTTGACAATTCTTTGAAAATTTCCGAAATAGATGACCTTTTTGATTATCTTGAACAAAGGGATTTGTTAGCCGAAGAACGTCTGAGGCAGCTTGAAGAAGATAAACACAGTGCCGAAATCGAGGCAGAAAAATCAAGACAGGCATACGAAGCAGCTCTTAAGGAATGTGAGCTTGCACAAATTGAGATTCAAAGACTTTCCGAATCCACCCAAGCAGAGATTAATGCAGATGAGTATGATTATTTCATCAGCAATCTCGGCACTCTTACGGAAACTGAGCGCAAGGTTTATGAGTTATATCTTGACGGCAAAAAAGCGGGTGAGATTTCCGAAATATTGGGAATAAAACCAAACACAATAAAGTTCCATAATAAAAACATTTACTCAAAGCTCGGCATTTCCTCGAGAAAACAACTGCTGAAATACGCAATTATAAAGCAGTATCAGGACTCAAAAAGCAACAAGGAATCCTGATTGCCGAAAGATTTACAAACTCAAAAGAGCAGGTCTCCTGACCTGCTCTTTTTCTCTTTAATTCTACATCATCGATTCACCGTGTCATATAATACAAGTTTATCTGTCAGCTACAGCAATGTATAACACAGCAGTACAACATATTCGGAAATAATTTAATCCTCGGGATAAAGGTCGTCTCCGGGAATGCCGATTGTATTTTCATACGCAAGGGTTATATTGATAAGTGCATTCGTTGTTTCTGTATCGAGTGTATCGTCTTTTAAAAGGTCTTTAGCCGTGTCGTATACATTACCCACAACCTTTTCACCGTAGATTGTAAACTGCTCGCCATTAACTGTAATCTTTGTATATGTCTTACACACAAGGTTTGTTTTGTAGTTTGCAACGGGGATATTCTTCAAATATCCGGCAAAGACATGAACAGCATCATCCGAAGCATCAAACACTATGTCGGTTGCACTTTCTTTATTATATGCAACACCGGTTACATATTTTGTAAAATCAAAGGTAAGTTCCTCTTCGCCGAGCGCTTCCTCTGTTGTTATGATAAAGCCGTATTCGTCTATTACAAACTGCGTTGCTTCTGATTTTGCAGATGTAAGAACGGAAGACTTGAATCTGATACCCATAGGATTGTTTGTTCTTATGGATGTGCCTGAATCGGCGGTCATATAGGAATCCATACCCAGCTTTGTTGCTGTTTTCGTTGTCATATCAACATAGAAATACTGGCTCTTTACAAATTCACCGTCTGCTGTCTTTTCAACAACCTCGATAAGAAGATTATCTTCGCCGATTTCGGAAATATACTTATCGTTATCCTCGGTGATTTCAGTTACAACGCCGCCGATTTCAACGTATCTTACGTTGGTTGCATCAGCCTTTGCACCGAGATTGATTTCAATGCTGTCAGGTTCTGACTTGGGAACTGTGTAGTAAAGACCTATCCAAACTTTACCGATATAATTACTGTCATAATCCAAATCAGAGGTTACCCCCACGGTATCGGAAAGCACGTAGCCGTCGTCAACAGTATATCCAATGTAGAGCATATACTCTACACCCTCTTCAAATACATCTGTAGGCTGCATAACAGTTCCGTTGGATTTCTGCCACTGGATTGTTCCAAGGGTGATACCCTCGGTATCGGTGGTTATACCGGTCAAGTCATAATTTTCGCCTGCAACGGGAGTGGTGACACCGGTGATGTTAACGGTATTGACTGGAATATAGTTGGCTGTATAGTAAAGACCTATCCAAACTCTACCGATATAATTACTGTCACAATCCAAATCAGAGGTTACCCCCACGGTATCGGAAAGCACGTAGCCGTCGTTAACAGTGTATCCAAGGTAAAGCATATATTGCACACCCTCTTCAAATACATCTGTAGGCTGCATAACAACGCCGTTCGGCTTCTGCCATTGGATTGTTCCGAGGGTGATTCCGTCGGTATCGGTGGTTATTCCGGTCAAGTCATAAGTTTTACCTACAATAGGGGTAGCGACGCCGATGATGTTAACAGTGTCGATAGTAACATCGGCTGTGGCTGTACGTGCTATAATATAGGGGCTGAAGCTGCTTGAAGTGAAGGTCATAGTAGCAGATTCACCGTCTATTACTACTGAAACACCCTCAACCTCTTCTGCTGTTCCGTCTGCCAATATGTGATACAAAGCCGCTTCGCCGTTCTGAAGTGCCAATGCTTCTTCCATGCTGACAGATATACTTACCGTCAGTTCCTCTCCCTCGTCATAATACCGATTAAGGGTGTAGGGATATCCATCTTGGTCGAAAACATCGATATTATAGAAAGCCATTACGTTATCTGCACCAACAGCTTCTGCCGCATTAATGATAAAAGAATTCGGAGGTATTTCTTCCACTTCAACCTGTTCAACAACCACGTCAACTGTTACGCCCGTGCTTTCGATAGTCATTTGTTCCTTGGATTCAACAGTAATTTCATACTCGGGAACAGAGGGTTCTTCGCACATACATACGTTGGTTATATCATAACTCATCTGGTCGAAGTTACAGGGCAACATTTCATCTGTAACTGTACAGAGACCGCATACTGTGCATGCGTGCATACAGGGCAAGATGAGCCTTGACATATAATCGGCTTTTGTAATATAAACCACCCACTGTTTACCGTCTTCAAAAGTGAGTGTAACGGCACATTCGATTAACATCTGACCCTTGCCGCCGAGTTCTCTGGGCTTTTCACCGATAAAGCTACCAATAAAAGCTTTGTTGTCTTCATTCAGAATGTCATCAAGCGTTATGCTGTTGCTGTCTGAATCTACTTTTCCGTAAGCAATACCGTAAACGGTGCCGCTGGGTGCTGTTTCGGTCAAAACATCAGATTCCTTTGATTCGTCTCTCTCAAAGTAGCCGTACCACTTGTAATTGCCGTCTTCTGCCTCTTCTTCGCCTTCTTTTATGAACTCGTAATACCAGCTATATTCTGTCTTTACAGGTTCATAACATCCTTCCAATGCAGGAGCGACATTTACCGTAAGGGGTGCTGTTATAGGTATTACGGAAAGGTTATCATATTCTGAAGCCGACTCATAGATATGCTTGTCATAAAGCGTGAGAGACAAACCATCAAAGCCGTATTCGGTGTAGTTGATATTTCCCCAAGAACCTCTATATTCCACTTCACAGGAAACCCTTAATTCAAACTCCAGGTTGTTTATAGTAACGTCGCCTAAAGCCTCATCCTGTGCTTTAAGTGCCTCATAGATTTCCTTTACCGTTCCGTCAAGTGAAAGATTAAGAACACCGCCGTCTTTGCTCATTGTAAAGAAATCACTGAGGTCGTCGTAATAAGAAGAAATGTTCCATTCACCGCAGCCATCATTATATTCGCCATCCAGGCCGTATGGCGCATACATATAACTTGCTTTGCTTGAAAAATCGAAGGCGTAGTCATTAATCAAAACTCTTGCTTGAACATAAAAAATTGCACCGTTGTTGTTGTCCTCTAAAGCCTTGTAGCTATCACGTTCACCGTTTGGATAGTTGGTATCCAGATAATTGTTATATGCATCGATAGCGTCATTGATATTGACACTGAAGGACTGGTCAAACTTCAGTTCACCTGTGCCGTCGGATTCAACTTCTTTCCAGAGGTCACAGACATCATATGTATATTCACCACGACTGAGCACAAAGGTCGTGCCGGGTTTGTTCAGAACGCTCAGAGCGTATTCATTTGTGTCTGCAAGTTCCGCATCAATTTCTGACACAAAACCTTCAGGCAAGGAATCGGAAACGGTCACCGCACTTGGAACGGCAGCTACCGTCGTAAAAAGCATTGATACTGTAATCAAAATACAAAATATCAGGTTGGAATTTTTTCTAGTCTTCATTATCCATGCTCCTTTCAAAGTTATAAATTATACTTCGCTACATCCTGATAATATCACCTTGCTTTGAATTTGTCCCCACACTTTCAAGGCAAAAGTGGGGGGATTGGGGTGGAAAAATGGAGTTTTTTTAAAAAAAAGAAAAATCCAAGCCAAAAGGCTTGGATTAATATGACCATCAGCGAAGCAGAATACATCAAACTAAGATTAATGTATTCCGTCTTCAAAGACGGAATCAGATGAAAAAAAGACCATTCCGAAGAATAGTCTTTTTTTGGCTCCCCCTGCTGGGCTCGAACCAGCGACATCATGATTAACAGTCATGCGCTCTACCGACTGAGCTAAGGAGGAATATAAAGCAGAATGGGTGCACATGGGTTTCTACCCTTGCCACCCACGTGTTGTCCTTCCCTTGGGAAGGTGTCAGCATCGACCTATCTTACCGGGCCGTCGCCAGCCAAGTATTGTCGGCACAGATGAGCTTAACTACCGTGTTCGGAATGGGAACGGGTGGACCCTCATCGTTAAAGACGCTGACTACTGAGCAACTGTTCATCGC
>JAGAUT010000083.1 GCA_017620655.1 Clostridia bacterium | reverse complement strand
TTCTAAAAACTCTTCTGGTTCTTCTTCTTTGTATGATTGAAAGCAACACCAAAATAATTCTTCCGTTCTTTCTAATGCATTGTGGAGTCTGCTCCACTCTTCCAAGTTTTTCATTTAAGTACTTTCCTTCGCCATTTTTCGACAATTTCTATAAGTTCATCTCAAGTATAACACAAAAGAATCAAAATTTCAATAAAAACATAAAAATCACGACCGCCGTTGTTTGGTGGTCGTGATTCGCATTTACGCGATTGATAAAATTTAATTCCAATCAAATCTATCCCGCGAAATTTGCTGTCGGGCTTCCCGACTAATACATTCCGCCGGGGGCAGCAGGAGCAACAGGTGCGGGAGGCTCGGGCTTGTCAGCAACAAGTGCTTCGGTTGTAAGAATCATGGATGCAACGGAAGCTGCATTCTGAAGTGCAGAACGGGAAACCTTTGTGGGGTCAACAATACCTGCTTCAACCATGTCTACATACTTGTCGTTTGCAGCATCATAGCCAACGCCTGCCTTGCTTGTCTTAATCTTTTCAAGGATTACAGAACCGTCCATGCCAGCATTGGAAGCAATCTGTCTTACAGGAGCTTCGAGAGCCTTAAGAACGATAGATACACCTGTCTTTTCGTCGCCACTGGCGGTTTCAAGAAGCTTTGCAACAGCAGGAATTACGTTTACAGAGCTTGTTCCGCCGCCGGGAACGATGCCTTCTTCAACGGCAGCCTTTGTTGCGTTGAGTGCATCTTCAATTCTGAGTTTCTTTTCCTTCATTTCTGTTTCGGTAGCAGCACCAACCTTGATTACAGCTACACCGCCGGAAAGCTTTGCAAGTCTTTCCTGAAGCTTTTCTCTGTCAAATTCAGATGTTGTTGTTTCGATACCCGACTTAATCTGAGCAATTCTGCCCTTGATAGCTTCGGGATCACCTGCACCGCCGACAATGATTGTGTTTTCCTTGTTGATCTTAACCTGTCTTGCCTTACCGAGCTGGGAAATCTGTGTGTCCTTAAGTTCAAGACCGAGGTCAGAAGAAATGACTTCGCCGCCTGTGAGGATAGCAATATCTGTAAGCATTTCCTTTCTTCTGTCGCCAAAACCTGGAGCCTTAACAGCTACGCATGTGAATGTACCGCGGAGCTTGTTGACAATAAGAGTAGAAAGTGCTTCACCTTCGATGTCTTCAGCAATAATAACGAGCTTCTTGCCTTCCTGAAGGATCTTTTCGAGAAGAGGAAGAATGTCCTGAATATTGGAAATCTTCTTGTCTGTGATAAGAAGAACAGCGTCGTCGATAACAGCTTCCATCTTATCTGTATCTGTTACCATGTAAGGAGAAAGGTATCCTCTGTCAAACTGCATACCTTCAACAACTTCGCAGTATGTTTCAGCAGACTTTGATTCTTCAACAGTAATAACACCGTCGCTTGTAACCTTTTCCATTGCATCTGCAATAAGCTTACCGATAACTTCATCAGCGGAAGAAACAGCACCGACACGGGCTATATCCTGAGAGCCGTTTACCTTCTTCGAAATCTTTGTAAGTTCTTCAACTGCAACGTCAACAGCCTTGGAAATACCCTTACGGATAACCATGGGATTTGCGCCTGCAACTACGTTCTTCATACCTTCGTGAACAAAAGCCTGTGCAAGAAGAGTAGCTGTTGTTGTACCGTCACCTGCCGCATCATTTGTCTTTGTTGCAACTTCCTTTAAGAGCTGTGCGCCCATGTTTTCCATTGCATCTTCAAGCTCAATTTCCTTTGCGATCGTAACACCGTCATTTGTAATAAGGGGTGCACCGTACTTCTTATCAAGAACTACGTTTCTGCCCTTAGGACCAAGTGTAATTTTTACTGTATCGGCTACTGCGTCAACGCCGCGTACAAGAGCGTTTCTTGCTTCAATGCCGTAAGCAAGTTCCTTTGCCATAATAATTTACCTCCAATACCTAAGAATTAGTCTTCAACTACTGCAAGAATGTCAGACTGACGAACTACATTATATTCAACGCCGTCAAGCTTTACTTCTGTTCCTGCATATTTGCTTGTGATAACTTTGTCGCCCTTCTTAACGGTCATAACGACTTCCTTGCCGTCAACCATTCCGCCGGGACCTACTTCGATAACCTCAGCGATGCTGGGCTTTTCCTGTGCTGCGGCTGTAAGAATGATGCCGCTCTTTGTTGTTTCCTCTGCTTCGATTGTCTTAACGACAACTCTGTCAGCAAGTGGCTTAAGCTTCATAATATTTATCCTCCTTAGAGATATTGTTAACTGTTTTTACATTAGCACTCTAAAGTGCCGAGTGCTAATCACAAGAGATATTGTATACCCATATATTTCAAAAATCAAGTATTTTTTGTCGCTTTTACATTATTTTAACAAATGTTTCACTTTGGTGTCACCTTGAAGTAATTGCCTTTTCGACAAGATAGTAGTTATCTTCTTTTAATGCTGCCAAAAGGTCATTGTTGTCTTTAATATCTGACAAAAATTTGACACCGGCAACACCGACATGTGTTATTTCGTGACAGTCAGAACCGGAGATTTTGTGAAGTTTGTATTTATCAGCCCAGAGATTTGCAATATCGTTACGCTGGTCTTCCCATGGATGTTCAAAACCTTGTCCGCCGTTGAAAACTTCAAGTCCATACAAATATATCGGATTTACAATTCTCATATGGTCTCTGAAGGGATGAGCCTGATAATACAGAAATCCGTCTTTTTCTGAAGCATCCTTTAATTTTTCAGGAGTCCATGCCATCATATCGCCGTAATCTAACAGCTGTTCGTAAGTGACACCGTACAAAAGATAGTCATTACAGCCTGTACAGTCGAGCTTAAGTTCTTGTCCGAAAAGAACGGTAAGACCGATTTTATCACCGTGCTCTTTAGCTTCAAGATAAACATCATGAAGCATTTTACAAAAATCGGGATATTCAAGTTTATAGTGACATTCCATAGACCATCTTGACATATGGTTTGTAAGAACAAATCCGTCAAAGCCTTTTTCTTTATAAGCCTTGACAAGTTCTTCATTTTTTATTGACGCACAGGGACTGCCTTCGGCAGAGTGTACGTGCATATCAAATAACATTTTAACACCGCCTTAAAAACATCTGAATAAAACTTCAAATTTAGTTACAATGCTTCTGATATAATTATCTCCAAGCTTCAAATCGCCGAGTATATCAAAATCATTATTTTCGATTCTATACTCGCCTATTTCATCACTGCTTGCCACGCCGAAAAACACCAAATGACAGCCGTCTTCAGCTTTACCATGAGTTAAAGTATACTTTTTGCTGTCATAACAAAACTCAATTTCACCGCCGCGACTGATGTTATCAAGAAACTCATCATAGCTTTCAAACGGGTCATTATCATTTTTTATAGGAAAACTCAAAACAATCAGTCCTTCTTCTTAAAATACTGATAGAAATTACACTTAATCATACCATTATAGAGCTTTCTCACCTTATCGGCACGAAGACCGTACAGTTTTTCAAACTCTTCTTCGGATGTAATAATATATATCTGCCAAGGCGAAAGTTTGGGAAAATTCTTGCCGAGCCTCTTATACAGCTCCCTTGCACCCTTTATTGTTTCAAGTCTTTCACCGTAGGGTGGATTGCATACAATAGTTGTTCTGACATCGTCGCTTGCAATCTCGGTTGCATCTTTAACAAATGTTTTGATGTATTTTTCCATGCCTGCTCGCTTAATATTTGCCCTTGCGATTTTCAAAACCTCATGGTCAACGTCCGATGCAAAAGCACAGAATTCTGGATCAAGATTGATTTTTTCCTTTGCTTCTTGTCTTGCATCCGTCCATATTTTCTTTGGCAGAAAGGCATACTCCTCGGCGGCAAAGCTTCTATTTGTACCGGGGGCTGTGTTTGTCATAATAAGCGCCGCTTCAATGGGAATGGTTCCCGAACCGCAGAATGGGTCCCACAGACGAACATTCTCACGTGGGCGAGATAGTTTTACAAGGGCAGCCGCCAGCGTTTCACGCATGGGCGCACCGCCTGCCTGTGTTCTGTAGCCCCTTTTGTGAAGTGCAACACCGCTTGTATCAAGCATAATTGACACCTTATCATTGAGAACAAAGAACTCAATCTGATAGGTAACTCCCGTTTCCTCAAACCAATCAATACCGTATTTTTCGGAAAGCCTCTGCACTACTGCTTTCTTTATAATACTCTGACAGTCGGGGATTGAAAACAGTTTTGATTTTATCGAATGACCTTTAACGGGAAAAGCATCGTCTTTTCCGACAATCATTTCCCAGGGTATACGTTTTACATTATCAAAAAGCTCGGTAAAGGTCTCTGCCTTAAATGAAGCAAGCTCAATAAAAAGACGTTCCGCACATCTGAAATTAATGTTACAGCGTGCGACGGCATCGGCACTGCCCTTAAAATACACTCTGCCGTCAATCGTGTCCACTCTTTCATATCCGAGCTCATCAATTTCTTCGCCGACAAGTCTTTCAAGTCCGAAAAGACAAGTAGCAACATAGTTAAAATTAGCCATTAAATCACCTTTTACAAAAAGGATTGCAACAAGTGCAATCCAATAAAGTTATTTATTTTCAAACATATTGTCATAATTCTTTTCAGAACCCGTAATTTTCTTTTTAACAGCATTCACAGCAACTGCAATAATTGCACATATTACGTAAATAATTACATACATAAAACATATTGCAAGAATTGAAAAGCCTTTATTTTGTACATTGTTAATATCAATATAGCTGTCAAAAGCTGAACCAAATATGAAAACAACAGCCATACTTACGCCTGTAAGAACAAACTGAAGCGTTCTTCTGATTACTGCATTTTCCTTAACAAAATCTGCAATAAAGAATGAAACTGCAAACATCAATGAAAACAAAAAGAAACTCAGTATTCTGTCAGTTGCAATGTACTTTGAAAATTCATCGGTTGTAATAAGAGTACCAACAACCGCCATAAAAAGAGTAAGAAGCGAGAAACAACAAAAAATTCTTTTAATAAAAATTGAAATCACATTATAAACTTTATTTGCCATAGATATAACCACCTTCTAATGTATAATAACATAAAAACCTCTACGTTGTCAAACATATTGCAAGATTTTGGGTTAACATTCTGTAAAGTTTTTAAGAGATATCAAGTGTTTATTGAATTATAACAAATCTTGATGTATAATACAGAAGTAAAGTGAGGTGGAGAAAATGAGGAAAGATATCAAAAAAATTGCTTTATCTGCAATTTTTTCGGCTCTGATAGTTGTTTTGATTCTTATGGGAACGTTTATTGAGTTGCTTGATATTACTGTTGCGGCAGTATGTGCTCTCACAATTTACATTGTTCAGATAGAAACAAAAGAAAAATACCCTATCCTTGTGTACATAACATCTTCAGTTCTTTCGTTAATTTTCACTCCGCTTTCTACAGCTACTCTTTACTTTGTTGGTTTTT
Organism: Clostridia bacterium; assembly: GCA_017620655.1. GTDB lineage: Bacteria > Bacillota > Clostridia > Oscillospirales > CAG-382 > UMGS1387. The sequence goes on along the minus strand of JAGAUT010000083.1, from coordinate 26,982 downwards.
TTGGGTATTATCCGATATTGAAACAAAAACTCATAAAATTTAAAAAGCAAATCAGAAAATTAATCAGCATACTTGTATTTAACGTTGCGATGATATCCCTTATGCTTCTTTTTAAAGCTGTTTTCGCACTGCAAAACGAGCCTGCGGTAATGTATGTACTTTTGCTTATAACTTCCAACGTGTTTTTCTTTTGCTTTGACTATTTACTCGATGTATTTACATTCATATATATCAAAAAACTAAGAGATAAAATCAAATTCATAAAGTAGGTGCAAAAATGAATTTTAAATATGCAGTATTTGACCTTGACGGAACTCTTCTTGACACTCAGAAATTCTGGGACAAGTACGAAAGAGAAATTCTCGGCAGACGTTTCGGAATAGATATGTTCAACGATGAAAACGGAAATTATCTGCCCTTCACCGGTCTTAAAGCAATGTTTGACAGGGCAATGAAATTAACAGGCAAAACAATAAGTCTTGATGAGGTTATAGACGAGCTTTACGATTTAATGCGCGAAGTGTACAAAAACGGCGATATAGATACTATGCCAAAAGCACTCGATTTCCTGAAAGCGCTTAAAGCACAAGGTATAAAAACTGCCATTGCCACTGCAACTAATATTGATGTCTGCAAGCCTGCACTTGAACGTATGGGACTTCTTCCCTATCTTGATCAGCTTGTATGCACCGATTACGTAGGTAAAAATAAGAACCATCCCGATGTATTCGACAGAGCCATGGAGCTAATAGGCGGAAACAAAGAAGAAACTATGGTATTTGAAGATTCGCTATATGCCGCAAACACATTAAAGAAAAACGGTTTCAGATACACAATTATTGAAGAAGAAGGAAGCCTTTGCTGTGTTGATGAGCTAAAAGACGGATGCGAAAACTATATTAAGAGCTACGAGGAATTATTATGAATGAAACTATAACAAGCGTATCAAGATTTTTACTTGAAAACGACAATTATGTAATCGGTATTCATGCAAATCCCGACGGTGACTGTTTCGGTTCTGCCTGCGGTCTAGCAGGAGCTCTCAAAAAACTCGGCAAAAATGCTTTGATTCTTTCTCCAAATTCTATACCCAAAAGACTTTCGTTTCTTAATTACTCTGATACGGAAGTGTTTGAAAGCCGAGAGGGTTATGACAAAATCAAGGACGAAAAGCACACATACATTACGGTAGATGTCGCTTCCGACCACCTGCTCGGAGAGGTTGCAGATGTTTTTCAGCAAAACAACAAATTTGCAATTGACCACCACGAAAAAAACACTATCACGGCTGAAAAGTTATATCTTGACAACACTTCTTCTGCCGCAGGTGAAATAGTTTACAAGATTATCTGCGAGCTTGAAGATTGGACAAATGAAACGATTTGGGATGACAAGATTGCAAGCTCTGTTTTCGGTGCGATAAGCTCTGACACAGGCTGTTTCAAGTACGGAAATACAACACCCGAAACCCACAGAATTGCCGCTTCGCTCATTGAAAAGAATGCTGACAGTCGGGACATCAACTATCGTTTATTTGACTTGAAATCCTCTGTTCAGATTGCTGTTGAAAGCCTTGCATACAGAAATCTTGAATACTATGAAAACGGTAAGATTTCATTTATTTATCTGTCTAACAAAATGCTTGAATCAATTGGTGCAAAGGTAAGCGACACAGAAACCGTCAGCCAGCTTGGCAGAGGCATAGAGGGTGTACAGATTGCGGCATTTATGAGGGACAAGGCCGAGGGTGAATTTAAGATATCGGTTAGATGCAACATTGATACGGATTTATCGGTTCTTTGTGCTTCACTCGGTATCGGCGGCGGTCATAAAAAGGCGGCAGGATGTACTGTTTTTACTGATAGTCCGCAGAAAGCAAAGGAAATGTTTTTGGAAAAGGCGAAAGATTATATTGAATAAAGATAACCCGTCGGCAAATGCCGACGGGTTTCGAATGTTTATGCTTTACCACCACGGGATAAAGTAATCCCCTGAAGAATATTTGTATCAAAGGAGAAGTTAAGCTCGCCCTGTTCGCGTTCTCTCTTGAATGCAAGCTTTACAAGGTCGTCGAGAAGTGTGCTGAAGCTCTTGCCTGTAGCCTCCCAAAGATAGAATGACAGCGATCCGGGAATTGTGTTAAGTTCGTTTACATAGAGTTCCTCTGTTACTGTGTTATAAAGAAAATCTACTCTTGTAACGCCCGAGCATCCAAGTCCCTGGAACGCCGCCTTTGCGAAGTGGCGTACCTTTTCTTCAAGCTCCTTTGAAATTTCAGCAGGGAGTTTTCTCTTAAGATCAGCCATGCCGCTTGAGCCCTTACTTCCACCGACCTTTGCGCCGAGCTTTGAATCCTTACTGCCGCCCGAAAGATACTTATCGGAATAGCTAAGGATTTCATCACCGCCGACGGGCTCTTCACAGACAGATGTTTCGGCATCGTAGATATCACCGAGAACAGAACAGTTGATTTCCTTTAAGTTTTCAACGGCATTTTCAATAAGAACGACATTAGCAAAGCCAAAGGCATAGTCAAGTGCCTTGTCCAGATCTTCCCTGCTCTTTGCCTTTTTGATACCGACACTTGAGCCGAGATTTACAGGCTTTACGATTACGGGATATTTTGTTTTTTGTTCAATAAGGTTGAGTACAGCATCGCCGTCAACGGAATACTGCTTTGAATTTACGGTCACGCAGTCAAGTACGGGTATACCTTTAGCCTTCATAATAAGCTTACTTGCTTCCTTATCCATGCAGACAGCACTTGAAAATACATCACAGCCTGCATACGGAATACCGAGTGCATGAAGATAGCCCTGAAGTGTACCGTCTTCGACGTTTGTGCCGTGAACAACAGGAAGTGCAACTTCGATTGTGTCAATGACATTGTTGCCGAACTTTTTAGCAGGATATCTGATAAGGCTGAAGTTGTTTCCGTCTTTGATGAGATTAACTCTAACGGCTGTTTCAAGCAATTTTTTTATATCCTTATAGGCTTCGATTTCGCCGACGTTACCGCCTGCGTACATTTCGCCATTCTTTGTTATGTAAACGGGTACAGGCTCATACTTTTCGCTGTCAAAGGCGTAAACAGCCTGAAGTCCCGAGATTACAGAAACCTCGTGTTCAACGCTCTTACCGCCGAAAAATACGCCGACCTTAATCTTGTCTGACATATGTATTCCTCTTTTCAAAATAGGATTTAATAGTTATCGGGAAGGTCATTTTCAAGAAGCACAAACTTCTTTTTATCCGATTGCAACATTCTTGCATATTCAACCGCTTCTTCAACCTTATCAAAGCGAAGGAGCTTTTCTTTGTCAAAACAGGTTGAATTTGCACCTTCATAAACATCATCGGCAATTCTTCCGCCGACAAGGAAAATGTAGTCGCAAACCTTTGTACAGTTAATGCCAAACTCTCTATTTAATTCTGCCTGCTTTTCACCTAGTTCAATCATGCCGGGAGTTACAATGATTTTTGTGCCGTCAAAAGAGCCGAGAACTTCGAGTGCAGCCTTTGTACCTGAGGGGTTTGCATTAAAGGCATCGTCGATAATCGTAAAATTTCCGCCGTCTATCATCTGAAGTCTGTGGGGCACGCTTTCAAGTCGTTTTACCGCAAGTATAAGGTCGGAAAGTTCAACGCCCATATCAACTGCAATTGCAATACAGCCTGCAAGATTCTGAACATTGTGAGTGCCAAGAAGCTTTGTTGAAAAATGTGTAGTCACACCGTTATATGTAACATCAAAATCTGTTCCCTTTTCGGAAAGTGTGATATTCGATGCAAGGCAAGAAGCGTTTTCATATTCACAGCCGAATGAAACGATATCTTTACCTGACTTTGCGCTTCTAATCAGCTCGTTATCATAGTTAAGATAAACCTTACCGCCGTCGGAAATTGTATCATATAGCTCAAACTTTGTATTAACTACGTTTTCGATAGTCTTAAAGCTTTCAAGATGCTGAGGACCTATCGACGAAATAAGTCCAATATGAGGGTGAACAATGTCGCAAAGTTCCTTGATATCGCCGATGTTTTTTGCACCCATCTCACAAATAAAAATCTCGTGTGAATTTTTAAGGTGTTCCCTGACAGTCTTAACAACACCCATTGGTGTATTATAGCTTGCAGGAGTCATAAGAACATTATACTTTGCTGACAGAAGCTTTGTTAAGAAATACTTACAGCTTGTTTTGCCGTAGCTTCCTGTTATGCCGATTATAGTCAGATTCTTACGTCTTTCAAGTATTTTCTTTGCATCCTTAATAAAACCGTTCTTTATTGCCTTTTCAACGGGAGAATTTATAATATCCGAAAGAAGAACTACAAAATTCACAAGCACAAGACCGAGTGCAGAAACAAAGTGACAGTAAGGAACAAGGCTTGTTATCACAACCAGAGCCGAATACAAAATTATTATTGCAGCTAAAAGTCGTTTGATTCTTGCCGTATAAACAAGCGGCTTTTTAGCGGGTCCCGGCAGAAACATCACAACTGTCAGCACATTAAGTACAGATGCAATCGGTTTTGTTATATCATTTGCAAAAATCATAAGGACAAATGCAACAAAAGCAAACGTCATTTTTGCAGAAATTGCACCAAGTATATCGTTGTGCCATCTCATGTGTCCGTCTCTATGGTAGCCGTTGAGCTGGAACATATGGACAAAGTATATTGCGGCAAAGGCAAAAGCGGCAGCCGCAGTTATGTGGTAGAGAATTGTCGTTGTCATACTAATCTCCGTTATTTTATGTTAAAGAATGATTTAAGTACATTTGAAGTTAGTGCCGGCGCTTCGACAAAGGAAAAGTGGCCAGCCTTGGGAATTGTAACAAGACCACAGTCACGAATACCCTTTTCAAGAACTTTGGCACAGGAAATGGGTGTATCGTTATCGTTTTCGCCCCAAATCAAAAGCGTTGAATTTTTAATGAGCGAAAGCTTATCGGTATAGTCACAAGGCAAAACCTTAACCATACTCTGACGCATTATATCGGATGCTGCGGCATAGTCGGCAGAACCGAATTTCTTCTTGAGTCTATCAAGAGCGCTCGGAAAAGCCTTCTTTACGGGAGCAAACGTAACAATACCTTTAAGCATTTTATATGTTCTTATTCTGATTCTTTTGGAAAGCTTCTTTTTAACAGGAATACCTGCAGAGTCAAGAAGCACCATTTTTTCTATATCAAAGCCGTAATCGCCTGTCGCAAGCTCTAAAGCCGTTCTGCCTCCATGCGAGTGACCTATAAGGTGTACTTTGGAGATACCGAGTTCTTTAAGCAATGCGGCAACAAAGCCTGCATAGTCCTCAATAGAATAAGCAAATGAGGGTTCGCTTGTCTTTCCGAAGCCGGGTAAATCCGGTGCAACGACCCTGTAATCTGACAAAAGAGGATTAATTACGGTTCTGTACAAATCCGCTCTTGCTCCCCAGCCGTGAAGAAGAACTATAGCTTCACCCTGTCCTTCATCTATTAAATTGACATCAAGTTTATCGCCTTTATACTCCAATAACAATGCACAGACCTCACACATTTTACAATATATAGTATAATTATATGTTTGTTTGGCATTTTTGTCAATAAGTTGAGTAAATAAATCGTTAATTTTACATTCAATTAAGACAATTATAATATAAATGATATATAATCAAGAAAAAGGAAGTGTAATTATGAAATACGAAACAATTCTATTTGATCTTGACGGAACTCTTACCGACCCTGCAATCGGCATAACAGGAGGAGTTGCACACGCACTCGACTACTTCGGAAACAAATACGAGAGCCGTAAACAGCTTGAGGAATTTATCGGTCCGCCTCTGCGTGAACATTTTATGGAGTTTTGCAGCGTTGACAGAGAAAAGGGCGAAGAATACGTCGCAAAATACAGGGAGTATTACGCAACTGTCGGCATATACGAAAACAAGGTATATGACGGTATTGAAGAAATGCTGACTGCTTTGAAGGATGCAGGCAAAAAAATTGTTCTTGCAACATCAAAGCCCGAAAAGTTTGCACTTATTATTCTGAAGCATTTCGGTCTGTACAAATATTTTGACTTTGTCGCAGGTGCGCTTATGTCAAATACTCGAACAAAAAAGGACGAGGTTATAGCCTTCGCCCTTGAAAATATCGGTCAATACAATCCCGACTCAATAATTATGGTTGGTGACAGACACCACGACGTTGAAGGTGCTTCAAAGTTCTCAATTGATACCATCGGCGTCACCTTTGGCTACGGCTCAAGACAAGAGCTTGAAGAAGCAGGTGCAACGATAGTTGTCGATACGGTTGAAGAACTGAAAGCTGAACTTCTCAAATAATTTACATACGAACAATTGTATAAAAATGTCCTGTATGTGCAAGGAACTTATTAAGAATATCATCCGTCTTAATCTTCAGACTTGTTGTATTTACGCACGGATGGCATCCGTAGTATTCCTGTTCAAGAACTCTTTCGTCAATACAGAGGTTTACAACCCTGTCTTTATCGTTATGAAGTCCGAGTATGCTTGCAGAGCCCGGTTTTACATGAAGAAGCTCTTTGAGGTTTTCTTCGGGTGCAAAGGAAAAACGAGGCGTGCCGAGCTGTTTTGACAAAACATTTGATTTAAAAGGTACACTTGCAGGCATTACGAGAAGATAGAATTTTGTCTTCTGAGCGTTACAAAGAAGAAGGTTTTTAAGTCTCATTATACCCAGATACTCATACACGTTTTCACTGCCCTCATCTTCGGGCAGCCAGTCCATTCGCTTATACTCTATTTCAAGCTGTTCGAGTACATCGTACACAGCCTCTTCTTCCGCGCTTCTCTTTTCATCGGGGCGGGTACTATATATCGTTCTGTTTTCCAAATTTCATCACCGATTTCATTAATAATTTTCTAATAATATAGCACATTATTTTACACATTTCAACAGCTATTCGTAAATTTAAACTATAAATTACAAGTTTTTCAGTAAAAAAATGACAAAATCCCTTGAAAAGTTCTGTGATTAATGCTATAATAAATTAATTTTACAGAAAATCAATATATTGTCAAATCTTTAACGAAAGGAATGACACGTTTGCTTAAAACATTCAAGGGCGGACTGCACGTAAATGACAACAAAAATACGCGGAATTGTCCGATTGAAAACTTCCCCTCACCTGCGAAGGTTGCTATCCCCATGCAACAGCATATCGGTGCGCCTGCGCAGCCTCTTGTAGCAAAAGGAGACTATGTTAAAAAGGGTCAGCTTATAGGTAATTTTGAAACAGGTCTCTCCTGCCCGATTCATGCCTCAATATCGGGTACTGTAGCCGATATCGAAATGCGTAACTCCTATACGGGCTACGGTAAGACTGCACACATTGTAATTGAAAACGATTATACAGATACTCCGGATGATAACATAAAGACGTTTGACGGCGACATCTTTACTGCAACATCTGAGGAGATTGTCGAGCTTGTAAGACGTGCCGGTATCTGCGGTCAGGGCGGTGCGGCTTTCCCGACATATGCAAAGATTCAGTCGGCAATCGGAAAAGCTTCGGAAATTATTATCAACTGTGCGGAATGTGAGCCTTACATCACAGAAAATCACAGACTTATGCTTGAAGAACCCGAAAAGATTATCGGCGGTGCAAGGATTCTTATGCACGCGACCTACACAGAACACATGACAATCGCCATCGAAAACAACAAGATGGATGCTGTGGAGGTCATGACAAAAAATACAGCCGAATACGAGAATATTTCCGTTCAGGTTCTCAAAACAAAATACCCTCAGGGTGACGAGCGTCAGCTCATGTATGTAATAAAAGGTGTTGAGCTTCCCGCTGGCAAGCTTCCTGCCGATGTCGGCTGTGTTATTTTCAACGCCGAAACCTGTGTATCGGTTTACAATGCCATATACGAAGGCATGCCGCTTATAAGCACGGTTCTTACTGTTGACGGCGATGCTGTAAATACACCTAAAAATCTAAGAGCACCCGTTGGCACAAGAATCTCAGACATTCTCGATTATTGCGGCGGCTCGACAGACAACCTTTCAAAAATTGTCAGCGGCGGCCCGATGATGGGTCAGGCACAATGGGATATGAACGCCGTTGTTATGAAAAATACATCTGCGTTTCTGTTCCTTTCAGACAAAACTCAGAGCAACGACGAAGGTGACTGCATTCATTGCGGCAGATGTGTTGGTGTTTGTCCTATGCACTTAATGCCGAATTATTTGGCTGCATTTTCAAAGAAGGATGATAAAGTACTCGCTGAGGAGTTCGGTATTCTTTCCTGTGTTGAATGCGGTTCATGCACATATATATGTCCCGGCAATGTTCCGATTGTTCAGTACATAAGGACAACAAAAGGCGCAATACTTGCTGAAAAGAGAAAGGCTGCTCAAAAAGCCAAAGAAAGTGAGGCGAAGTCCTGATGAATTCCAATACTGAAAATAAGTTTCTGACCATGACGGCGTCGCCTCATATTAAGAGCCCCATCAAGACAAGAAACATTATGGCTGATGTAGTAATTGCTCTTATGCCTGCACTTGTATGGGCAATCTATGTTTTTGGTTTTAGAGCTTTAACTATAACGGCGATAAGCGTTGTCTCATGTGTTGCTTTTGAGTATCTATACAGAAAACTTATGAAAAAAAGCAACACTATTTCCGATCTTTCTGCGGTTGTAACCGGCATCCTTCTCGCATATTCCCTGCCCGTCTCGACTCCTCTGTGGATTCCGATAATCGGTTCATTCTTTGCAATTGTTATTGTAAAACAGCTTTATGGTGGCATTGGCAAGAATATCATCAATCCCGCTTTGGCAGCAAGAGTATTCCTCTTTGTTGCATATCCCACTGAGCTAACCGCTTTTACTGAACCCGGCAAATATTTAAGTCCATTTGCTGTAAACGTTTCAAAAGCTGCGAGTGATATTACTGCAGGAGCAACACCGCTTGTTGATCTGAAAAACGGTATTATTCCTGATGCGGATATTACTTCAACACTTATTGGAAACATTCCTGGAACCATCGGTGAAGTATCAGCTACAATTTTGATACTGACGGGAATTTATCTAATGATAAGAAAAGTGATTACGTGGCACATTCCCGTTACATATATTGCAACAGTTGCTTTGATAACCCTTGTACTTCCTCTTGGTAATGCCGGTGGCGTAAGCTTCATGCTTCTTCAGTTGTTCTCCGGCGGACTTATGCTTGGTGCTTTCTTTATGGCAACAGACTATGTTACAAGCCCTGCAACAAGTGTCGGCAGGATAATTTACGGTGTTGGCTGCGGTTTAATTACAGTATTCATCAGATATTTCGGCGGTTACCCTGAAGGTGTCTCCTTTGCGATTCTTATTATGAATCTATTTGTGTGGTACCTTGACAAGGCAACAAAGCCAAAGGCTTTCGGAGGTGCTAAAAAATGAATGAGAAAAACTCAAATTTCAAAGAAATAGCATCTATCGCATTAAAGCTTCTTGTTATTTGTTCAATAGTTGCTACAATTGTTGCTTCTGTGAATTTCATTACTAAGGATAAAATCAAATACAATGAAAAGTTAAACACCGCCGAAGCTCTTACAGGTATTTATTATAATGACTATAATAATAGCTTTACCGTATCGGATGACAGCTTTGTAATAACAGAGAACGATAAAGTGGTTCTGACTTGTTCTCAGGAAAATTTCAACTTTTCTTCAAAAGACGTTAAAGCACTATATATTCTGAAAGATGCTGATTCTAAAATTCACGGCTACTGCGTTTCAGTTCAGCCTATGGGGTTCAAGGATTATATTAAAATGCTTGTAGCCGTCAACCCTGACTGTACAGTTAAAGGCGTTGAAATTGTTTCAATGTCTGAGACAAGCGGTATCGGCACAAAAGCAAAAGAGCCTTCTTTCTTAAATAAATTCAAAAGCCTCGGCTATACACAGGTAAAAAGCGAAGTTGACATTATTTCCGGTGCTACAAAAACATCAAAACCCGTTATTGATGCTGTATCAGCTTCTCTTTATGAAGTATCAGAATACATTCATTACATCGGAGGTGAAAGCACGTGAGCGAGAACAAATTCTCTGTAAAAAAACACTTTTTCAGCAGTCTGTTTGATCAGAACCCAATTCTTGTTCAGCTTCTCGGAACATGTCCTACGCTTGCTGTTTCAACTACCGTTGTAAACGGTATCGGTATGGGACTTTCAGCAACAGCAGTACTTGTTCTGTCAAACCTTCTTATCTCACTTCTGAGAAAGTTTATTCCAAAGCAGGTAAGAATCGCCGCATACATTGTTATTATTTCAGGCTTTGTAACAGCGGTTGAGCTTCTTATCAAGGCTTTCCTTCCAAGTCTTGATAAGTCACTCGGACTTTTTATTCCGCTCATTGTTGTAAACTGTATCATTCTTGCAAGAGCTGAGGCATTTGCGTCAAAGAACGGTCCGGTTGTTTCTATGATTGACGGTTTGTTTATGGGAGTCGGCTTTACATTTGCACTCGGCATCCTCGGGCTTATCAGAGAAGTTCTGGGCTCAGGCTCTGTTCTCGGATATACAATCCCGGGATTTAAGCCTATTCTTTTCTTTGCGCTTCCCGCAGGTGCTTTCCTGACTCTCGGCTGTCTCATAGCAGCGGTTAACTACATACTGGCTCTTTCAAAAAACAAAAAAGGAGGTAGTAAGTAATGTCTTTAGGCGCAATTATAGGAATGCTTATTTCCTCAATACTTATTGAAAACTATGTATTCTCGCGTTTTTTGGGTATTTGTCCTTTTTTGGGTCTTTCAGAAAAGCCTTCTACAGCTTTCGGCATGGGATGTGCCGTAACCTTTGTTATGACACTTTCCACCGCGATAACGTGGGCACTATATCATTTTGTTCTGATTCCTACAGGACTTGAATATCTTAAAACAATTGCATTTATTCTTGTCATCGCATCCCTGGTGCAGCTTATTGAAATGTTTTTGAAGAAATCTGTACCTGCACTTTATGCGGCACTAGGTATCTACCTTCCCCTTATTACAACAAACTGCGCAATTCTCGGTGCTGCTATTCTTTGCATTCAGAATGAATACAATTTTATAGAATCAGTCACTTTCAGCTTCGGCTCAGCAGTAGGCTGGACAATGGCAATTATCATATTTGCCGGTGTACGTGCAAGAATTGTATTTGCTGAAACGCCCAAGTGCTTCAAAGGAACACCGATAGCACTCGTTACTGCATGCCTTATAGCTATGGCATTTGCGGGATTCCAGGGTGTTAAACTCCCCTTCTGATAATGACAGAACGAAAGGAAATGATTGAATGAACAATATTTTGTATGCTTTTATCTGTTTTGCAATTATCAGCGGAGTTCTTGGAATTATTCTTGCGATTGCAAGTAAAGTTTTTGCTGTAAAAACAGATGAAAGAATTGAACAGATTCTTGAATGTCTGCCCGGCGCAAACTGCGGCGGATGCGGATATACCGGATGTGCAGCTCTTGCAGAGGCAATCGTGAAAGGTGATGCGCCTGTAAATGCATGTACCTCTGTTTCAAAAGAAGTGTGTGACAAAATTGCAGCGATTGCAGGTGTTGCACCTGCAGAATCACACGTTCGTTACAGGGCTCAGGTAATGTGTTCGGGAACTCATGAGCTTGCAAAGAAAAAGTATGTTTATGAAGGCATTCACGATTGTGTAAGTGCAAGCAAGCTTTCCGGTGGCGACAAACTCTGCCCCAACGGCTGTATCGGACTTGGAACATGTGCTGCTGCTTGTAAATTTGATGCAATACACATAATTAACGGTGTTGCAGCTGTAGATTATGAAAAATGCATGGCTTGCGGAGTTTGTGTGGCGTCCTGTCCCAAAAGTATTATTAAACTTATACCATATGATGCCAAGCATTGGGTTGGCTGCATGTCTGCAGATAAAGGTGCAATAACTAAGAATTATTGTGATGTAGGCTGCATAGGTTGTAAAATATGTGAGAAGAACTGTCCTACCGGTGCAATAAAGGTAGACGGCAATGTTGCTTCTATCAACTACGAACTATGTACCGGCTGTGGTCTTTGCGAAAGCAAGTGTCCCAGAAAGATTATATGGTCAGCCCGTTCGCAGAGTGAAGAAGGTGTAATCAGATTCAAACAGGATCTGACAACAACAAACTCGTCAAACGAATAAATTAAAACCCCGCGGTAAGCGGGGTTTTGTGTTACAATTATTAAAGAAGTTTCTCGACCTTTTCGACAAGAGCGTCAAGATAGTGTTCGCTGAACTTTTCTATTTCTCCCTTATCGGTAAGAGAAGCAACCTGTTCGCAGAAAGGAACTCTTGCAAGAAAATCAAGCCCCTGCTCTTTTGCAGTTTCTTCTGTTTTGCTCTTTCCGAATATCTCGATCTTTTTGCCGCAATCGGGACATAGAACATAACTCATGTTTTCAACAAGTCCGATAATCGGAATATCCATGGTCTTTGCCATATTTACAGCCTTCGCTACAACAAGGGACACAAGATCCTGAGGGCTGGTTACCATAACAATCCCATCAAGCGGAATAGATTGGAATACCGTAAGAGGAACATCTCCCGTTCCGGGAGGCATATCAATAAACATGAAGTCAAGATCTTCCCAGACTGTATCTGTCCAGAACTGCTTTACTGCACCTGCAATAACAGGACCTCTCCAGATGACAGGAACATCTTCCTTTTCAAGAAGAAGGTTGGCTGACATTATTTTTATACCACTGTGGCTGGTTTTAGGAACCATAAAGCCGTCAAAACCGTTGATTTGTCCACTGACACCAAAAGCCTTGGGTATAGAAGGACCTGTAATATCGGCATCAAGAATGCCGACGTTGTAACCTTTTCTTGCAGTCAAAACAGCAAGAAGCGAAGTTACCATAGACTTACCTACACCGCCCTTACCGCTTACAACACCAATAACCTTTTTAATGCTGCTGTGCTGATTTAACGGTTCAAGCATGCTTGTTTTATCACGCGATGCACAATTTTCTTTACATGTACTGCAATCATGTGTGCAATTTTCAGACATATTATTACCTCCGGAACATTTCATTTCTTATTGTAGTATACTTAAATTTATATGTTATATCAACACCTAATTATAAACAAAGTATTAATAAATCTTTTGACGTTGATTTGTAAACAAAAAACATCAAAAAAAACATATTATTATCACATTATAATCTCACAAAATTCACAAAAAGCTGATAATATTATTACCGTAAAAAAAGTAAGAAAGGACATTGTCATGAACACTTCTAAGGATAATATTGCTGGCGGCAGCATGGGTGTGAATAAAAAAAGAGGTAAGAAGACAAACAATACAATTAAAGTGGTCATTATAATTGCTGTAATACTGGCAGCGGTTATATTTATTATGAGCAGAATGGGTTTTGTAGGCGGAAATAACGCAGCAGGCGCCGCCGAATTGACGACCTATACTGTCGGCACAAGGACGATAACTGAGGTATTAACAAGCTCAGGAACAATTGAACCCTGCGACCAATACACAATCAATGCACTTGTAAGCGGTGAAATCATCGGAGATTATTTTGATGAAGGTGATACTGTAATCGAGGATCAACTCCTTTATGAGATAGATTCCGATAACCTGAATTCAACCGTTACCAGAGCAAAGAATTCACTTAAAAATGCAAACAACTCTCTTAACGATGCTTTGGAAAACATGGAAAAACTCAATGTAGAATCGGATGTTGGAGGTGTTGTTAAAAAGATTCATGTTGAAGTCGGTGATGAAATTAATGCCGGCACACTGATTGCTGATGTTGTCGATAATGAAACAATGTGTATAGACATACCGTTTATGACGGTTGATTGCAACAACATTTCGATTGGTGATAGCGCTGTTGTTACCTTCAACACATATGAAGAAGTCAACGGAACAGTTACCGAAATCAATCCCGTTACTCAGGTAAATACTCTGGGAGTCAGCGTCAAAGATGTTACAATAAGCGTAAAAAACAGCGGCAGCATTACGACTTCCACAACCGCGTATGCAAGAATTGGCGATGCTTATTGTACTAATAATGCAACCTTCTATAACAATGATGAGGGACAGGTATTTTCAAAAGCAGCAGGTGAAGTTTCAAAGATATACTATGATGAAGGCGACAGAATAAACAAAGGGAATGTTATTATACGACTTGAAAGCGAAGATCTTGAAGATCAAATTGACAGGCTGAGAGATACAGTCACCGAAGCCAAGGAATCCCTTGAAGATGCTAATGACGCTTTCGATAATTATAACATAGAAGCTCCTATTACAGGTAAGGTAATATCAAAATCGTACAAAGCAGGCGATACTCTGTTAGGCGGTCAAGCAGGTTCTAATACAATGGCTGTAATATATGATATGTCTGCCTTGAAATTTACAATGAACATTGACGAGCTTGATATTGATAAACTCGATGAGGGACAGGATGTTATTATCACATGTGATTCAAGAGAAGGCGAAGAATATCACGGCGTGATTACAAATATCAGTATTCAAGGTTCCACTTCCAGCGGCACAACTGTCTACCCCGTTGAAGTTACAATCGACAATGTTGAAGACATAGCCAAAAGAACCGTTTCTGAAGACGGAACAGTTAATAAGGTTTTCAAAACCGGTATGACAAGTACTGAAAAGACATATAATCTTGTTTCTAAGGAAAAAGTTTCTGAAGGAATAATTTACACATACTCTGATGACATAGTTATCACAGAATTAAACGACGGTACACTCTATGATTCAGATAAGTTATTGAAACCGTATTTAGACGGCACTTTCACACAAGGATCAAGCTTCTACGGATTTGCATCCGATTATTCAACATTAACATTGGAAATTCAGAATGACAAGAAAATGCTGAGACCCGGCATGAATATTGATGCAGAAATTATTGTTGAGAACAGAGAAAATGTATTGGCAATTCCGCTTGCCGGAGTCGGCAGAGGAAATGTTGTAAAAGTTATCAAGACCGAAGTTGATAACTCCCTATCTGAACAAACTTCTTCCAAAGATAAGACTAAGGGAAATTTTAACGAAAAAATTGTCACAAACGAGTCTGACAGCAACAAATATGCAGAATCAGATACGAACGGAACAACAGATAACAAGCCGGATGGTTTCGGAAGCAGAAACGGCTATGGAACAGCCGCACCGGATTCAGTGTTTGAAGAAGTGCGTGTGACAGTTGGCATAAGCGATGATGATTTTGTTGAAATCACTTCCGGACTCAATATTAGCGACGTTGTAATAGTTGATTCCTCAAATCTTGCCTCTGATTCACAGTATATGCAATTTGGAATGATGGGTGGCATGAACGGTATGGGCGGTATGAACGGCGGTCCAATGATGAACGGAGGCGGTCGCATGCCAAATGCCGGCGGGATGAGCGGCGGCCCGATGGGAAGATAACGGGGTGACTCTAAGTGATTACTCTAAAGAACATTTATAAAATCTACGAAAACGGTGACACAACAACGTATGCCTCGAATAATGTAAGTATCAATATTGAAAAAGGTGAATTTGTTGCAATTGTCGGCCAGTCGGGTTCCGGAAAATCGACGATAATGAACATAATCGGCTGTCTTGACGTACCTACTTCCGGAACTTATTTACTCAACAATGTAGACGTCAGTACAATGGATGATAACGAACTTGCTGAAATAAGAAATAAAATGCTTGGTTTTATTTTTCAGCAATATAATCTTATCCCTAAGCTTAACGTAATGGAAAATGTTGAACTTCCCCTACTCTATGCAGGTTTAAAACCCGAAGAAAGGCATGAAAGGGCAATGGAGTCAATAAAAAGAGTTGGATTGCTTGGCAAAGAAAAGAATCATCCATCACAATTGTCAGGCGGTCAACAGCAAAGAGTTTCAATTGCACGTGCACTTGCAGGCAATCCATCAGTTATTCTTGCCGACGAACCTACAGGAGCTCTTGACTCACGAACAGGACGTGAAGTTCTGGAGTTTCTTCAAAAGCTGAACTCCGAAGGAAATACAATCGTTCTGATAACTCACGACAATTCAATAGCAAAGTCGGCAAACAGAATAATAAGACTTCATGACGGAAAGGTTGTTTATGACGGTCCTTCGGATGTTGCGGAAGCTACAGTACAGGCTCATGTATCGTTTGATGAAGATCCTCTTTTGAACAGCAAAGAAGGAGGTAACGAAACGTGAGCATCTGGCAATGTTTTATAATGGCATTCAAAAGCCTCAGCACCAGCAAAATGCGATCATTGTTGACAATGCTGGGAATAATCATAGGTGTCGGAGCTGTAATTGTCATTATGGCACTCGGCAACGGCATGACAGTTTACATGAATGACAGTTTTGCAGCGATGGGAACTACAAACATCAGTGTAAATATAAGCGGCAGAGGTTCGTCAAGAACTGTTGATGTCGATGATATGTATGAATTTTATGATGAAAACAGTGATTTATTCAATTACATATCCCCTACCGTTTCCGCAATGGCACAGGTAAGAGGTGAAGATAACGAAATTTACACACCAAGTATTATGGGCGTCAGCGAGCAGTATCTTGACATTAAGGACTATGACCTTTCAAGCGGTGAAAATATCAGATATCTGGATATAGCTCAGAACAAAAAAGTCTGCGTAGTCGGAGCCTTTTACGACCACACCGTGTATTCAGGCAACGCAGTCGGACAAAATATTAAAATTAACGGTGAGAATTATCTTATAATCGGTGCAGTTGAAGAACAGGACGACAAAACCGACGAAAACAGCATTGATAATTTTATCTATGTGCCCTATTCAACTGCGGCAAGATACCTTGCAAGAAATACAACAATCAGCAGCTATACACTAGTTGTAAATTCCGATGAAAATGTCAGTCAAGGAATTAAAACCATTAAAAACAGACTTTATGAAACATTCAACAGCGATGACTATTATAATGTTTCAAGTCTCACGGAAATTCTTGACATAATGAATGAAATGATGGATACAATGATTCTCATACTGGCTGCCATTGCTGCAATTTCTCTTGTGGTAGGTGGTATAGGCATCATGAACATTATGCTCGTTTCAGTCACCGAAAGAACACGGGAAATTGGTATCAGAAAAGCACTTGGTGCAAAAGGAAAACACATAAGGACACAGTTTGTTGTTGAAGCTGCAACAACCAGTGCGCTTGGCGGAATTATCGGTATTTTGACGGGAATTGGCCTGTCAACCGCGGTATCTAAGCTTCTGCAGGCAGCAATGGAAGTAGATATAACCGCTATACCAACAGCAACATCAATTTTTGTTTCGTTTGGAATTTCGGTTGCAATTGGAATTATATTCGGTTATTTGCCGGCAAACAAAGCAGCAAAACTTAATCCCATCGAGGCACTGAGGCACGATTGATTCCCAAGAAAGGTAAAAATCTATGACTAAATCTATTATCAAATTGATGACATGCGTAATTGCACTTTTTGTAATGCTGACTTTCGCTGTATTTGCGTATAGTAATGAACCGCTAAGCGCAGGAAGTGAAATCATAAATGTTATAAAACTCTTAGAAATTGCAAACGGCGACGAAAACGGAAATATGAATTATGATAAAGAAGTTACTCGAGCGGAATTTGTGAAAATGGCAATTAATGCATCCACAAATAAAGAAGCCGCCGCTAACATCAAACTGAATATTTCTCTTTTTCCCGATGTCAAAAACAGTTATTGGGGTTCAGGATACATTTCAGTTGCAGTGAATAACGGTCTCGTAACAGGATACATTGACGGAACTTTCAAGCCTAACAATGCCGTAACACTTGAAGAAGCAGTAACAATTGTTCTTAGGCTTCTTGGCTATAACAACAGCGACCTTATAGGCACATATCCGGCTGTACAGCTTCAAAAGTACAAAGATCTTAACCTGGATAAAGGCATGTCTGCTCAACGAGGTGACAAACTTACAAGAGAAGAATGCATGATTCTTATATACAATGTGCTCTCGACAAAAAACAAGCAAGGTTCTGTTTACTGTTCAACACTGGGTCTCCACACAAACAACGAAGGCAAGCTTGATTATTCAGCTTTACTCGAGGATAAATTGGATGGTCCAATCATCGTAACTGATTCAAACAATTTGTTCTTTGACTCAGAATTCTCAGAAAACGACAACACATTATACGTACTAAATAATTCCCCTTCTTCAAAAAGCTCAATTACCGAAAACGATGTAGTGTATTATTCTGATGTTATTAACTCAGTATATGCATACAGAAAGACTGCAACAGGAATTCTAAATAATGTTAATTCAAACACAGTAACAATTTCCGCCAAGCCATACACCATTGCTTCTGCGGTTGCAAAAGACAAATTATCCCTTGGAGGACAGTTCAGCGAAGAAAAATCATTTATCACCTTAATTTTAGGCATTAACGACGGTGTAGTTGACGTAGTTGCAGGTGATATCAGCAGAATTCCGGAAAACGATGACAACTCAACACATCTCTCAATGATTGGCGAAACTATAAGCAAGCCAATTTATATTTCAAGTTTAGACGAAGCTGTAAACTGGAAAAATAGAATTCCTTTTGATGTTGACAGTGCAAATGTATACTTTAACGGATCCAAAACTGCCGATGCAGATATATTAAAGAACGACGTCATTTATCATTCAAAGGCTTTCAACAGCATATGGATTTACAGAAAAACCGTCAGCGGTGCAATAGAAACAATTCAGCCTGTCACTTCCCCATCATCAGTTACGGTTTCAGGCAAAACATATCAAATAGTCGGTTCATCTGCTGCTTATGATCTGTCTATTTACGGGTCATATGATGTGGGAGACAGAATAACTCTTATTCTCGGTATAAACAACGAATGTGTTGCAATAGCAGATACAAGCGAGATATCTGCACTTGTTTACGGTGTAGTTACAGCAACCGGGGAAAAAGAGTATATTGATAAAGACGGAGAACCTTACTCTGCTGATTATGTAACTGTAACTGACACAACGGCAACATCTTATACATATGAGTTTTCAAACAAACATTTATCTGTTGGCGACGCAGTCAAAGTTGCTGTTTCCGACAAAGTTTCTATTTTAAAGCTAAGCACTGATAACATCGGCAAAGGTGTTGCAGTTTCTCTTTCTGATGCAATCAGAAACGGCAGATTTACAGATGACTGCGAAATTATAGATGTCAGAGGCTCGGATGTTATCAAAATCCTGCCCTCGCGAATTTCAGGTGCAACTATTGACGTTGAACACTTTACTTACGCTTCACCCGTACTGTTCTATGATTTTGATACTAACGAAAACATAAGCAAATTGATTTTGAAAGATTTCACCGGCGACATTGATGATTACGGTGTTGTAACATCATCTACGGATAGCAGGATTTCGTATATGACCGACAGAATTGAACGGAATCTCTCAACTGAGGGTGTCGGATGTTCGGAAGGCCCTGCCAAATTACGTGTTGAAAGCGGCAGTATTGTTTCTGCTTCATCAATGCAAGGATGTATAGAAGACATAAGTGCCGTAACTCAAATGTTTGTTTATGACAAAAACGACAAAGAATACGCTTTGGCTGATAATTATAAGGTTTTTATAAAGACGGAAACCGGTTTTACATACTCTAATTTATCAGATGTTCTAAATAGTAATTATAAGCTGACAGCGTATTATGATAAGCTTCCAAAGTATGGAGGCAGAGTAAGAGTTATAATTGCACAAAGAAAGGTATAAAAGAAGCACACATCGAAGGATGGGTGCTGAATTTTAATTTTAAAAATTACAGCGTTTTGAACTGGATTATATATAAATTCACGTTCCAAATAATGAAGAAAGAATTATACAACAAAGTACTTCATTACACCGGCAGCTGCATCATGACCGATTAAATTAGCAAGAGCATTTGTGATGGGTTCAGAATATACACCGACAACGGATGAAAGAAGAATCAGCACTATACAAATAGGAGCAACATATTTAATTACAACCCTGAAAAGAGCTTTTCTCTTAAACTTTGCACCACATTCCTCAACTTCATCTTCAACAGCCTTAGGCTTAATAACAAAACCGACAACTATACAGGTAAAGAGAGCAATTACAGGCATAATTACGCTGTTTGTGAGAAAATCAAAGAAATCGAGGAACTGCATGCCTATTACCTTGATTTCAGCCCACATTCCGTAGCCGAAGCAGGAAACGAGTCCGAGAAGAACCGAAACAACAAATACAATGAGACAAGAAAGCTTTCTGCCAAGTTTAAACTTATCACCAACAATTGACACAACCGTTTCCATAAGAGAAATCGAAGATGTAAGTGCAGCGAAAAGTACAAGAAGGAAGAAAATCGTGCCGACTACAGAGCCGATAATTCCCATATTGGCAAATACCTGCGGAAGAGAAATAAACATAAGACCTGGGCCTGCACTCTGGGGCGCTGCACCTGTGAAGGAGAACACAGCAGGAATAACCATAAGACCTGCCAAGAATGCAATGCCTGTATCAAAAATTTCAATCTGAGTAACAGAAGACTCGATTGATACTTCCTTCTTCATATATGAGCCATATGTAATCATAATACCCATTGCAAGTGACATAGAGTAGAATAACTGACCCATAGCCGCAAGAACGGTATTAAAAGAAAATGCATTAAAGTTCGGAATAAAATAATACTTGATACCTTCTACCGCACCGGGAAGTGTACATGTGTAAATTGCAACAGCCAACGCAAGTACAACAAGTACGGGCATCATTATCTTACTTACCTTCTCAACACCCTTTTCAACACCGAAAAGTACAATTAAAGCGGTTACTCCAAGGAAGATAAGAAACCATACAGCAGCCTGCCAGTCAGAGCCTATAAAAGCGCTGAAATATGCACCGCCGTCAGCAGTTGTTTTGGCGGAACCGGTAGCAAAATCAACCAAATACTTTGTTACCCAGCCGCCGATTACTGAGTAATATGGAAGAATGAGAGCAGGAACAAGCGCACCGAGATACCCAACAAAAGTAAACTTTTTACTGAGCTTCTGAAAGGCACCTACTGCACTGAGTCCCGTCTTTCTGCCTATTGCAATCTCGGCAGTCATAAGCGCAAAACCGAATGTTACTGCAAGAACCAGATAAGTCAAAAGGAAAATTCCTCCACCATATTTTGCAGCAAGATAAGGAAATCTCCAGATGTTTCCAAGTCCAACCGCAGAACCTGCTGCTGCAAGAACAAAACCGATTTTTCCGGTAAAGCTTGAGCGCTTTGTTTCATTAGTCATAATTAAAACTCCTTAAACACATATTTGCTACATTTTACCATACTTTAAATAAATTTGCAATAGCTTTTCGAATTTTGTCGCAACTTAAAAAGCCGATGCAATCAGCATCGGCGTTAAGATATTTAAAGTCCTGCGGGTAAATCAGGATTTTCAGAGAAGTGCTTAAGCATAACAAGCGGCTCTGTCTTTGATGTGTTCGTAATTGTAACACCCTTCTTTGCTGCATCCTCGGTTACAAAGAACTCGTCGTTTGTAAGCTCGCCGTAACGGATAAGGGTAGGTGTGGAAATATCCCACTTGCCCATCTTGCCGTAGCCCTGAATGAGAATCATGCCGTATGCTGCAGCATCAGTAATAACTACGGTTTCACCCGGGTTAACGGTTAATCTCTTCGCCGATACAACAGGACATCTGTAGCAAATCCATTCTTCACAGTATCTTTCGTCGCCTCTTGCCACAACAGGCTTCATAAATCTGTTCTTGTGGAAGTTGGGGTCTACATTTGCTTCCCAGTCAATTACGTCCATGAGATAGTCGAAGTTTCCGAGTTCTTCTTCGGGGCAGTTCTTCCAGAGAAGCTCTTTTCCTACAACGTGACCGCCGTAGAGTACCGACTGATACATAGCATAAACGTCGGATGCAAACTGAGGCTCGTATGTACAAAGGCTTGCAGGTGCATGGAGAACCCCGGGAGGTACGTCCCAACCTGTATCAAGGGTAATCTTGTAAGCCTGTGCATGGTCAAGAAGCTGGTTGTCGCCCTTTTCAAAGTTCATGAGGCATTCTTTGATTTCTTCCTTTGTAGACTCGGGATTGAGACCGAAGAATGTGAAAGGAAATTCACCGCCGTGGTTGTTGAGCTGTGACGGGAAGAAGTACATTTCGGGTTTGCCGGCAGCTCCTACCCTTTTAGCATGCTCATCTCTGTGATGAATGTGATGAGGAAGAGGTCCCTGATTGTCAAAGAACTTTGAGAACATAGGCCACTTGCCGTACTTGTTCCAGAGAGCTTCACCTATAATCTTGCCCTTAAGTTCATCAACAACATCACGAAGCAAAATCTGTTCACTTCCGTCTTCGCTTACTACATAGGATAGACCCTCATCTTCGGGTGTGTCAGGACCGTTTTCTGCCCATGTGGTCGATGCAAACCATCTTTCGTCTATACCGCCCTTTTCTGTGCCCTTGCAGTAGTAGTCATCGGGATGAAGCTTGATTCTTTTGCCGGGTCGGCAGAATGAACGGTAAACCCATGTGGGTTTAAGTCTTAAAATACCTTCGCCTTCAAGCAATAATCTTTCGGATAATGTCATAATTTCTCCTCCTTAAAGTTCTATTTTATACATATCAAATATTCTTGTTTCACGTGTTTTGAATGTTACAAAGCCACCGTCAAAGCTGAAGTCTACAGCCGTTTCATCGGGCAACAGTTTGACATTCTTTGGTGCTTTGCCCGTCTTTACTTTAACCTCAAATGATGGCATAAAAGGCTTGTTCTTGGGGTCAAGAAGAAGTGCGTTGTTGACATAGTAGTTGTCGCCGTCCTTGAAGGTTACGGTTTCAACGTCTGTAGGAGCTGTTGTCTTAACAGACAAATTATCAAGTCCCACATACTTGTCAATGAGATTTCTGACAATTCTCTGATATATTATGTATTCTTCAACCTCTATAGGGCAACTGAAATATACAATCTTGCCCTTGCCGTACTTCTTTTCAATAACCGTGGGGTACTGTGTGTGAATACCTGGGGGATTTGAGTGGATAGAAGCAAACTTTGTTTCGTCAAGCCTTGTATACGGCTCTGTAAGCATTGCTATTATCTTTGTGTTTTCATCTTCCTTGATGTCAATAAGAGGAACATATCCGTTGAGCTGAAGTGGATAGTCGTGGTCAAAGCCTTCAAATAGGTCAACGTATTCGGGTTTTGGTTCAAGGTAATTTGCGTTGCTCTTTGACATACCGATAATCTTACCACCAGTCACCTTTTCAACAAGCTCAAAGTTCTCAGCACCAGCCATGTAAAGCACACCGCCGTCTTTAGCAAAGTCAAGCATCGTGTCGATAAGCTCACAGTCCTGATCCCAGAGACATGAAGCAAATGCCATCTTGTACTTTGACATATCCTTTTTCTTGCTTACAACGTCAACACCGATACCGCCCTCAATCATGTTCTTGATGAAGCCGACAGCCGCATGGTGGTTGGTAAAGGCGTTACCGTGAAGACCCATGCTCTTGCTTTCAAGACCGTAGGCTACGGCAATGTCAGCGACGGTTTCACCGACAAAATACTTTTCATAGGGAATCTGCTTTTCAAAGGCTCTGCCGATTGCCTCAAATGTTTTCTGATTGAGTGTACCCACAGGGTCAATGGCATCAATTACAAGCGTTGCACCGTGATGTGCGGCAGTCAGGAACACTGCTGCTTCTATATGGTCATCAGTCTTTGTGAGTGTATGCTTGTAAAGACTTGGCTCGCACTTTGGGAACATATATTCAAATGGCTGGTTTTTGGTAATACCGGAATAGAGCTTACAGGTTACGGATTCTTCCAATAGACCGCCTGAAAGGTCGCCGCCTGCAAATTCGCAGGCATTGTTTACCTTGTTGCAAGTGCCGAAATAACCGCCCTTTGCCGCCGCCGATACGTTGTGTTCAACAGTAATATGCGGTGCTTTTTTATGTACATATGCCGTAACCTTTTCGGCATACTCGCCAATCCAGAAGTTTCTGCGTTCAAGGTGACGTCGCCAAAGCGGATCGTTTTCGTTAAATGAACGGGGTAAACCATCGATGCCCGTATCTTCTTTCCAACGTTTTTCACAGTGCTCACAGTAGCAGTGGTGAGGCCAGAAGAGCATATCAAAGAACAGGGCGTCGGGGGCAAAGAAGTCGAGCATTTCGTCTATCTGTGCGTAAACGAAATTAAGGTAGCCGTCATTGTTGGGACAGCAAAGACCGTATCTTCTGCCGCCTGCATTTTCAAAGCTTACAGCACCGCCCGAAGAAGGCTTATCACGCTTTGAACGACCGTCATGCTCTATCATTCTCCATTCGGGATGCTCGTCATGTGCCCATGTGTTGTAGTTTAAGCTGTAATAGCCCACAACCTTGATGCCGCCCTCATGGCACATGTCGGTAAGCTTTTTCATTTCGTCTTCTCTGCCGATAAAGGCATTATGCATTTTACCGACCTTTGTAGGATAGTGGCAAAGACCTGCATGTGACTGATAGTAAATCATGGCACAGGTAACCTTTGCACGCTTTAGGTTTTCATAATAGTTTTCGGCTGAAAACTTGGAGAGGAAGCTTTCATCCCAGTCGGCAATGTGCATATCGCAAAGATGCCGACGGAAATTACCTTCATACCATTTTTTGCTGTTCACATAATCACTCCTTTAAACGATTTACAATTACAAATTAATTATATAACAACATCATGGTTATAAAAAGTGACAGTTAAACCCAAAAATAGCACAATTCACTCCGAATTACAAATTTCTTTTTGTTTTTTTGTTAAATATATTGAATATTTAAAATTTTATGATATCATTAAAAATGTAAAGGGGGAATTTCATGGACATCAACATTGAAGAACTCAAAAACATATGTCTTGATTTCTTTAAGCTGGCAGGAATGGAATTCAGTTTGTGGGATGAGAACAAAAGAAACATTTTTTCATATCCCACACCCCACTCTTCCTTTTGCAAAACCGTAAGGACAAATTGGGATCTATACATAAAATGCCAAAAATGCGATAAGATCGGTCTTGACGAAGTAAACAGAACAAAAAAGCCATATACATATTGCTGTCACATGGGACTTACCGAGGCAATCCTTCCTATTTTGCAAGAGGATGAAATTGTCGGTTATCTTATGCTTGGTCAGATTGCAGAGAACGAAAACTCCGATCTTATTAATAAGTGCATTGATACAGTTACGGGTGATGATAAATTTAAGGACAAATTAAGAAAATGTCTCAAAGAGATAACTGCATGCTCACACGATAAAGTTGAATACTGCATGAACACATTAAAAATTCTCATCGAATATATGAACCTTTCGTATGTAATACAAAAAACAGACGACACAGTGTTTTACAGAGCAAAAAAATATATTATTGAGAATGTCAGATCACCGATTATGCCAAGAGATATTTGCAAAAACATCGGCGTATCTTCAAATATGTTATACAAAGCTATCTATAAGAGTACAAATAACAGTCCGACTGATTATATCAGAAAAATTAAAGTTGAAGAAGCAATACAGCTTTTACTCAGGACATCTGACAGTGTGTCTCAAATTGCAGAAGCAGTCGGATATGCAGATACTAACTATTTTATAAGAGTATTTAAAAAAGAAATAGGCATGTCTCCCCTTAAATACAGAAAAGCAACCTACGACAAATAATGCCGAATGAATTAATACTTTAATCTGACAATACAAATAAGGAACATCCTCGGATGTTCCTTTTAACTTATTCAAAAATGCAATAGTATCAAACCGCAACAAATCACTTTTTGATTCTCACTATTAACTCCGGCAGTTATTTTACGCTTCGTGCATCACAGAGTTCGAGTCCCAACTGATATAAGCAAAAAAAGGAACTCCGAAGATGTTCCTTTTACTGGCGCGCCGTAAGGGACGCATCTGCTTCGCATATTAACTGCTCGAAGTCGAGCTTCTCGCACCTTTTTGCTAAAAACAACCACACGAGGGTTGTTTTCTTTACGCAAAAAGCCCCCTCGGGGTTCGAGTCCCTACCAATATAAGCAAAAAAGGAACATCCGAAGATGTTCCTTTTACTGTGAGATAACGCATATTTTGATAGAATTTCTATATGGGGTTCATTTCGTTTTTATGGGGTTCAAATTCTATCAATGGGTTCATCAGACATTCAAGCGGCTTTTTCAAGTATTTCTTTTTGTATCCTCAAATAGTTTTGCAAGTCAACAACTGTATTCTTTTTGAATTTATGAGGAGCTTTCAATTCTGATACTGAAATATTATTTGCTTCAGCGAGACGTTTTGTAAAATCATAAATACTATAAAACAAGGTGGTCAAATCTTTTGCAGTCAACTTTAATGGTAATTCCTTGTTTTCGTAGAATTTAGATACCACTTCCAAGTCTGCAATTAAGGCTTCAACTATCTCAAGTGATATTTCACCTTTTTGAGCTGATTGCAAATATATATGTAAAGATTTACTGAATTGTTTTTCAGCCTTTCTTTTATCCTTTTGTGTAAAATATGTAATAGCACCAACTCCGGCTGCAACAACTGCTGCACCAATTCCAACCCCAATAGCTGCACCCTTGTGGTCTTTTATAACTGCGACAGCTTTTGCAACGCCAGATTTTGTTTCTTTCGCTACTGTAGGAAGATGCTTTCTCACTCTTTTTAATTCTTTATCTTTAACTAATCCACCAAGTTCAAGTGCTCCTGATAGCACTCCTGCATAGGTCTTTTCATCAAGCACCAAATTTACAGGTACAACTGGCATAGCAATTCACCCTTCCGTAACATCGTAATCCATTACCATAAATTATATCATATTCTTAAGCGAAAAACAATGCGTTTTGCTTAATTTCTCAGATTTGCACAACTTTCAAACAAAAAAGAAGGCTTCCCACCTTCTTGACATATCCTGCGTTATTTCAGCTCGGCTGTGTCGGTATATGCTTACCGCCAGTTACCACCTATACACTGGAAGGTTTTATAACAACTCGGAAATTACA
>JAGAUT010000082.1 GCA_017620655.1 Clostridia bacterium | reverse complement strand
TACACAAACCGTCTTTGTCGCCCAGACAGCGAAGATGTGATTGAAATGTTGCCACCTCAATGTCGCACTAACACCAAATGTGGGGAGATAAGCCGCAACGGCGAAAGAGGGGAAGTCAGCGGAGGTTTGGCGGTAGTACGTCTGATGAGAAGTACCTGCGGATTTTGACCTCAATGTAGAAGAATCACTTGTAGTTCAGCACGTCAAAATACGACAAATAAGCAAAAGTCTGTCCAAACCGAGCCATCCCCTCTTTTTGAGTGGAGCGTTTTTGGTTTCTTTTGGGGCGTGCCAAAAGAAACTCGGCACCGCAGTGCCGAAACACTCCCAATGCCCGTTATTTATGCGACAACGAGGAAATGATTATTGCAAACACACCCCGTGCGTTTGCCAGCGGGTGCTACCCGCCCCTGACATCGCAGTTTAATCTTTGTATGATGAACGGAAACGGTTATATGTTTTTTGAAAAAGGCTTAATTGAGATGATGCAGGTCAAAAGACCTATGCAGGAGCAGATAAGCCATGTTATCATTGTGCCTGACCAGCCGAAATGGGTTGTGATTGCCGCAATTCCGTAGGTAGAAACGGCAGAGCCGATGTAAACCGAGGAGTTGATTGCACCGGTAACAAAGCTCGTTTTATTAAAGCGTTCAAACTTTGATACGGCAATTGAGGTGTACATGAAATTTATGGCATGGGTTGCGGCGTTTGCAACCATGAGCATAACAGTTGAAAGTGCAGGATTTGAGCTCTGCGCAAGGCAGAGAATAAGACAGCAGGCACTGCATATCACAAAGAAAAGCGTTGTGCATTTTGCTTCGTTTTTCAGCACCTTGCGGTAGAGGGTTGCCGTAAACATGGAAACTGCCATGGTGGCAATGGGAAGTGCCACGCCCGTCAGAATTGCACTTGATGAGTCAAAACCGAAGGTGTCGGACATGTATGTGGGCATCCATGTGGCAATACCGTCACGCAGAAGTCCCTGGAAAATGTTGGTAAACATTATGAGCGAAAGAAGCACAATCGCCGCATGGGAAAAGGGGATTTTGCCGCCGCTCTTTTTGTCGGACTTTTCCGATTCGGGAATGTATATTTCAACCTCGCTTGTGTGCTTTTCAATGCCGAATACGAGAAGTATCCACACAACCGCCACAACAAGGGCAATTGCCGCCGCACCGAAGAAGACGTATCTCCAGCTGAAAAGCGAAATAACAAGAGGACTTGCAGAGTAGACAAAAATTGTGCCGAGGCTTGAACCGAAGTGGATGTATACTATGTTCTTTGCGTAGTCGTCCTTTGTGAGGTGCTTTGTGAGAATCTTTACAAGGGGCGGCCACATGAGTGCCTGTGCAAAACCGTTTATGCTCCAGATTACGGTAAGAAGCGAAGTGGTGTGGGCAAAGCCTACCGAAATGTTCATGGCACTTGTTATGATAAGTCCCGTAAGGATAATCTTTTCGGGGCTGAATTTGTCACCGAGAAAGCCGCTTATGAGCTGTCCTACACCGTAGACGATAAAAAGTCCCGTCAGGGGTACGGAAGCGGCGGTTTTGGTATAGCCCTCGCTTTTCATTATCTCGACAAGTACTGCCGAATAGTTTATTCTTGTCACATAGCTGACAAAGTAGATAACGGCACACAGAAACACAAGTGCAAATATGTACTTCCTGTCCGTCAGTTTTTTCACCTTTTGTGTCATACATTAGCCCCCCTATGCACAAGTTCAAATGAGAGTATACCACTTTAATCTTTTTTTGTAAATAGCAAATTGAGACAAATATATGTATAAATCCACTAAAATGCCTCTTGTCGGGTATATGCCATGTGTGACGGCAAAATTTAAGGCTGACCTTTCGGTCAGCCGTTCTTTTCTATATCATTTCCTTGAGCTTATAGAGTACAGGCTCAAATCTTGCACCGTAGGTGTGGTCGGGGTCTTTCTGTGAGCATCTGATTGCCTCAACAACAAAGTCGGCAGCGATCTTTGCCGAGTCGTAGACGCTTCTGCCGTTCATGAGTGCACCGGTAAATGCCGAGGCGTAAATATCTCCCGTACCGTGACAACCCCTTGAAATTCTGTCGTGGGCATAGTCGGAAAATTCTTTTCCGTCGTACATTACAAAGCCTGTCTTGCCCTCGGTAAAGCTCTCGCCCGTGAGAATTACATTCTTTGCACCAAGGTTATATAGCTTCTTTATAAGCATTTCAAGAAACTCTCTGTCGTGTCTGTCCTCGTAAGGCACGCCTGCAAGGAAGCACGCCTCGGTTATGTTGGGAAGAAGATAGTCGGCTTTGGGAATAAGAGTTCTCATTGCCTCAACAAACTCGTCGTCAAAGCCGTAATAGAGCTTGCCGCCGTCTGCCATGGCAGGGTCGACGATGTTCACCGCATTTTCATTACCCATGCTGTCAAGCACATCTGCAACAAAAGCTACCTGCTTTGTCGAGCCGAGATAGCCCGTGTAGATTGCATCAAAGTCGATGCCCTCCTTCTGCCAGTGCTTTCTGATTTCGGGAATGTCGTCGGTAAGGTCACGGAATGTAAAGCCGGTAAAACCGCCCGTATGGGTGGAAAGAACGGCGGTGGGAAGCACGCTTGTTTCAATACCGCATGCCGAGATTATGGGAAGTGCAACGGTGAGCGAGCACTGTCCCACGCAGGATATGTCCTGTATTGTAAGTATTCTTTTGAAATCCATAAAAATTCCTCTTTTCTAAGTGTAAAATTATTTGTCAAGCCTGTATTCTATTGTGAAAGCTTCCTCTTTCATGTCCTGTACACGAATAAGAGTTGCATCACCTGCTTTGAGGTGGCAGAAGATTTCCTTTGTGCCTTCTTTTATGAGCTTCTGTCTGCCGCTTGTTCTGTCAACAAGATAAAGACGGCTGTCGTTTTTGAGTGACAGTGTGAAGAATACGTCTTTTTCGTAGTCACGGTTGAGAATGAGAAGATACTTGTTGCCGTATTCGTCGTGGAGTTCGCCAACGCTTGTTCTTTGGGGAAGCTCACCGTCAAGGATTTCACTGTCGGAAACAGTGTCGGTGGGAAGTCCTTCCTTATATGTATCAAGCCTTTCGGTAAGAAGGTCAGCCGAATGAAGCACCAGCTTTGAGTCGAGAGCCATAAGGGTGTTGCCTAGCTTTTGGAACTCTCTGTTTATTACGCAGAACTCGTCAAAATACTGTCCCTTGTCACCCTTCATGTTGGTGATTGAATGGGGTGC
>JAGAUT010000081.1 GCA_017620655.1 Clostridia bacterium | reverse complement strand
TCTCCACTCAAAAAGAGGGGATGGGCGGCAAGTTGCCGCTGACAAACCGTCATTTTGACGGCATACAGAAAACCGTCAAAATGACAAATACTGCTGTCGGGCTTTCCCGACCCGTGGCGGCTTATCTCCTCACATTTGGTGTAAGATAACATCGAGGGGGCAACATTCCAATTACATCATCGGCATTTGGGCGACAAAGACGGTTTGTGTAAAATAAACCCAGCCCGCCATAACCGCCTTTGGCGGACGATAGAGAGGGTTTCGGGACAGTAGTTTGTGTAACGCAAAAGCGAGATTGCGGATGGGGGAGCCTCCGCGGCTCGCAAAAATCTGAGCGAAGCGGTAATTTTTGCAGAGCGGTCGGTTTTGGTTCATTTTCCTGAGTGAAAATGAACGGTAAACGCAGTCTGCAGACTTCGGAATTCTTTGTATACACAAAAACAGCATGACCGAAAAAAGCCATGCTGTTTTCCTTATATTAAATTCAAAAAAATCCTACTTCTGAATAACCCTCAACGTCTTAATCTCAAAATTGCCCATCTTAACCTTGACGCTGTTCTTTCCTGACTTCAGCTTTTCAAGGTTGTTCTCGAGGCAGTCGCATTCGTAAACTTCTTTGACACCAAAGCCAAAGATAAGTTCTGCTTCTTCTCTCATGTTCTGAGCCTCGTAAAGACGTACAATGTAACCGTTTCCGTCCTCGGCTTTCTTTATTGTGTCAATAACCGCGCTGTCGGCATGGACGCTTGCAAAGCTGAAGGAGGAGGGAAGCTTGCCCTTCTTGTTTTCTTCGACTACAATTGCATTCATGGGATTGTTGAGCTTGCAGCCCTCCTTCACCGTTGCCATAAGATCCGAACCCTTGTGGGGGAATACGGAATATGTAAATGTATGAATACCTCTGTCGGCTGTAGGGTCGGGATATGTCGGGGCTTTGAGAAGGGTGAGAGAAAGCTTGTTTTCCTCACAGCTGTAGCCGTACTTACAGTCGTTAAGTAAAGATACACCGTAGTCGCTTTCCGAAAGGTCAGCCCACTTATGAGCACAGACTTCAAATTTCGCTCTGTCCCAGGAGGTGTTCATGTGTGTAGGTCTCTGAATATTGCCGAACTGGATGTCGCAGGTTACATTTTCCGTGTGGATGTCAAAGGGGAAACCGGCTTTGAGAAGCACGTGGTCCTCCTGCCAGTCGATTTCGGTATCAAAGTCTACGCGTGATGAGCCTGTCTTCAGGGTGATGCACTGGGTAAATGTACTCTTGCCGTACTTTCTGACTACCTTAAAGCCGCCCGAAAGGTCGCCGCTTATAACGCTTACGCTTGTGACATCATCCACATTCCACTTCTTTTGCTTGTAGTATTCTGTGATTTCCCAGGCGTCATAGTCTCTCGGGTAGTCCTCAAATACTTCAAGTACGTTTGCACTCTTGCCGTTTTCGATAAGCTCTCTGTCGTTTTCCTTGTCGTAGATAGAGATTATTTCGTATTTCTTGTCAAAAACAACCTTGATTTTGTCGTTTTCAATGCACTTGTCGCTGACAAGAACGCTGTTTTTTATAGTTTTTGAATTTACTGTTGTATAGCCGTTGGCAGGGATGTCTTCAACGGCAAATTCCATGCCGTTCACTTTTATAATGCCGTTTTGAGTAAAGCTTGTAGGGTTGTATACAAGATATCCGCCGTCGGTCTTTACATTTTCTGCGATTACCGACAGGGCGTTGTTGAAGACCTTTGTGCCTTCGCTTCTTACAGAGTCGTATTCCTTGTCTGAATCGGCGTAAACCTCTTTTATGGAGGAACCGGGGATAATGTCGTGGAACTGGTTTCTCAGAACCTTTATCCAAGATTCGTCAAAAACGGATTTTGGATATTCAAAGCCTGTGAGAATGCCTGCCATACTGCTTGCCGCTTCCGCCTTCTGCAAAAGAAGCTCGCACTGACGGTTGTTCTTCTTGTTCTTGCCCTGGGTTGTGTATGTACCTCTGTGCATTTCAAGATACAGCTCGCCCGACCACTTGGGTGTAAATCTGAGATTTTTTGTGCTTTCTTCAAATTCGTTCTTGATTTTTTGAATTGTGTCGGCAGCTTTTCTCATTGTAACCTTGGGAAAACCGGGAAGCCCCTTTTGGAAACGCTTTAGGTTTTCAAGCATTTCAAAGGTAACACCTCCGCCTCCGTCGCCAAAGCCCACGGGGGCAAGAACGGTGGGGGTGTACTTTTTATCAATGTGATAACCCATAAGCCCCTTGATATCTCTTGCCGATACCTTGTTGACGTAGTTTTTCGCAAAGACTGCAAAGATTTCACTGCCGTCAAGACCTCGCCAGATAAATGTATCGTGGGGGAACTTGTCGGTTTCGTTCCAGTTGATTTTGATTGTAAAGAAGGAATCAATTCCGCACTTCTTTAAAATCTGCGGAAGTGCTGCACTGTAGCCGAATACGTCTGGAAGCCAAAGAATGTGGTTGTCTATGCCAAACTCGTTCTTCATGAACCTTTTGCCGTACATTATCTGACGGATAAGGCTTTCACCGCCCGTAATGTTTGTGTCGGCTTCAAGCCACATACTGCCTTCGGGTTCCCATCTGCCTTCCTTTATTTTTTGCTTTATCTTTTCGTAAAGTTCGGGGTCGTTTTCTTTTACATATGCATAAAGCTGGGGCTGGCTTGACATGAAAATGTAGTCAGGGTACAGCTCCATAAGTCTTATTACTGTTGAGAAGGAACGCTGTGCCTTTTCTGCTGTCTGCGCAAGTATCCAGAGCCATGCCACGTCGATATGGGTATGACCTATAAAGGAAATCTCCTCGTTCTTTTCCTTTCCGCAGAGTTTGTTGTAGTATTCTCTCTCAAGAACATCCGAGGCACGTCTTATGCCATCAAAGAAGTTTTCGGAGAATTTTTCTCTGAAATCAAGCTCATTGCAGGTCATATCAAGGGCGTTCATCGCCTCGATGTAGTCAAAACTGTCTGTCGGAAGAAGAATTGCCGCTTCATAGGGAACAATCATGTCAAACCAAAGCTGTTCTACAGGTATGCTTTTTACGATGATGTGTGAAACAAGTCTCAGACTTACATTTTCCTTACCCGAATAGAAGTAAATGTATACATCCTTGTGACCGGCATCGAGAAGTAATGTCGTATGGTTGGTATCAAACGCCTGAGTACAGCTTTTGCCGTTTACAAAAACACTGCACTGTGGGTTGCTGGCATCCCACTGTCCTTCCTTGCCCGTTGTCATTCTGAAGTGATAAGTTTCATTCTCGTCCGTTTCGGGAATGTCACATTCAAAGTGAAGCCAGAGATGTGTGTCGGCAGGAAAGTCTATAAATTCCTTGTTGTATGGTCTGAACTCCGAAAGACTCGGAGGAGTGTTGTCCTTTTTGTATGGACAGAAATCCGTTATGCCAATTCCTTCAATCTCATGAACTTCCTTTATTATGGATTGTCGAAGATTTTCGATTGACATCCGTACCTTTTCTTTCTGAAATGTCATAAGAATCATCCTTTCGTAGCTGAATTTTCTGTTATTGACTATATTTTACAGTCGTGTTCGCGTTTTTTGTTATGTTGTCATGATATTTTGTTTATGGTATTATGATATTTTAAACAAATTCCGAAGATACAAACGTTGCTGAAAATCACGAAGTTTACCGCCAATTAACAATTGAGGCTGATGATTGTATTATAATGAACAAAGTAAAAAAATCCCTAGATATTTTGAGGTGAAAATTATGAAAAAGTTTATGGATAAGGATTTCCTCCTTTCAACTCCCACAGGTGTTGAGCTTTTCGAAAAATTCGCTAAAGAAACACCCATTATCGACTATCATTGCCACCTTGTACCTGCTGAAATTGCAACCAACAAGCAGTTTGGGAACATCACCGAGGCTTGGCTCTATGCCGACCACTACAAGTGGCGTGCAATCAGAGCTTGCGGCTATGAAGAAAAGTATGTAACAGGCGGCGAGGGCGTTTCCGACTACGACAGATTTGTAGCCTATGCAAATACAATGCCCCGTGCCATCGGTAATCCCCTTTACCACTGGACACACCTGGAACTTCAGCGTTACTTCGGCTTTGACAAGCCCCTTTCAGGCAAAACTGCCGACGAAGCATGGGAAAAGTGTAATGCAAAGCTCAATGCAGGCAACATGGGTGCAAAAGACCTTATTATGGCTTCCAATGTAAAGGTACTCTGCACAACAGATGACCCTGCAGATACTCTTGAATACCACATCGAAATCGCAAAGGACAAGAACTTTACTGCAAAGGTTCTTCCTGCGTTCCGTCCCGACAAGGCTGTTAATATCGAAAAGGCAGGCTTCTCGGAATACATCACAGAAAAGCTCGAAGTCACCTACGGCTCAAAGATTGAAAACATTGATGAACTTTGTGCTTGCATGATAAAGAGACTCGACTTCTTCGCAAGCCTTGGCTGTAAGACAAGCGACCACGGTATGGACTATGTTCCCTATGCTCCCTGCACAAAAGAACAGGCTGATGCAGTTTACAAGAAGGCAAGAAGCGGCGAGCAGGTAACCGATGCTGAAGCAGATATGTACAAGACATACATGCTTTCATTCTTTGCAGAGGAGTTCTCAAAGCGTGACTGGGTAATGCAGATTCACTACGGTGTTGTAAGAAACAACTCCGATAAGAACTTCAAAAACATCGGTGTAGACGCAGGCTTTGACACAATCGCAGGCCACGACTGCATAAGAAATATCTTAAAGCTCATGAATTACTTTGAAAACAAGACTGAGCTTCCAAAGATGGTTTACTATTCCTTAAACCCCATCGAAAACGCACAGCTCGACGCTATGTGCGGCTGTTTCCAGGGCAATGACAAGGGCATAAAGAGCAAGATTCAGCACGGCTCTGCATGGTGGTTCAACGACCATCTTGAAGGCATGCGCGACCAGCTTAAGACCTTTGCGGCAACAGGAGTTCTCGCAAACTTTGTTGGTATGCTTACAGACTCAAGAAGCTTCCTTTCCTATCCCAGACACGAGTACTTCAGAAGAATCCTCTGCGATTATCTCGGACGTCTTGTTGACGGCGGTGAATATCCTTACGATATTGAAGCTCTCGGCGAAATTGTCAAGGGTATAAGCTTTGATAACGCAAACAAGTTCTTTGGTTTTAACGTATAATTAAAAAACAAATTTCCCGACCGCCGGCGTTTGGCGGTCGGGAAAGATAATAACCGAGAAAAAGAGCCAAAGAGAAGCACTTTGTCGGAAGGGTGCTAAGTGAAAAGTTTTTTGGTTTCTTTTTTTCAAAAAAGAAACCTACCCGTGGCACAGCTGGATAGCGCATCAGACTCCGACTCTGAAGGTCATGAGTTCGAATCTCATCGGGTAGGCCAAAAGAAGCGAATGATTTAGATGATGTCTAAATTGTTCGCTTCTTTCAATGCCTTGAGGGCTTTTGGGAAAATCGGTTTTTGAAACAAAAGGGTAGATGCCAAGTGGTTTTGAACCAGACTTGAACTAACGATAGATATATACTGTCTATTGAAAATGCTTATCAGGATGAATACAGTTTGAAAAGAATCTGATTGTTAAAACTATTGACTTTTTTACTATTTGTGATATAATGTGTATGCTAAATATCAGTCACTAAACCGCTGTTAACATGTCAGGTCGCCAAACGGCGGCACTTATTAACGGAGGTAAAAGAATGGAAAACTTTAACGAATTTAAAAAAGCGCACTATGGTGCAACAACTTGTGTCCAAACTGAGGGTGGCGTGGTTATGTTCAATCCCGACAGTCAAAAGGAAGTTGTCGGTGCTGAGAAAATGACCTATGATGAATACTTAGATATTCAGATTGCTTCGCTTGGTAAACTACGGCAAGAGTT
This sequence comes from Clostridia bacterium, assembly GCA_017620655.1. Taxonomy (GTDB): domain Bacteria; phylum Bacillota; class Clostridia; order Oscillospirales; family CAG-382; genus UMGS1387. The sequence goes on along the minus strand of JAGAUT010000081.1, from coordinate 20,714 downwards.
TCTCAATCTCTACTTTAACATTCCAATGGGATTTAAAGGCGAGATTGAAAAAATGAACAAAGACAAGGTCTGCTTTAAAAGAATCTTTACCGTCGGAATGTTTTTCGATGGCGTAATGTTCGATGGTAAAGAAGATCACGTTTGGATGGACAAAAGAGATTTCGAGAAGTATCAGGTTGGTGATTCGATCGAATTCTTTGCTGAGGTATATCGTTATGTGAAAACCGGAAAAGGAAAGCAAATTGATTTTGGGCTTCGCAATCCTGAAGGTGTTAAACGCATTCCACACTATGAACTTCCAACTGACGAAGAACTGATTGAGCAAAGCGTCAACGAAATTGTCTGTGAAACCTGTTATCTAAGTGAACATTGTAACCGTGCATATTGTATGCGTCCTCAGAAAGAGTTGAAGTATATGAAAAAGCAAATGGTGAAAATGATCAAAGGAGGAGAGAAGCAATGAAAAAGTTTTTGACTGTCTTCTTGATGCTGATATTGATATTTCAATTGTGTGGTTGTTCTTTACTTCCTTTTGGATCGACCACAGCCGATATAGAAACATTGAAAAGTTGGTCTTTTCAGTATAACGAAGGCACAAACGATTATAGTGTTTTCTTTGCGTTGTTGACCGAGTCAGATCAGTATGTTTCTGCGGATGTGGATGTTGATATACGCATTGTAAATGACAACAACGAAGAAGTATATAGTAGAACTCACTCTGTAGCTAAGAATGATTTTGGATATTATTCAAGTCAAGCGATGGGGGAACAGTTTCTTGCAAATTTGAGAATCCCTGCCGAAGATATCTCTTTGGGGACATCTGCTAACGGGAAGGTATATCTAACCGTTTACAAGGGAGACTCCCTCCGGTTTGATGAGGTAAACTGCGAAGCATTGTATTGCTTGCAAGTAAAAGATGTACAACTCATAGCTGACGGTTTGCCTCAAGAAATCAATGTTAAAGGCTATAATGGCAAAGTGGAATCCAAAATCAAGATTGAAGAAGTACAATATACTTATGACAAGGCTTTTACTTCTCAATTAAATATTACAGTTTTAGGGATAAAGACATACGGCAATGCAAACTCTACATATGATATGATCAGTTATAAAATTTATGATAGTAAAAATTTTATGGTTGATTCAGGAAACTTATATTTAAGCTCTCTTGCTACAAACGACAAGTTTAAGGATAATTCTATTGTCGTGTATGACGTAGTTCCTGGCGAAAACTATACAATTAAATTTAGCTAATATATATGTCATTTAAACCGTTCGGTTCTTCCAGTCGAGAGCCTCGACACGCAATATCGCGTAAGAGGTTCTCGGCTTTTTTATTGCCAAATTTCTTTTGAAAACGGCTGTTTTGCAAAAAAGCAAGTGTTACTTGACAATATTCCAAATGTATTTTCTTGTTTTTTTTGCTGTCAAGTGATATAATCCAAGCGAAGGAGTTGATTTTTTGTTAAGCGACAACATCAGAAAGTATCGAAAATCAAAACAAATGTCTCAGGATGAGCTGGCAGAAAAGCTGGAAGTAACAAGACAAAGCATAAGTTTATGGGAAACGGGACAGACACAGCCGTCCCTTGATAATATAGTTGCTTTGGCAAAATTGTTTGATATTTCCACGGATGCTTTGCTGGCTGATACTGAAGCCAAATCCCCCGACGCGGATGTGCCGATTTCTCAGTCACCAAAAACTGCAAAGAAAAAGCCGATTATAATTACAGCAGTATGTCTTGCGATTATTCTTGCCGCTTCTTTATCTCTGTTTTTATGGAAGAACAAGGATTCCGTTGACGGCAATGCACAAGTACCCGAAACGCCGAATACCTCGGAGACGGTCGATGTATCACAAGAGGTTTCTCAGACGGATAAAAATGATGAAAATGTATCCAACCTTGATGAAACAGATATAATTAAGAACGAGACAGAAAGTCCGGCACCCGAAAAGTCAGAGGAAAAGTCGGAGGAAAAGGCAGAGGAAAAGGCAGAGGAAAAGACGCCTGAGAAGCAGGAAACGGCAGTTGAAACACCTCAAAAGACGGAAGAACCGACTGTAGTACCCGAAAAGACGGAAGAAGCAGTTACAGTACCCGAAAAGACGGAAGAAGTCGTTGAAACGCCCGCAAGCAGCAAAGAAATAGATTTGTACGGTTATCTTAAGGATTTTGTGGTGCAGAACGGCACCCTCAACGGCGACCACTGTTATTATTCCAAGAGTGCCGACAATTACGGCGGATATGCCGAAGAAGACTTTTCGCTGTATTATTGGGGAGACACCGACAAAATAGAGTTTTGTTTACACAGCGTTTTGGACGAAACCTTCAGCATAAACTTTTATTTATATGTTCCTAAAAAGCATACCGGAAATTATGAGTACATATCATCGTATTATTACAGAGATAACGGAGAACCTTTGTATGAAGCAAGGGGTGTTATAAAAGGCGGGGAGTTTACCAAAAACTATCCTTTGAATTGCGACAGCTATTATGGCTCTGCAGACGTTCAGAATGAATTTATGGAAATGAGCAGACAGGGTATATGCGATGCGATTGAATGCCTGAAAAATTTCGTCAGAGTCGAAAAACTTGAATATTCCTTCAGCGATTTTGGCTTTGTTAAATTCTGATTGTTTCGGATATAATTTCACTTTACCGATTTTATTTTTTCCTGATTGCAAAAACAGTTTACAACTGTCCCGTTTTATGATATAATGCAAAAAACGGGCGTTGTGTTTTTGCGAAAGGATGTGAAATAATGCAGATAATCAGAGAGCAGAAAAGGTATGATTTATTTTGCAAAATCAAGACCTGTAATCTGTCGGAAATACACCCCTTTCACTGGCATGAAAACTACGAGATATGTCAGGTCATGAACAAGTCCTGCACCTTCAGAATTGACGGTGAGCTTATAGAGGCAAAGCCCGGAGACATTGTTGCAATAAGCGAGCAGACGGTGCATCAGTTTATCATTATGGAAGACGGCACCTACATCAGGATTATTCAGTTCAATCCCAACATTCTTTTTGGCGTTACGGATAAGATTCTTCCATTGAAAACTCACATTACTTATGACGAAATAGAAAAGAACACAGAGCTAAAAAACAAGCTTAGTTCTCTTCTTGACCTTATGGAATACGAGGAAGACACAGACAGCTCGGAAAAAAATAGCTACTACAAGGCAATTTCTGCCGCCCTGTATTTTTTTCTGCAGCAGCATTTTCCCGACACCTCAAAGGCACGCACCGGCAAAAGTTCCAAGGACGATTTCTACAGAATTGTAGGGTACATCAACGAGCATTTTGCCGAGAACATTACCGTAAACTCGGTTGCCGCCCATTTTTATTTCTCAAGGGGCAAGCTCTCCTCTGTATTTAAAAAATATGCAGGTACCGGCGTAAACGAATACATAAACAGACTTCGTATAAACAACGCCAACAAACTTCTCCTGCAGGGACATTCAAGTACAAGTGCCGCCCTTTCAAGCGGATTTGAAAGTATAAGAACCTTTAATAACTGTTATAAAAGAATCATGGGTATAACTCCCGGAGAGTATGTAAAAAGCCGCTGATATCCGCGGCTTGTTTTTATTATTCTGTTTGTTTTCATGCTTTCTGATTCGGCAAAGCTTATTGCAAATGATTCGCATATGTCATCAGCACTGCATCTGTCGTTTTTTTCGCCCTTTGCGAGACATTGACAGAAGTAGTCAATTTCGTTTGTGACAAGATTCCCGTGCTTCATGCAGCTGTCAAATTCTTCGGCAAGGTGGGGGTCTTCTGTTACTGTGTTGTCGGTGTACAGCAAAAATTTATTGTCGTGAAGCTTCATGACTCCATTTTCAAACGCCGCCTCAAATCCGGGGCTGAAGGGGAAGGAAGAAGCATTTCTCCAGGACGCCGTTGCCGAAACAAGTTTGTCGTCTCCGTAGTCAAAGAGGGTGGTGCAGCAAAGAGCCGAGCCTTTGGTGTAAACGCTTTCGGGCATTCCAAGAAGAAATTTCACAATGTCAGTGTCGTGCACATGCACGTCTCTTACAACACCTCCCGACTTCTCAATGTCGAGAAGCCATCCGCCTGTACTCCATGCGGGCTTTGGACCGTCACGGTACAGCTCGAGGGAAAGAAGCTTTCCGAAGCGTCCGTCGGCAATGCATCTTCTTAAGTATTCGTATTTGCGTGAAAATCTTACACAGTGGGCAACCATGAGGGCAAGATTCTTTTCCTTTGCCTTCTGTGTTACAAGGTAAGCCTCCTCGAGGGTTGAGGTGAATGGCTTTTCGCAAAGAACGTTTATGCCGTGTTCGAGTGCCGAGAGGGCGATTTTGCAGTGCATTGGCGTTGGTACGCAAATGTTTACAAAGTCGAGCTTTTCTTGCTTGAACATTTCTTCGTAGTCCGCATAGAATCTGCATCCGTACTTTTCGGCAACAGCCTTTCCTTTTTCCACATCGGCGTTGCAAACTATCACCTTTGAAACAAGCATTTTCAAGGCTTCAAGGTGCTGAGTGCCTATGTATCCCGTTCCGATAACGGCGGCGGTGAGATTGAATTTTGTCATTTTTTATTCTCCAATCCTCATATCTTTAATGAAATTTTATCACAGTATACGGTGTAATGCAAGAAAAAACATACATGACAATGGCAAAAATGTTCAAAACTGCCATTTACATAAACATATTTGCTTGAAGAAAAAGCTGTATTTGTGTTAATATAGCATCGGATAGAGATAGAAAAATATTGCATGATTGGAGAAAAAATTATGAAATATGTTGATTTCTTCGGACACAAGGTGTCAAAGCTTATTGCGGGAGATAATCCTTTCAACGGACATTCCTACATTACCGAGTACGTTTCCAAGCAGGAAATGATAGATTATCACACCGAGGACAAAATCCTCGAGGCAATGCACGAAATGGAAGAAATGGGAATAAACACCATGCTTCCCCTTGCAGACCCTTATATCATCAGAATTCTTCAGCACTACCGTTCAAACGGCGGCAAGATGAATTTTATCTTCCAAACCTACTCACCCATGATGTTAAGTCTTGAGACGGCATCCGTCAGCATGAACATGATGATGAGTGTAGAACCAATCGGTGTATATCTTTCGGGTACATATACAGACCTTTGTCACGAGACAAATACCATGCCCAAGCTCTATGAAATGTTAAAGCACCTTCGCACATTTGACATAAAACTCGGTCTCGGCACACATTACACCGAAATTGTGGAACTTTCCGAAAAGGAAAACTGGGACATTGATTTTTACATGGCGTGTATGTACAATTTAAGACGGGGCAGAGAAGGAGAACAGAGCGGTTTTATTACCGGCAAGAACAAGAGCCTTATCAGAAAAATCATCCCCGAAGACAGAGAAGTTATGCTGAATACTCTGAAGAAGGTTGAAAAGCCAATTATCGCCTTCAAGATTTTCGCTGGCGGACAGATGCTTGTAGAAAGAGAAGAATCCGACAGACGTGAGAGAATAAAGGATGCCTACAACACCATTTTCACAGCCTTAAAGCCCAATGATTTCGCCGTCGCAGGCGTATTTCAAAAGTACCACGACCAGATAAGAGAAAACGTCGAAGTTCTTAATGAGTGGTATGAGGAAACAAACAGAGCATAACATCAGCCGTGTTTTAGGTAAAAAAGTTCATAAAAAATCAAAAACAACCTCAAAACGGGGTTGTTTTTTTCATATTGGTGTGTTAAAATATACAAAAAGTGACAAATGTATGTTACAATAGTGAAAGGGTGTTTGCGATGAAAATTGACACACGAAGAACAAAGGACGCTGTATATATTGTAGACGACCTTTATATGCACGAAACAAATCACCTTGTACCGTCAGGCTATGACCTTGACGCAAGAGGAGCAAAGTATTCGACCGACCCTTGCTGGAAAAGAGGGTATGATCTTGAAACAGAGGACAGCCTCAATGCTCCGGCAACACTTTCACGCCGTTTTATGCCTATAAGAGAAGGCGTGGCAGGTCTTAACTTTATCTTTGCAATAAAGCGCGGCGACGGCTTCTTTATCGAGTTTTATGACGATATGGACAATGTTGCCTTTACACTCTCTCAGAAGAACGGTCTTTTCTACTGGAATGACACAGCTCTTCCCGTTGAAGCTTCAAGAAAGCTTCACTCTTTGAATGTGGAATTTGATATTGATAAAAAGCAGGCAAAGGTTGCTTTTGCAGGAAAATACTGCGGCACATATGAGGTGCTGACAGATAACATTGCAAGATACGTTGCGGGCTACCGCGGCGGTGATAAGGGTGCTTGTCACTTAAAGCAGATACATCTTCATATCAACTACCTTGTAAACGACAGAAACGAAGTTCATGAAGACGGTGCTCTTTTCTATAACTGGATAATTGAAAATACCGAGGGTGCCTCTGCATATACCAGCTACTATTACGAAGGCTTCAAGCACTATACAAATGTAATCTGTGCTTCAAAGGGTGCGTCGGGCAAGTGCAGACGTGAATTTGAAAAGCAGACGGGTAAGGTTTGCTTTGAAGTAAAATATCTTACAAAAAATACATCGGGTGAGGGTGTAAAGCTTTCACTGACAACAGACGGCAAGGAAACACTTAATTTCTTTGACGAAGGCACGGCACTTGTGTCCGAAAAGGGTGATGTTCTTCGCAAGCATAACCCATATGTATGGCAGACCTTCATGGTCGTTGCCGATACAGACACAAAGACAGCAGAAGTGTATCTCAACGGCAAAAAGTGTCAGAGTGTTACATTTGATGCCGACTTCTTTGACGGTATCTCGATTTCCTACACACCCGAAAAGGGCGGTGTAATGAAGTTTACAGATGTTTTTGCTTACATTGTTCAGCCTGAACCCGAGGACTATCCAAAGCCTCCCGTACTTCCCGAAAAGGACGACAGATATGTTACGGGTATGAACATCTGCTCACTCTGGCACAACGGCGAACACGTAGGCTGGGATGCCATAAGCGCATTCAAGGACAATCATACATACCTCGGCTTCTACGATGAAGGCCTGCCCGAAACTGCCGACTGGGAAATCAAGTGGATGGCGGAACACGGTCTTGACTGCGAATTTTACTGCTGGTACTGCTCACAGACAAAAGCACCAAATCTAAAAACTGTCCTTTCGGATGCAATTCACAACGGCCACTTCAAGGCAAAGTATGCAGACTATATGAAGCTTGCCCTCATTTGGGAAGCAGGTGCAGGAAGTCCTGCATCACCTAAAGACGTTGAAGACTACTACATTCCGTATTTTGAAGATTACTTCTTTACAGACCCAAGATATTTAAGCATTGACGGTGTTGCAATCATTTCGGTTTACAACATCGAAAAGGTGGCGCGTGACCTTGGCGGCTATGACAAGGTTAAGGAGGTTATGGAGCTTCTTCGTGCTTCGGCAAAGAGATGCGGCTTCAAGGACATGGCAATTATTACCTGCGGTGAGCCGAATGAAAACAGAAAGAGTGCATCCATCGACGGTGTATATGCCTACGGCTGGGGACATTACGGATATGTGCCCGACTATCAGATTGGCAGAATTCAAAGTCAGATAGATTCGAAGCTTTTACACGTTGTACCTACAGTTTCCGTGGGTTACAATGACGTTGCATGGAGAAAATCAAGACACCCCATGATTGACTGCGAGGACATGGGTAAGGTTATAAAGTGGTTTAAGGATGACGTTCTTCCTTCATATTCTCATTTTGACGAGGAATGGAAAAAGAAGCTCATGATGTTCTCGACATGGAATGAATACGGCGAGGGAACATACATCTGTCCCGGCAATCTCAAGGGTTTTGGATACCTTAATGAAATGAGAAAGGCTGTCACAAAGAATGCCGACAGCTTTGAGTCGGACAGACCCTCACAGGCTTCTCTTGACAGAATAAGCTATCTCTATCCCAAAGGACGCGAGCTTCTCAGTGCACTTCTTTACACAAAGAGAGAAGCACCCACAAAGGTAGTATGCGAATACAATTACAACACACCCGAAAGCGTAAATATGTGGGAAGGCGTAAATGAAGTAACCCTTTCCTTTAAGGATGGCAGAGTCTGCGGTCACGGAAGTACATGGGACCCTCAGATTATAACGGATGTGGATTTTGATGCAGAGAGTGTTGATGCAATAAGCCTTAAGATTGCAACGGCAAGTGCAGATTTCCCCGTAAATTGGGAAAGACCCGAAGCTTCGCCTGTTCAGGTTTTCTTTATGAGAGAGGGTGACGAGGCTTTTGCGGGTGCAAGAATGTTGCTTTCCGGAACTTCTGCCGAGGACGGTTCGCTTGTATTCTTCACAAAGGAAAATCCCGAATGGTGCGGCAGAATTACAAAAATCAGAATCGACCCGACAGAATCGAAAGGAAACTTTGAAATAGAATACCTCAAGGCTCTCACCTTTGACGACGGCAAGGTAAGATACAAGACCAATATTAACGGCAAAGAATATAACTGCCACTACAGAACAAAGGTTGAGGACGGAAAATTCTATATTTCCTTTGAGCCGCTGAGACACTTCCATTTGTTTACAAGAACCTATTACGAGTGGGATAAGGAAGAACAGACACTTATGGTGAAGTCCTACCACGACAAGAAGTCTCTTTGGACTATCGGCAAGGATACTGCCTTGATTGACGGTAAAGAAGTAAAACTCGAAAGACCTGTTGAAATGTACGACGGTCTTCCCTATCTTCCTCTTGATGAATTCTGCAATGCAGCCGACCTTGAATATACCGTTGACGGCGACAGGGTTGAGATTAAGACCAAGATTTAAATTTGCTCAGAAAAAGCACTTCGAAAGAGGTGCTTTTTTTATGTATTCTCTTGTAATTTATTCCCTGCCATGCTATAATTACCTTGAATAATTATGATGAAAAGAGGTAGACGCCATGAACAAATACACAGGACATCCCAAACAGCTTTACGGCATAGAAGAAATGCGTCTTTGCGGCGGAAAAGGTGACGGCATGAGAATGCTTTATGTAAGAAACGGAAAGGGACTTGAATTCTGGATAAGCCTTGACAGATGTGCAGACATCACACGCCTTTCCCTTCATGGCGACAACTTCAGCTTTATCTCGGCGTGCGGATACGTTTCGCCAGAATATTACGACAAAGACGGCGTAGGCTTCTTAAAGTCCTTTACGGCGGGTTTCTGCACCACCTGCGGACTTACGGCAGTGGGAAATCCCTGCGAGGATGACGGTGAAGTACTTCCGCTTCACGGCACAATTTCCAACACTCCCTGTGAAAGCTTTGGCTATTGGGAAGAGAGCGACGGACTTCATATAAAGGCTCTTGTCCGCGATGCTCGGATTTTCTCCCATAAGCTTGTGCTTGAAAGGGAATATGTTGTATCCCTTGATGAAAATGTAATTACAATGACAGACAAGGTCAAGAACGTCGGCTCTGCGACTTTTCCTTATGAAATCATGTACCATTGCAACATGGGTTACCCCCTCATTTCCGAGAATGTGGAAATAAAGATACCTGCCACAAAGGTAATTCCGAGAAATGAACACTCGGCAACGGGGCTTGAAAACTGCTTAAAGGCAGAAAAGCCTCAGAGCGGTTATGAAGAAATGTGCTTCTACCATGAATTGTCGGGTACAGCTGAGGTTTCGGTATTCAATCCCGATATTGAAAAGGGCATGAAGATGACCTTTGACACAAAACAGCTTAAATGCTTTACCCAGTGGAAGATGATGGGTGAATACGACTACGTTATGGGTCTTGAACCCGGCAACTGCAATCCCGACGGCAGAGATGTAATGAGACAAAAGGGAATGCTTGAGTTCCTCCAACCCGGCGAAGAAAGAAAACAAACTTTGAAATTTGAGTTTGTAGGATAAAAAGGTAAATGCCATGAAAAAAACCTTCTTTTATTTTGATGACGTAATCTGGCTTTTCAGAGACTTGACACGCGGAAATTACGACTCGATTTTCGACCATTTTTACCTTAAAGTCTTTAAAGAAGCCCATGAAAAATACGGTCTTAAGGTGCAGATGAACGTCTTTTACCGCACCGATTATTTTTACGGCACAGACGAATTTACTCTTTCCGAAATGACCGACAAATACAAGGCTGAGTTTGAAGCTTGTTCCGACTGGCTTCGCTTCGGCTACCACTCAAAGCAGGAGTTTCCCGACTATCCTTTAATCAACATTTCCTATGAGGATATGACGAAGGATTTTCTCAGCATAAAGAACGAGGTTATCCGCTTTGCAGGAGAAAAGAGTTTTTCAAATGTGGTCTGCTCCCACTGGAGACCTATCAGCAAGGCAGGATGCCGTGCACTTGCTGACAACGGCATTGTTCTTATTAACTCCACCGGCGGTGATACAAGAGAGCTTGAGGAGGATTTGTCCACGCTTCCTTACGGACATTCCTTCAGAGTGCTTCATAACAGACAGCCCGAAACAAAGCTCTTTACGAGAATTTCGCTCGACAAGGCGATTTCCACCTCTGTCTGTGCATACAATCACCTGACGCAGAAACAGCTTGATGAAACAAACCTTAATTTTAAGGCTGTTTACGATGAGGAAATCGGCGTATATTTCAAACAGCTTCTTACCCACGGAACTGTTATAAACCTTTCAAAGCTCGAGGATATGGAAGAAGAATACAAAAAACTTCTGCCCTGCGAGTTTGCTTCCTTCGGCGGACATGAGCAGTACTTCTATCCCGACTATTTTGCTTATCAACCTGACCACGGCGAAAAGCTTTTGAAGGCGTGTCAGATTATGTCGGATGCGGGTTTTGAGTTTGCGTTTGCGGATGACATATTGAAGATAAATCGTTAGAGAATGTGAAAAACAGCCTTCCCCAATGATATGGGGAAGGTGTCAAAATCTCAGATTTTGACGGATGAGGTTGAATCAGAAAGCCAAAAGACCTCCTCAGTCACCTGTCGGTGACAGCTCCCCCGCAAAGCAGGGAAGCCTTAATACATTTGTCCACCAAGGAGTTAAGACCATGAGCCTTAATAATTTCAGATACAGCACCGAGAAAAATACACTAAAAAAAGAATACCTTGTTCCCACAAGGGTTGTTACCCAAAATGGTGCGGACAATGCCGACTATCTCCTTTCAGATACACCCAGACAGGCGGTAATCGGAAGCAAAGAGGGGTGTATTCTCAAAGAGGGCGCATATGTTGTCCTTGATTTTGGAAGCGAACTCCACGGCGGTGTCAGCATTACAACGGGCAAGATTGAAAAGAGCGAAAAGAACCCCTACGGAAGCGGCTGTACCTATGGAAAACTGAGACTTGTTTTCGGCGAAAGCGTTTCCGAAGCAATGTCCGCCCTCGGAGACGGAAACGGCGCACTCAATGACCATGCCTTTCGTGACATGGTGGTTGACATGAGCAATCTTTCAACACAGATTTTCGGCTCTACAGGCTACAGATTTCTTAAAATCGAGGCAATAGACGGTGATTTTACTCTTAGCTCCGTCAAGGCGGTTTTTGAGTATAAGGACATAGAATACAAGGGCAGTTTCACCTGTTCCGATGAAAGAATAAACGAAATTTTCAATACCGCCGCATATACCGTTCATCTCAATATGCAGGACTACATCTGGGACGGCATAAAGCGTGACAGACTTGTGTGGATAGGGGATATGCACCCCGAGGTTTCTACAATACTGTCGGTGTTCGGGGATGACGAAAGCATAAGAAAAAGCCTTGATTTGTGCCGTGACGGATTTTCACTTGATAACGATACTCCTTGGATGATTTACCCCAGCTACTCCGGCACATGGATAACAATTCACAGGGATTACTATATGAAAAACGGCGATATGGAGTATCTTCTTGAACAGAAGGAATATCTGACGGGACTTGTAAATCTGCTCTGCGAAAAAATCCATGCCGACGGATCGGTCGATTTTAAGGGCGGCTATCTCTTTGTTGACTGGAGCAGTGCCAACACTCCCGAAATGGAAGCAGGCTTCAGAGGCAGTATGGTAATGGCTTTGAATTCTGCCGCCGACATTTTTGAAATCTTTGGCGACAAGGACATGAAAAGAAAGTGCCTTGATACTGCCGAGAACTTAAAGAAGATTGTCCCCGAATATAAGGGCAACAAGCAGGTTACTGCAATGTGCTACCTTTCGGGACTTATTGACGAAAAAACAGCCGAGGAAATCTTGACGGCGGATTTGCTCTCGGGACTTTCCACCTTCTATGGCTACTATGTACTTTTAGCTCTCTCAAAGATGGGAAGAACAAAAGAGGCACTCGAAATCGTGAGAGGCTACTGGGGAGCAATGCTTGATTTGGGTGCAACTACCTTCTGGGAAGATTTTGATATTGACTGGTGTAAGAACGCAGCAAGAATTGACGAAACCGTACCCGAGGGTAAAATTGACGTTCACACCACCTACGGCAAGCATTGCTACCAAAAGCTTCGTCATTCCCTTTGCCACGGATGGGCAAGCGGCCCTGTGCCCTTTATGATGAGGCACATTCTCGGCGTTGAGGTTCTTGAGGCAGGATGCAAAAGGATTAAGATTTCACCTTGTCTCTGCGACCTTGAATGGGTAAAGGGGACTTATCCTACACCCTATGGAGTTATTGAAGTTGAACACAAAAATGTTGACGGAAAAGTTGTAAGTACAGTCAAAGCACCGAACGGTGTTGAGATTGTGGAGGGATAGTTTCCACGGTCGTTTGTAATAAAGACTGTTTCAAAGCCTTCCCCGAAGATTTGGGGAAGGTGTCAAAATCTTTGATTTTGACGGATGAGGTCTGACGGATGAGGTTTGAAAGCGTGTGTTTTACCTCCTCAGTCAGCTACGCTGACAGCGCCCCCTTCTTGACAAGGGGAAGCCTTAAGTAATACATACTTACTCATATTTTGCAACTCGAGAATTGTGAAAGGAATCAATTATGAACACACTATCATTAAACGGCACATGGATTCTTTCGGGCTCCAACCCCGATACGGGCGAAAAACTTTCTCTTAACGCATCCGTTCCGGGAAGCGTCCTATGTGACATAGTAAACGCCGACATAGAAAAGTGCGATATTTTCTACCGTGATAACTCACAAAAGTTTGAGAAGTACGAAAACTGGGATTGGCACTACGAAAGGGAATTTGATGTAGATGCAGTCGGTCATAAAACAGAGCTTTGCTTTGGTAAGCTCGATACATATTGCGACGTGTACCTTAACGGCACGCTTGTTTCGTCATGCCTTAACGGACATATTCCCTATAATTTTGACGTTACGGACAAGGTGAAAATCGGCAAAAACAAGATAGATGTGTACTTCCGCTCACCCATAAGAGAAGTAAAAGATAAACCCTTGGCTGTGGGTGCTTTCACAAAGGAAAGAATGAACACAAGACGTATGCAGTGTACCTACGGCTGGGACTGGGTTGCAAGATTTGTAACTTGCGGCATGGGCGAAGTTTCGCTGATTTCTTACGAAGAAAACGAGGCAAGGGTTGATTCTGTTTATGTCTACACCAAGAGTATAGACTCTTACGGTGCATATATCGGAATTTCCGCAAACATAAATCGGGATGCCCTCGGAAAGGTATATACCTTTGAGATTGCCGACAAAGACGGTTATGTTGTAAAGACACATAAAAAATATGTTTCTTACCCAAGATATGACTTTAATCTGTCAATCGAAAACGCAGATTTGTGGTATCCTCTCGGCTACGGAGAGCAGCCGATTTATACACTTGTTGTTTCATGTGACGACAGGGTAATTCACACCGAAAAGTTCGGTATCAGAACCGTAAAAATCCTTCAGGAGACCGATGCCGAGGGAAGCTATAACTACAACAGATGCCTTGAACTGAAAAAGTCGAATTTTGATAAAGTCTACGACAGAAATGAGGAGTTTTCGTCATTTACCCTTGTTGTAAACGGAGTGAAGATTCTCTGTATGGGTGCAAACTGGGTACCCTGTGAGCCGTATGATAAGGGCGGAAATGAAGAAAAAATCTCTGAAATTCTGCGTCTTTCCAAAGAAATGGGCGTAAATATGATAAGAGTCTGGGGCGGCGGCACTTTTGAGTGTGAGCATTTCTATGACGAATGTTCAAAGCTCGGTATCATGGTAACACAGGACTTTCTCATGGCGTGCGGTCGCTATCCCGAAAAGGAAGAGTGGTTCATTTCGGAGCTTCAGAAGGAAGCGGAATATGCCGCAAAGCTGCTGCGTAACAAGGCTTGCCTTATGTGGTGGTCGGGCGATAACGAAAACGCTACGGCAGGCAGTGATACTATGGAGGACTACACGGGAAGAAGCAGTGCGGTGTATGGTATTCATCCCGTGCTTATGAATCTTGACCCCATGCGTGATTTTCTGCCGTCAAGTCCCTACGGCGGACAGCTTTACGCATCAAATACCACAGGTACTACCCATAACACAAACCATCTCGGCGACATTTTCGCCTACCTTGAAAAGGACGACCTTTCCGACTACAAGGACGCATATAAGACAATCTCGGCACGCTTTATCGCAGAGGAGCCTACCTTCGGTGCTGTCAGCACCTATTCGAGCCGTAAGTTTATGACGGATGAGGATATCTACGGCGACGACGGATACATGCGTGAATATCATACAAAGTCAAATCCCGATTTGGCAAAAAGCCTTTATGAATACTTGCTTCTTCTGACAGAAAAAATCCTCGGAAAATTTGAGGATGGCAAAGACAGGGACTTCAAGCTTAAGTACATTCAATTTGAAAACGCAAGAAACAGCTTAGAGCAGCTTCGACGTGAGCGCTGGTTCTGTTCGGGCGACATTTTCTGGCAGCTAAATGACTGCTGGCCCGCATATTCCGGCTGGTCGTTCATTGACTACTACAATATGCCAAAGTCTGCGTACTACAGCTTCAAAAGATGTACAAAACCCGTAGTCTGCATGATTGACAAGGAAGATGACGAATACTCTGTTCTTGTAGCCAACGACGGCAATAACGACGAGGCTGTTGAAATAAACGTATTCTCACTTGACACCAAAACAGGCGAAAAACGTGAAATATATTCAGGTACGGCATTTACGCTTTGCGGTACTACCGTCAGAGTCTTCAGCTTTGAAAAGAACGATGACAGCATAATCGTCGCAGAAACCGATAATGACAGATCCTTTTACAAGGACGGTATTCTGAAAATCCAAAAGTGCGATGTGTCATATATCCTTGATGAAGAAAATAAGACGATTACCTTCAATACTGACAAGTATATCCATGCTGTTGAAGTCGAAGGAAACCTTGTTCTCGATGACAACTACTTCTCGCTTCTGCCGAATGAAGAAAGAACTGTTTCCTATACACCCGTGGAGGATGACAAGGCACTTGAACTTTCTGTTCAGGCATATACACTGGCATAAATTCTGCCTTTTGTCAACGATTTTGTAAAATTGGGTTGAAATGTGCAAAAAAATGTGATATAATAGACTAAATACGTCTTTGAGGTGATATTTTTTGGAAAACAAGTACGCATTTATAAGCTATCAGACAAACGACATTGATGATGCTTATTGGGTAAAAAAAGTACTTATAGAAAACGGAATCAACTGCTGGATGGCGCCTGACTCAATTCCCGGTGGCAGCAGCTATGCGGATGAAATTGACGATGCAATCAATAACTGTACTGTCTTCGTTCTCGTTCTTTCCGAACAGACTCAGCATTCAAAATGGGTAAAGAAGGAGCTTGACAGAGCTATCAACACAGGTAAGCTTGTTCTTCCCTTCATGATTGAAAATATTCAGCTTGAAAAGGCTTTTAATTTCTATCTGACAGACGTTCAGAGATACTCGGCTTTTGAAAGCAAGGTATCTGCAGTTGAAAAGATGGTAAAGCACATTCAGGCGGTTATGGGTGTTTCCTCCGAAAACCCTTCGCAAGCTTCTACCGTTGTTCTTCCTTCCGAAGAAAAGAAACATGAAAACAGCTCACCAAAGGCAGAGGAAAAGAAGACCTCTGAGGACGTTTCAAAGAAGGATGAAACCAAAAATGAGGATCTCAACCTTCAGAGCCTTTACAAGGATGCAAAAGGTGCAATTGACAAGGCAAAAAAGAGCAAGTTTGCAGGATTTGTTTACAAGTTTACACCCTACAACAAGGAAGAGTCCTCCGACAGCAAGATAAGATATGCCCTCAACTGTGCCACAATCGGCTGGGGACTTGCAGCGGCTTACCACATTCTTCTTTCGCTTTTTTCAAACATAATTGTACTTTTACTTGTAATTGCCGCAAGTTTTGCAATATGGCACGTTCTGTTTGTCCTCTGCAAGAAGGTGGCAAACATTGAGAAGAGCTACAAGCTTCTTGCACCTGTAATCTGCGGTGTTGTATCTTTCTTTGGTACACATCTTATTCTCGGAATCGTACAGGGTATTTTACGTTAAATTCAAAGGCGGCATTCTGCAAACGGAATGTTGCCTTTTTCACTTTATAAAACGTTTACGAGGTATCACATGGATTTTTACGCAAAAACATTTTCCGAGCTGACAGCTTCGGAAATCTACGAAATACTAAAGGCTCGTATGGAAGTTTTTCTTTTAGAGCAGAACATTGTCTGTCTTGACATTGACGGGGTGGATTACGATTCTCTTCACGTATTCTTTGAAAATGAGGGCAGGGTGGAAGCATACTTCAGAGCCTTCAGATACGAAGATGCCGTTAAAATCGGCAGAGTGCTGACGAGAGAACACGGCAAGGGTCTCGGACGAAAACTTATGGAGAGGGGACTTGAAGCGGTTAAATCTCACTTTGACTGTGAAAAAATTATACTCCATTCACAGAAGCACGCCGAAGGCTTTTATAAAAAACTCGGCTTTGAAACTGTTTCTGATGAGTACCTTGAAGAAGGCGTGGTTCATGTTACGATGGAGTTAGGAGTTAAATGCGGAGTGCGGAATGAGGAATGAGGTTGACCGCCCTCGTTATGGCGGTCAAACGGGGTTATTTAAGCGACCGAGAGTGTTTGTTGCAATCATATACCGTGTGTTGTCAGCGGGGACTCCCCGCAGGAGTTAGGAGTTAGGAACGGCTTTGCCGTTCCTTTTTTGTATCACTCCCGCCGCTGCCGGCGTAAAATAACCAGTAGAAAGCGAGTGATATTATGGATTATTACGTATCAAAACCCACAAGCTTTATGCACCTTTGCCCCGACGGTAAAAGCGAGGTGACAGACGAGCTTCTTTACGGCACAAGCGTAACCTTTTCGGACGAAAGTTACGGAGGATTTGTCTTTTGTACGACCGACTACGGATATAGCGGTTATGTGGATATATCCTGCCTGACAAAAAACACTCTTTCGGGCGAAAAATATGTTGTGACATCTTTCTTTTGCGACCTGTACAAGTATCCTGAATACAGATTTCCTCCCGTTATAACTCTGCCTCGGGGCAGTATAATTACGGCACAGGAGTCAAAGAGTCCCGATGACAGATTTGTATGTCTTGTGCATGGAGAGAATATATATTTTGCACCTGCAGGATGTGTAAAAAAACACAGTGAACTTTCACACACCGCGTTGTCAGACCGTAAGCGTGGACAGATAGTAAAAACAGCACTTTCCTATCTAAGCACGCCTTATCGCTGGGGCGGAAAAAGCACCTTCGGCATTGACTGCTCCGGACTTTGTTTCATGAGCTATTTTCTCTGCGGGCTGTCCCTATACAGAGATGCAGAGCCTGATGCGAGATATGTAAAAAAGATTTCTTTTTCGGAGCTTGAGCCTGCTGATTTAATCTACTATAACGGTCATGTGACAATGTACATCGGAATGAACGAATACATACATTCTTCTGCAACTCTCGGCGGTGTTAAAATCAGCTCATTTGATGAGGACAGCCGTGAATATTATCCAAAGCTTAAAGAAGATATCGTCTGCTGTGCGAGAAGCCTTTACTTAAGTTAGAAGTTAGAAGTTAGGAGTTAAATGCAAAATGCAAAATGCGGAATGAGTTTGGTCGGTCGGATTTATACCGACCAAACGGGGTTATTTAAGCGACACCAAAGGTTTGTTTGTTGCAAACATATGCCGTGAATTGCCGGCGGGTACTACCCGCTTAGGAGTGCGGCGAGTCGCCGCTGACAACACACGGGCAATGTTAGTAATAATCATTTCCCAGGTGTCGCTTAAATAACCGTTTGCGACTGTCAAACGACGACGGTCGCAAACAACAAATTTGCAGGGACAAGCGTTACAGGTTCGTGCGTTTTTTTGTTTTGGAATTAGGATTATATAGTCCAAAATAATGTTGCTTTGAATGAAACATTGGAATAACACACAGTTTTTGGATTTTTACATTGAAAAAAATTTTAATTGTATTTTAATGGAAAAAATTGCTCGTGCTTATTTACTTTAGGGGATTTTCGTGTTATAATACCAATATAGGGGGTTATATTCCCTTAAATTAAGTCTAAATATTAGAAAGGTGGTCTTTGTTATGAAGAAATTTGTGTTATTATTTCTAATTGTTGTATGTATGTTTTCTGTTTGTGCTTGTAATAACAATACGGTGGTAGAGAATAAAACAGAAATTTGTGCATTTGTAAAGGAAATAAAAGATAATGTAATTGTTGTTGATATTGCTGAATTTATTACCACTGAAGATACAGATAGAGTAGCTGAACTCAAATTAACGAATTTTGATATGCCAAATGGATATTACATAAATAATACTGAAATTGAATTAAAAGAGTACAAGCTAACTAAAGATACTGTTTACAACTTTATTGATTGGAAAAATGATTTTGTAGAAAAAGGTGCTGACAGAGAATTTTCTACTAAAAATAAGGACGATTTCGTTAAATATCTAAATACCTATGAGAATTCTCAACCACAAATGCCATTTTTCTTTGATATAGCAGATAATGAAGTAATAAGTATTACAGAGAAACCTATGATGTAAAATTTTTTAAGAGTGGGGAAAATCCCGCACTCTTTTCTTTTAACATCTTGTTTTAGTTCCTATTCCCATAATCCATAGAGATTTTGGGAATATTTTTATATCTTAGGTAATTTGATATTTCAATGTCTGTAATTTGAAAATTAGGGTTATTGTTATTGCAATCGTTTTAAAGTCCTAAAATCTATAGGATTTTGGGACAACTGCAAGGTGTTTAATCAAAAGTGTTGGTTTTTGCTCTCAATTTTTTCAACTCTATATGTTTTTATGATTTTCACGTGGTTTTTGATATGGTTTTTTGAAATTTTTCCTGCTGAATACATGTAAATTTCAAAAAGTGTTGAAAATGACAAAGCAAACCCGATTTTTAAAGTTCGTAAAAATCAAGAAAATAGTTCCTATTCTTCGTCTTCGTCATAATCTGTATAAATGCCTGTTTTATTTAGAATATGCAGTCTGTCAAGGTCAACAATATCTCCACCTCTTGAATAGGTTATATCGCTGTCAGATAAGCAATTATCTTTCATATACTTTACGTCCTCAGAATAGATAGAATAAACCTTATCGTCTTGTATCAGTTCATATACAATCTCGTTTACATTTGGAAGTTCTTTCAATGCGGAATACAGTTTCCAATGTGACATTGTTGAATATCCCCTGACTTTGTATTTTTTCGCCTTTGCCCTTAATTTCGTTTCATTAGTGTTTTTCAGGTATTTTAGTTTGTCAAAGGATACAACCCTGTCTTCTTCGTCAAATTTGAAAAACTTGTTGTCTAAAATCCTTCTTGCTTTTCTTGTTTCTTCGTCTATAAGTGCTATATATCTACCTGTTGGCTGAGGTGCAATAAAGAATGATTTACTTGCAATAGCTTTCAGGGTATATGCGGATTTTGTCTGTAATAACTGTATTAAAACACTTTCAGCGTCTTTCAAGGATGCAAGTGTAGTTCCATAGTCAGTTTTCCAATTATATATAAAGGTATATGCACCAACATAATCAGGTAAATACTTCGTTGCTACGCCTGTCATTATCTTCTCAATGTTAAGTTTCAGGTAGTTATGAAATGAGTTCACTCTTGACAGATTTAATCCGTATTGCTTTTTGAGTTTGCAGAATTCATTAAAAGGCATATTTTCAGTAAATTCTATGTAATCTATAAGACCTGAATCATACAGCTTTTTCATAATATCCCTTTTGGTAACATATAAATTTTCGATTTCGTCTGCAACTTCATTTGGTATGGTTGTACTGTCTGAATCATATTTTCTCCAGTTTGTGATATATCCGCTGTCAATAAGGGTTTTTACATAAGAAGATGGTCTAATATAATGTGGTATATGCTTTAATTGAGCATAATCGTTATATGTAGGGTTTGCGTCAGTACAAAGATATGTTATATTCTCAAAATGCTTGTCAAAACAATCTGTAAATCTTTCAATTGTCATTTTACCTAAATTAGTGATATATGAAACGGCGTGACCTTTGTTATCTACAGCACAGACGGCGCAGGCGTATTCTGGACCTAAAAATCCTAATCTGCTTGGCATTCTGCCATATCTGGGTAATCTTTTGGGTATTTTGTTAGGTAAAACATTAATCAATTCTCTTTTCTTGCCTGTTGCCATATCTATTGTATCAGTTCTTGTTCCTTTTTGGTTTTCTCTGAAACCTGTTTCGTCAATCTGGACAACACCCGATAATTTTGGTAAAGGCATAGCAGACATAGCACACAGTAATTTGTGCCTTGCTAAAAATACGGTCTTTCGATTAATCCCCTCTAACTGATAATCTTTTTCAAGTATATCAAC
>JAGAUT010000080.1 GCA_017620655.1 Clostridia bacterium | reverse complement strand
GACTTCTCACCCTACGAATATATTACAGATACAGAGCTTTCTGCAATAAATGCAAGATTTAACGGCAGCGAAGCAAAACTCACATATACACTTAAGAAGAATGAAGACCTTATGATTCTCGGCGGAGAAACAGAAATTACGGCAGACTTCATTACTGCAAGTGATTCTTACCTTACTACGCTTACAGATAAACCCGTTTCCACCCTTGATATGGGCATTTGGCTGTGGGGTAACTATAATACAAGACAGTATATGAGATACGACTTCACAGCAAAGAAGGAAGTACAAAAGGCAGAGCTTGAAATCCACTCAGACAACAGCTTTGATATCTATGTAAACGGTGCATATTATCCCTCTTATAACGAAGACGACTGGTATGTATCGAAGTGTGTAGACATTACCGAAAGCGTTGAAATGGGCGTAAATAAGCTCGGTGTACGCTTCTTCCTTACAGATTCTCCTCTTGAATTGGCAAACGCTATGAGAGCATCCGTAAAGGTTACTTATACCGACGGCACAAGCGACACATTCAAGTCCTCATCCGACGGTAAGTGGCGTTTCTACATTCTCTGCGGACATTATGAAAATAGAGAACCTGAAAACTGGATGACGGTAGACAGTATCGGCAGTCTTGCTTCGGCAGTACATCTTCCTTTGATGTATAATGACGCGGGACTTCATCCGAGAGATATCCGCCGTTCAATGTACTACAGAACTGATTTCGACTCCTCAAAGACTGTAAAGAAAGCAACACTCTATTCTGCTTCCAAGGGTCTATATATTCCTTACATCAACGGCGAGAGGGTAGACAATGCAAAGTTTATCTCGGGTGCAATGCTTGATGTGAGCGAATACCAGGCATTTGATGTAACAAGCTATATTCAGAACGGCACAAACACAATTGCGGCACAGACAGGTAACGGCTGGTATAACAGCGAAAGCGTTTCCAATATGTACTGGAATAAACCGCTTCTCATGATGCAGCTTGAAATCGAATATACAGACGGTACAACAAAGACAGTTAAGACAGACAATACATGGAAAGCAGTAGCATCTCCTCTTTACGAAAACGATATCCAGTTCGGTGAAAGATACGATGCAAGACTTGAAATTGATGGCTGGAACGAAGTCGGTGCAAATACCTCCGGTTGGTCAACAGCCGTAAAGAATAAATCCTCTGTTCCTGCACTCGAGCCTCAGAAGTATCCTGCTTCCAAGGCACACGAAATGAGAGCAGTTGAGATGTCAACCCTCAATGATTCTTCCATCTGCTATGACTTCGGTACAAACTCGGCAGGCAGAGCAAAGCTTGTTTTAAAGAACACAAAGGCAGGCGAGGTTGTAATCGTAAGATATGCAGAGGATGTCTACCAAAACGAAGCCTGCACAGAAATTTACGGCGACGTTTACTTTACATACGATTCTCTCGCATCGGGACGTTCTCCTTATTCTGCAAAGAACATCGACGTTTATATTTGTAAGGGTGCAGACGTTGAAGTCTTCGAGCCTGAATTTACATATACAGGCTTCAGATACATCTACTTATCAGGCTACAGCGGAGAGTATACACTCGATACCGTAAGAAAGATGGATACCTATACAGATAATGATATTGTAGGTACCGTTGAAACATCCAACGAAGATATCATGCGTCTCTGGGATGCTGTAACACGAAGCTACCGTTCCAACATCATCGGCGGTCCTCAGGACTGTCCTACAAGAGAAAAGAACTTCTGGAACGGCGATATTCAGGTTTATGTAAACACAGCAAACTGGTATATGAATAATAATCAGTTCCTTGCGGCATGGACCGAAAACGGACGTAAAATGCAGGACGGCGTTTACGGCTGGATAGACGAAGAATATATAGTTCCGCTTTCACTCTATAAGTACTATGAGAACACAGACGTTCTTGAAGCAAAGTACCCCGTTCTTCTCGATTTAATCGCAGAGCGTGAAAGCCACGTTGCTTCCGACGGACTTCCCACAGGCACAAACCCCTACGGTTATTCACCTTATAATGACCATATGTCAACAGTAAGTGTTTCTGCTGATTTCTATGCTGCTGCTTTCTTCTGCAGAATGTACAGAGATGCGGCTGAAACTGCTGCTATTCTCGGTAAGACAGCGGATGTACAAGAATTTTCTCAGAAGTTTGAAGACGCAAGAGCAAAGTTCAATGCAAAGTATTACATTCCTTCTGAGCATGACTATAACCAGCGTTGCCAGGGCGGTGTTGTAATTCCTATGGCATTCGGCATTGCTGATGAAAGTGAAATGGAAGCTCTTGCTGAAACACTTCATAACTATGTTGTAAAAGCAGATTACCACCAGAACAGCGGCTTTACATCGGCAGAATTCCTTTATATCATCCTCTGTGACTACGGTTATGCAGAAGATGCATATAAGATACTCACAAACGAAACCTATCCTTCGCTTCTCTATATGCTCTCAACAGGTGCTACCACAATGACCGAGCGTTGGGACGGTATGCAGCCTCATTCCTTCGGTTCAGCCAACCACTATGCATTCGGTTCCTTCTCAAGATTCTTCTTTGAATCTCTCGGCGGTATCAAGATTGATAAGCCCGGCTTTGATGAAATTACAATCAAGCCTACATTCTTAAAGGAACTCGGCAATTTCAAGGTAACTCACGAAAGCCGTCACGGTCTTATTGAGTCGGGTTGGGTTTATAATCAAAGTTCTGATACTTATACATGGACAGTAACCGTTCCTGCAGGTGTACAGGCGACACTTGTTACACCCAACGGCACTGAAATGTCTCTCACAAATGCAACCGAAACATACACCATCGGTGCAGACGGTGCAGTAACAGGCGGACTTGATATCAACATCGGTCAGAGACAGTCAAACACAAATGTCAGATATGCTGAAATAAACGGTATACAGACACTTGTTTCCGAAAACTCCGCCAATATCTTTACAGTTATGCCTTCTTCCAATATGATTGTTGAAATCACGGAAAAAACAAGTGCCAATACACCTGAAATCGTAACTTCTTCTTACTACTATGTAGATGCGGATGCCATGACATATACAAAACTCAGTCTTGACTCCTATATGACAACCGACGGTAAGAAGTCCATAAGAACAAAAGAACCTATGGGTATCCGATTCAAGTATGCAGCTCTTACCTCTGCAAAGAATGAAGAAACTGAATTTGTTATTGACGAAATCGGCTTTATAGTTGCTGTTACTGAAAAACTTGGTAATACCGAACTTACCCTTGACTTCTCCAAGTATGCAAAGGGTGTTGCATATAATAAGGAAAACGGTACCGATATTGTCTTTGACAGAAGTAATGATGAAATTGATGTATTTACTTGTGTTGTAAAGAATCTTCCTATAGAACAGTATAGGACAAATCTTACATGTAAGACATATACAAAGCTGACGGTAAACGGCAAGCAGTTCACACTTTACGGCGAAGCTGTTACGGGCAATGTTTATGACACAGCAAAAGCACTTCTTGAAACCGAAACAGACACCGAGGCAAAGGAAGCACTTTACAGTATTATTCTTGATTATGAAAATACACTTGGTCTTCCCGGTGACGGATTGTTTGAATAATTAAAAACAGCCTCCCTTGCTTGTAAAAAAGCAGGGGAGTTTTTTTGGCTTTTTTGGAAAAAAATATCAAAAACATATTGACATATGAATGCAACTATGATAATATTAGTACGTATACTAAATACATAATAGGAGGCACGGCATGTTAAAGAGTATTATTGAACGTAATAAGAAGCTTTCCCCTCTGTCAGAAACAGAAATAAGAATCATAAAAGGAGCAGTAAAGCTTTTTCTCGAAAACGGCTATTCTGCAACGACAATTAAAATGATTCAGGACGAAACGGGTGTAAAGCTCGGTAACATTACCTACTACTTCCGCACAAAGGAAGATATGCTTTACATTCTCGTTCAGGAGATAATGGACTTTCATTTGAATGTAATAGAAGAAACCCACGAAAAGACGGGCGACGCAATGCTGTCCTGTGCTATGGAGGTTGCAATTCAGATTGCTCTTTGCGAAAACAACGAAAGAACATGGGACCTGTATCATTCTTCCTACACCCATAAGCATATACTTGAAATGATAAAGGACTGGACGGCGAAGAAAAACTATCATCTTCTCGGCGAAAGATTCCCGCATATGTCCGAAGCCGACTTCAGAATACTTGAAAACGTCTGCACAAGCATTGAGCTTTCGGCACTGACCACTCCCTGTGACAGATATTTTACACTCGAAGACAAAATAACCCTCACTCTTGATTCAATTATGAAAATATATGAAATTCCCAAAGAGGAAAGGGAAGTTGTAATAAAAAGGGTGCTTGAAAACGACCTTACGACACTCGGCAATAAAGTTTTTGATGACTTTGTCGCAAGACTTAATAACGATTATTAAGATAACATACAAAGGGGTATTGAAATGAAAAAGAAGAATTATTTTACACCTGAAATTGAAATGACTGTTTTTACTTATGAAGACCTTATGTTTGTCTTCAGCGGCTCAGCACCCGACTCAGATGATTCGGATGGTTTCAATGACGATTTCGGTTTTGGTTTCTAAATTACAATTTACGCACTCACTTTAAGGAGATTTCACTACAATGAAGAATATAAGAAATATTTTGGCGGCACTTGCTTGCCTTATAACAATTCTCGGTATTAACACTTTTGCTGCACCCTCGGCTGTAACTGTATCTGACAATGTAGAAAATATTGATATCACAGCCGGACTTTTTGAAGATACAGAAACGCATACACATAAAGTGTGCGGTGTTGCATCATGCACAGACGAAAATCACACGGGACATGAAAGTAATGTTGTCTATACGCCCATAACTCAGGCTTCATCTGTCGACGGCGTAACCGTTACAATGTCGGGTACAAGCTATAAGTTCACGCTTGCCGCAGGTACAGCAGATGCCCCAAAAACTTATAATTTCTATGTTGACGAAGATGTGACATTTTACGACACAATCACAGTCCCTTCATATACAACACTCAATATCTGCTTGAATGGCAATATTATCAGCTGTAATGATTATGATTTTCTTCTAACAACAGCTTCGGGTAATACTGAAATCAACCTTTGCGATTGTTCGGAGGGTGTAATTCATCACGGATACCTCGGCGAGCTTGGTACAACGGGAAGACTTGTCTGGATACAGGGTGAAGAGGTTCCCGAAGGATGCACTGAACTCGACCTTGAAGGCGGCGTTATTGACGGCTATGATTCGGCAACAACCTCCTCTACATATAACAATAAAGCTCTTGTAAATCTTACTGCTTTAACATTAGAAGATACTCCCGTTACCTTCAATATGTACGGCGGTAATATTGCAGGTCACTACAGATTCGGTGTAATTGCCGATAAATATACCACCTTTAACTTGTATGACGGAAGAATTGCCGGAAACAGAATGGGGATTGTAACAAGAACCACAAACTCTGTGGGTGCAACCGTTAATATGTACGGCGGCATTATTTCCCATCATGTAGGCGATTCCTTTTGCGGTGCTGCCATAACAGCTGATAGTACCTTTAACCTTTATGGCGGAGAAATCTGCTATAATGAGAATCTAGGTACAGGTACCAACAGAGGTGCAGGCGTGCACAATTACGGTACTGTAAATATTTACGGCGGAAGTATTCATCATAATTATTCTGCTACCGACGGCGGTGCTGTTTACAATAACGGCTACCTTTATATGCACGGCGGAAGTATGACATATAATTCTGCAAATATGGGCGCTGCTGTTTATAACTATGGCGGAAAGGGCAACGGCGGATTCTTTATGACTGGCGGTACTATTACTCAAAATACATCACTCAGTAAAATGAATCTTTCCAGAGGTGCCATATGGCTTCGTCCCGGTGATCCTGCGACTATGTTCGGAGGCGGCGGTACATTCGTTGTTTCGGGAAAGCCTGTGGTTTATGATAATTTTGACGTTCTCGGAAGACAGGCTAATATATTTGTCGGAACAAGCCAGTGGCAAGGCAAAACAAGAATTGACGTAGGTGCTCTTGAAGCCGGTGCAAAGCTCGGAGTTTTTGCCTATGACATTGACGGCCCCGTTACCTATAACTGGACTGCAAGTATGGCAGGCGCTAACCCCAACGATTACTTCATATCCGATGAAAACCCCGAATACAATAAGATTTTGGTTGACCAGACAAGCGGTGAAGTTTACATTGACGGATGCGAGCACGACGGCGAAAAGACCTATGAAGGAACGACAGATCCTTACCACCTGGTAACCTGCGGTATCTGTAAAGATGTATTCGACGAAGACCACACCGAAACAACTCCTGCAGACTGTCTTAACCTTGCATACTGTGAGGTATGCGATACACGCTACGGGAATGTTTCCACATCAAAGCATCACGAAAGCTGTACCGTTTCATATACATACCTTAATGCCAATTATCATACGGCGACCTGGGATAAATGCGGATATTCCATGAGAAAATTGCATACAAAGACCACTGCTGCAAACTGTACATACGCAAACTATTGTGCCGACTGTGATTCCAATTACGGAAGCATAGCAAAAGGCAGCCACGATATGGACGAAAACCATACCTGTACAATATGTAATAAAACAGCCTCTGCAAAGGTTCTTGTTGACGGACAAACGGAGCCGGCATATTATATAGAACTTGATGCTGCGTTTGATGCGGTGGAAGGAAAAGCAACAATAACACTTTTAAGAGATATTGATGATCTTCTTTCAAGCTGTTACGTCAATGACGGTGACGATATTACCCTCGATTTTAACGGACATAATATAACAACTTCGTCAAACTATTATTTTAATGTCACAAAGTCGAAGAAAACCGATTACGATTTTGCACGTCTTAATGTTATCGGAAGCGGTAAATTCACCTATAATAAAGTAGGCTCAAGAACCTATGTTTATTCTCCGTTTTCTGTGTCAACACAGCAGAACTCGGCTGCGACAGGTTCAGGCTTCCCCGAGCTTATTATCGGAGGTGACATAGTTGTAGAAACAACCGAGAATTATGCTGTACCCGTAAGGGTTGAATCCAACAACCCGGCGGTAGAGTCTTATTTTACACTTAAAGATAATGCAAAGCTTATTTCCAATTACACGGACGGAGTAGTGTTTTACAGTGAACCTGCATCATCCGGCATACAGGGCGGTATAAATGTCTTTTTGGAAGGCGGAACTCTTGTTAATAACGCGGGTACAACACTTGTGGGATATAATACAAGTTCCCGTTATTATGACGGCACTTTGGCAAAGGTTTATATTGACGTTCCCGATATAGTATCCGTTATTCCCAATACTTACTACCTCATTTCACATAATCTTGAAGAAAAATTCGGAACAGTAGAATATACTTTGGGAAATACAGTCGTGAATGATAAGAACTATGCCCTTGAGAATACATCGGTTTCATTTACCGTAACACCTACAGAAGACTTTACTCTTACCTCTGTTTCGGCAAATGATGTTCTGCTTACGGCATCCGAAGGAGCTTATACCTTTACAACTGTAGACAATGTTTCTCTAATTGTTATCGACGGCGAAAAGAATATAAAAGAAATTGTGATTGACCTCGGACAGAGACAGTCCGAATCAAATGTCAGATATGCCGAGATTGACGGACAGCAGGAACTTATTACTGAAAACAACGATAAATACATCATTCCATTGGGTACTGATAACCTTCTTGTTGAGGTTACCGAAAAGACAGCGGACGGTGAATTTGTAAAGTCTCAGTACTTCTATATTGATATGAACGAAAAGACATATACAAAACTCTCAATGGACTCTTATATGACAACAGACGGCAAGAAATCCATAAGAACCTCTTCTCCTATGGGTATACGCTTCAGATACGGTGCACTCACATCGGCAAAGGCTGAGCAGGAAGAATACGTAATTGACGAAATCGGTTTCCTTGTAGCTGTTACAGATGTTCTCGGGGAAGAAGAACTTACACTTGACTTTTCAAAATATGTAACAGGCGTTGCTTATAATAAGATAAACGGCACCGACATTGTATTTGACACAAACAACGATGATATGGACGTTTTCACCTGTGTAATCAGAAATATTCCCGTTGCAAACTATAAGACAAATCTTACCTGTAAGACATATACAAAGATTACGGTTGACGGCAAACAGTTCATACTCTACGGCGAAAAGGTTGTAGGTAATGTATATGACACAGCCAAGGCACTTTTAGAAGATGATACACTTGATACCGAAACAAGAAATGTACTTGTCAATATTACTCTTGCATATGAAAACACAATCGGCATTCCCGGTGATGATCTTTATCCCGAAAGCTGATAAAGCATAATAAAATCTGTCTCCCTTGTTCGTAAGAGCAGGGGAGACATTTCGTTTTGTAAATAATATAACCGCCTTGGTTAATTGCAAAGCTGTTGTGTGTTTGAATCGTCATGAAATAGCCTCAATTGTAAAGGCAAGACACCCTGTTCTGTCGGTATCTCCCAACGGTGGAAATACACGGGATAATCGCTTTCATCAGAAGAATGTCAAATGTTTTTGCTAAAACAGATTGAATTGCAGCTCTTTTAGTGGTATAATCAAATATAAACATTCATGTGAGGTCTATTATGAATTTTAATGAAATTGCAAGAAACCGACAGTCGTGCAGAAGCTATAACCCGGAAAGAAATGTGGAAGAAGAAAAGATTTTTGCTGTTCTTGAATCAGCCCGGCTTTCTCCGTCTGCCTGTAACGGACAGCCGTATCATATAACGGTGTGTAAGGGTGAAGCTGCAAAGAAAATTGCGCCATGCGTTCAGGGCATGGGAATGAATAGATTTGCAAGCGATGTGCCTGTTTTTCTTGTGATATCAGAAAAGCCATATGTTAAAACTGCAGCCGTCGGGTCGAAGCTTAAACATAATGACTACCGCTCTATCGATATTGGTATTCTTTCTGCGTATATAACCGCAGAGGCTGCATCTCAAGGACTCGGTAGCTGTATACTTGGCTGGTTTGATTCCGAAAAAATAGAAAGTCTTTGCAGTCTCGACGGCACAGTCCGTCTGGTCATAACACTGGGATATCCCAAGGACGGTGAAGTTCTTCGGGAAAAGAAGCGAAAAACCATCGATGAACTTGTAAGCTTTGTTGATTAACTTAAATGCTAAGGTGAAAAAATGAAAGAAGCTTTTCCAAACTACTACCTTGAATTCAAATGCATTGCAGATAAATGTAAGCATAATTGCTGTATCGGCTGGGAAATAGATGTTGACGGGGAAACCCTTGATTTCTATAACAGTCTTGATACACCATTGGGTGAGAGAATAAGAAATAATATAACAGGGGATGAACCCCACTTTGTATTGTCTGAAAATGACAGATGCCCTTTTTTGAATAATAAAAACCTCTGTGATATTATATCAGAATGCGGCGAAGACGCAGTGTGTGAAATCTGCCGCCTTCATCCGAGGTTTCGCAATTTTTATGACGACTTTGTGGAAACGGGACTCGGGCTTTGTTGCGAGGAAGTCGCACGGATTGTGCTGTTTTGTCAGGATAAATTCAGTATAATTATCCCTGATAAAGTGTCGCTTACGGATGAGGAAAAAGAGTTTTTTGAAATCAGAAATAATGTATTCAATGTCCTGCAGGACAGAAGCGTTAGTATAAAGGGCAGATTTGAAAAGCTGGCAAGCATGTTCAGGTTTGATATGGATTTTTCATTGCCCAAGCTGTGCAGTCTTTATCATTCACTTGAAAGACTTGATGATGCATGGACATATGAACTTGATAATCTCAGGTCATTTGTTTTCGATGAAGAAATTTTAGAAGATGATGACTTCGCAATAGCATTTGAACAGCTTGCGTGTTATTTTGTGTTTCGCCATCTTACAGACGCCCTTGAATTTGCAGACTATAAAGAAAGGATTAGATTCTCGGTTGTCAGCTGTTATATGATAGGTGCCTTGTGGTCGTATTACAAAGATAAACTGACAAAGGAAAAAATGATTGACATAGTCAGAATGTATTCCTCTGAGATTGAGTATTCCGAAGAAAATACAAAGGCACTTTTATGAGTAAAAAACGAAGTTTGTTGTGCTATACTTCATGAGCAAAAAATAATTCAGGTGATAATATGCGAGAATTAAAAATAACTGATGTGCGTCCCATGTCAGGGGACAGCGGATTCCTTATAGATGACGGCAAGACGTCGATACTGTCTGATACAGGCTTCGGCTTTACCGGAGATAAACTCTGTGAAAACGTAAAGAAGCTTCTCGGCACACGAAAGCTTGATTATATTTTCCTTACCCACTCACATTATGACCATGCACTCGGTGCAGTGTATGTGCAGAAGGAGTATCCCGATGCAAAGATAGTGGCAGGTGAATATGCCGCCGGGATATTTGAAAAAACTTCTGCTAAATCAACCATGAGACGACTTGACCGAAAGTTCGCAAGAAAATGCGGCGTTTATGAATATGAAGACCTCATAGATAACTTAAAGGTTGATATTGCAGTTAAGGACGGCGATATTGTAGAGGCAGGCGATATGACCTTTACTGTCATTAATCTGCCGGGTCATACAAAATGCTCTGTGGGTTTTTATCTTGAAGAAAATAAACTGCTTCTCAACTCTGAAACATTGGGCGTATATTTCGGTCACAATACCATTCTTCCGATATGCCTTGTCGGATATAAAATGTCCCTTGAATCCTTTAAAAGGGCAGAGGAGCTTGATATTGAGAATATGCTAGTGCCGCATTACGGATTGCTCGATAAAGATGAAACAAGATTTTTTCTTGAGAACTCCGAAAAGGTGCTGAGAAAGACGGCAGAACATGTAGTTGAAATTTTTAAAAGCGGCGGAAATGCTGATGATGCGCTCAAATTCTTCGAGGAGAACTTCTATACCGAGATAATCCGTCCTACATATCCCATCGATGCCTTTCTGCTTAACACAAGCATTATGATTGACCTCATAAAGAAAGAGCTTGTCGACTGATCCCTTTAACATAATTCAAATATTAAACACGCACAGAGTATAAGTACTGTTGCGTGTTTTTCTCATTTTATCCCTGTTGCCTTGACAAAACAGCCTGTTTTGCCTATAATTATGATAAAATGGCTAAGGAGTGGTTTCGTGAAGAAGAATTGTTTGATACTTGTGTTGATTTTGGCAATGCTTTGTGCTTTGTCGCTTTCTGTTTTGGGTATACCTGCGGCGGTAACCGTGCCCGATACTATTGAAAATGATATGGAAGGCGTGTTGCATCTTAGCGGCGATGGTATTTACATTGATATCGGCTCAAGACAGAGCAGCAGTAATATAAGATATGCCGAAATAAACGGTAAGCAGACACAAATTACCGAGAACGTCAATAGTTTCTTTGTGCCTGTCGGAGAAAAAAATGTGCTTGTTGAAATAGTTGAAAAGACAAGTGCGGAGTCTGCGGTAACCGTAAAAACTCAGTATTTCTATGTTGATATGACAAAAATGATTGCAACAAAACTCAGCATGGATTCTTATATGCAGTCTTATGATGAAAAGGCAATCAGAACCGTCGGTGTAATGGGTGTTCGTTTTAAATCTCATATTCTCACCCTTGCAAAGTCGGAAGAGAAAAGCTTTGTTATTGATGAGTACGGATATATCATTTCAACCAAGGATTCTCTCGGCTCTGAAGAACTGACTTTTGCCTCCGAAAAGTATGTTAAAGGTGTCGGATATAATAAGGCTGACGGCACTGATGTGGTTTATGACAGATCAAATGATGAGTATGATGTTTTCACGGGCGTACTCAAGAACATTCCGGTTAAGAACTATGAAACAGAGCTTGTATGTAAGACATATACAAAGCTTTCTGTTGGCGAAGAACAGTTTACTGTCTACGGAGAACCCGTTACAGGTAATGTTTATGAAATAGCATCGCAGATTTTCCCTAAAGAATATTCCAATACTGCGGTTGCTGAAATTATTTTTGACTATGTTGATTATACAGGTAAAACCGACTCTGCATTTGCAGACGGCATTGTTGTGACAGAAATTGACGGTACCGATGTAAACGTCAAAGGCTCTTTTGTGAACTCTGATTCTTCTGACGAAACGTATAATGTGTACCTTGCCGAATACGGTGAGCTTGGCGATATTTTGTCCGTCAAGAAGTCCGACAATTTTGAACTTGAGTCGGGAAAGAACAGTTTTGACACCGCCTTTGAACTTGAGAAAGAAACATGTCAGACAAAGGCGTATGTCTTTACATCCGGTGTGAAGCTTGCGGCAAATGAAAACAAGATAGTATGGAAACCCTCGGAAGATACGTTCTATGATGTGCTGTCATCGGATGTTTTTGATGCTGAAACAGATTTTGCGGCTCTTCTTGATTCCGATGAAAACGTTTCGCTTATTGAAGGTATCAGTATTGCTTCGGCACTTCATGCAAAGAAGAACGGTAAGAAGGTTGTTTTAAATGAGGATGCCGTATATGAGTATTATGAAGATATGGATGATGCATCAAAGCTTATTGACCTTTCCGAACGAAATTCTGTAAATCTCAACGGCATGAATTTTGGAAATGCTTCGGGTGAAATCGATGAAGAAAACGGATATCTTATCGGTACTTCAGCCGTCAAAGCAAACGGCGGTTATGACCCTCAGCTTGTAATAAACGGTCTCATGCTTGAGGCAAGAAAGTACAATAAGATTACCGTTCGTATGAAGTTTGAGAGATTTGCCGGAAGCGTTGCAAACATTTCAAATCAGTCTGTTCAGATTTTCTTTAAAACAAATATTAATTCCGGTCTTTCTGAAAAGAACAGCGGTATATTCTCTTTAAAGAATGTTGCAAACCCATACGACTGGTTTGAATTTGAACTTGAAATGAGTTCCAAGGAAGCGTGGAACAACTTTATTACAGGCATACGTCTTGACCCGACAAATGCAAACGTCAAATTTTATATTGATTACGTCAAGTTTTCCAGAAGTGACAGTGCTGTCAGCACAACATGGTATGATAGATTCCTCGACTATGCCTATGCAAATGATATTGTTGAAGTCGGTAACTTTACCGAGTCTGAATTT
Source organism: Clostridia bacterium (assembly GCA_017620655.1). GTDB lineage: Bacteria > Bacillota > Clostridia > Oscillospirales > CAG-382 > UMGS1387. The sequence continues at coordinate 8,509 of JAGAUT010000080.1, read as the reverse complement.
GACAGAGATATTACAAGAGAAGAACTTCTTACAATGCTTGTAAAAGCTCTCGGCGAGGAAGAATTTGTAACAATAAACAGCGGCATTTGTGCAATTCCCGACATTCATAAGAATAGCGATAATGCGGAAATATTCCTCATGCTTTATAAATCCGGTATCACTCTCGGCTTTGATGAAGAAGGTAATCTTTCTCCCAATGAAGGTGTACTCAGAAGTGAAGCTTCCTCAATCATAAACAGAATTATTGTTGATGAAAACAGACTGAAAGGTTCTGTTGATGCTGCGTGGGAAGATGAAGGTTATATAAATGACTATGAGTTTAACAATGCGTCAGACCTTGGTCAATTTACAACTCTTACAAGAATGACCGACGGAGTTGTTTCCGACGGCACTTACTCATTCAATGCAACATGGGATTCGTATATGATTGACCCGTCTGTTTCCATTGATGCCGATAAGTATACCAAAATCAGAATCAGAATTAAGGCTGATTATGCTTCCGAGCCCGATGCTTCCGGAAAGACATATAATATTTTCTTTAAACCCGAGGATTTTGACGGTGACATTACTCATTATTCTTACGGTGAAGCTGTAACAGATTACTATCTTGATGCTGCAGGATGGTATGTGTTTGAAATTGATATGTGCCTGCATCCAAAGTGGAAAGGCAACATAAACTACTTCCGCTTTGACCCAATGAACTCTGCAGGTTCCTATAAGATTGACTATATCCGCTTTATCAAATCCGAATATGCAGATTATCCCGATCAGGAATCTCTTATAAATGCAGGCTATACTGCAACAAGACTCATGCAGGATGAGGACTTTACCCGCGGATTCTATGTTGCCCCTGTTGATCAGTCTATTGCTTCTTCAAATCACGGTTTATGGCAGGATTACTGTGAAACCTCCGATGCACCTTTGTGGCAGATAGGCCCATGGTGGCAGGGAACAGGTGAGGGCTTTGAGAAAGTAGACCTCTGGGATGACAGAGATACTACAACTGATGAGTATACTCTTGCTGATAAATACGGCATTAATACTATTACCTATAATCCTGAGCTTAAGTCTATAACACAGAGACTTAATGCCACAAAGATTTATAACGGCGAGCCTCACGACGTTGATACTTATAATTGGTGGCCTCACCAGCTTCTTGAGCAGAATACAAGCTACACGGGTGAGGTGGATAAGGACAGAAACAGTGCCGATGCCGACAGAATGTTTGTCGAGCTTGATGTCAGAATGACTGATTTCAAGAATACAACAAACCTTGAAGGCAGAAACGTATGTCAATATCTCATTTACTTCTATCTGCGTCCAAAGGCACAGCCTAATCAGAGAATCTGGTTCGGTCTCAGTCTGTTTAATACAAGCGCAACAACCGATAATCCGATAGGTCTTACTGCACCTACCAATGTAAAGCCCGGCTGGTCTCCCGACTCAGCGGCGCATCAGTATATGTACGGTATGCCGATGGCTGTTGTATTTGACGGTATTGAAAACTCCTTCAATCCTGCGGTTGGCGTTGCAGATGCTAGTGACGAATGGAAGAAGATAAGACTTGATGTTACTCCTCATATCGACAGAGCCGTTGAATGGGCAAACAGAGACAATATCTTCGGATTTGAGGTTACAAAGTCTGATATGTACTTTGACGGCGTGAATATCGGATATGAAATTCACGGTAACTATGACTGTACATTTGAATTCAAGAACTTCAATATGGTAGCTTATAATAAATAATCCGAATAATAACTGAGCCCCCTTGTCCTCACAGATACGGGGGCTGCTTTACCCGATTTTATATATTTTATGGCTTTTTATGCATTCAATTATAAAATTAACAATGTATAATATCATTAAAGGAGTGATTTTGATGCTTAAAATCGGTTATTTAGGTATGGGTAACAGAGGTACATACGTGCTTGGAAACATCCTTGATTGTTTCAAAGACAGAGTTGAAATTGCCGCTATTTGTGACGTTTATGAGGATAGAGTACAGCATGGCATTGACATGGTCAAAGAAAAGACAGGAAAAGCACCTGTCGGTACAACAAACAGCGATGATGTTATGAAAATGGATGTTGATGCCGTTATGATTATGGCGGCATGGGAAGCACATATTCCCCTTGCAATTGATGCCATGAAGGCAGGCAAGCTTGTGGGCATGGAGGTTGCGGGTGCATATTCCATTGACGACTGCTACAGACTTGTACATACCAGTGAAGAAACAGGCATTGGCTGTATGCTTCTCGAAAACTGCTGCTACGGTAAAACCGAGCTTGCTGTTCTCAATATGGTAAGAGAAGGTCTTTTCGGTGAAATCGTTCACTGTGACGGAGGTTATTGCCACGACCTGAGAACAGAGGTTGCTATCGGTCCCATAACAAAGCATTACAGAAACAGAAACTATTACTCGAGAAACGGCGAAAACTATCCCACACATGAGCTTGGCCCCATTGCAAAGGTGCTTAACATCAACAGAGGCAACCGTATGGTAAGCCTTGTGTCTGTTGCATCAAAGGCAAGAGGTCTCAAGGAATATGCGGATGCTCATGGAAAGGTTCTTCGTAATAAGCTTGATAAGGGAGAAACATCCGTAAGCTATTACGGCAGAAATTATGATTTTAACGAAGATGTTTATAATGAATATGTAAAGGCAAATTCCCGTGAAGTCAAGCAGGGCGATATTGTAAACACAATCATTACATGTGCCGACGGCTCAACAATCACTCTTACACTTGATACAACACTTCCGAGAGCCTATTCGAGAGGCTTTACCGTAAAGGGTACAAAGGGTATGTACATGGAAGATAATAACTCTGTTTACATTGACGGCGATGCTGACATGGAAAAGGCACACTTCGGCTGGCAGAAGTATTGGGATAACGGAAAAGAATTTGAAGAAAAATACCGCCATTCTGTTTGGCAGAAGTACGGCGAAGCTGCCGCAACCTCAGGTCACGACGGTATGGACTACATGGTTCTTTCTGCTTTCTTTGAAGCACTCGAAAAGAAAAAGCCTTTCCCGATTGACGTATATGATGCGGCGGCTTGGATGAGCATAACCTGCCTTTCGGAAGAATCAATCGCACATGGCGGTATGCCTGTAGCAATCCCTGACTTTACGGGCGGTAAGTGGGCTATGTACAAAAAAGAAGACCACGGTCTTGAATTTGCCCTCGATTAATTTAAACCGATATAAATCCCTGCTTCGGCAGGGATTTTTGGTATAAAGAAACGGCAGCTCATTGTGAACTGCCGTAAAATATTATTTAAGATAAATACCAATGCCTGAGAAGCTGTAGACATCATTCTGCCAGATATCTTTACATGCCTTTGATGCCCAGATTCTCGATTCCTTGTGGAAGGTTGCGGGATAAGCAACCTTGGGATTGTTTCCGAGATGGTGCGGACCTAACATATTCCTGAAGGATGTAATAAGCTCTATTTCAATTTCGTTGTCACCCGCATTCAAGAGTCCCGAAAGATCGTAGGTGTAGGGTGCCCAGCAAAGAGCAGGAAGTGCTTTGCCGTTGACTGAAATTTTCGTGACGATTGAAGGCAGTCTTGAAAATTCAATGCACCTGTTCTCTGTTTCGCCTTCTGACAGTGTGATTGTCTTTTTGAGCGTCATGCTTCCGCAGAAGAAGGGGAAACCCTGCGGTGCAATGTCGCCGTCATCAATGTGGAAGGGTCTCTTTGTAAGCGAGAATTTACCGCCTGTAATCAGACCTGCACCCGAACAAGGCTCAAAGTCCTCACTTGAATTTACTGCAAAGTCGCCCAGCAGATAAATAGGCTCAATTTCCATGTCGTAGTAAAGCTTGTTCCTTACCGATTCAAACTTGACACAGTCCTCAAGGTATTTGTAAACCTTGTCTGACTGTACAAAGTCGCATTCAAGAGTAATTATGTTGTAACCCTTTTCAAGCTTGCCCGTTATGTCAATCATTCTGAAGGACTTGTCTCTGTAATATCCCATGTCGGTCTTGTCAACAACCTTGCCGTTGACATAGATTGTGTAGTTTTCGGGTTTTTCGATTACAAGACTTATTTTGTCGGGAATGTTTCTGTCAAGCTCTACATCAAAGTCGAGGGCAATTTTGACTTTTTTCTTTAAGTCGCAGGCAAGCTCCTGAACCGAGAGAACGTATTCTTGCTTTTTCACAAGCTCGCCGTCAAAGTAAACGTCGCAGTAGTCAAGGGTGAGAAGGTTGTCGTCACAGTCTGATATTTCCCATCTGCCGCGGAGCTTGTCGTTGATAGAGATAAGCTCTGCCTTGTTTTCATCTGCACTCTTGTAGGCGTTGTCCTGTCTTACAAAGTATACAACCGAACCCATCTTTTCAAAGGTGTGGTTTATTGTAATAACACCGTCTTTTTCTGTGAAAGAGACAGGTACGGTTTCGCCTGTCAGGTAGTCGAACATTGCTGCAGATTTGCCGAGAAGCTTAATTACTGTGTCTGTCTTGTCCGAGAAGGAATTTACAAAGTAGAACATTTCAAAGTCTTCAAAGATTCTTCTGCAGACCTGAATGTCAACACTTTCTCCGCTCATGCCGCAAATGCTGCAGCACTCTGCCGATTGGGGCAGGAACATGAGAATATCCTCAGGCTTGTCTGCATGGGTGTCGCAGATTTCGTCTGCCTCATTGCTTAGTATACCGTCGATAAGCTCTGGAACATTCTGAACAAATATAAGATTTCCGCCGTTTTCCTTGAAAGCCTTGAGAAGCTCAAATGTACCTCTGTCCATACACTCGGATGAGGGAACAATAACCGTAGAATATGTAATCTTTCCGACAGTAAACTTGTCACCTTCAACCTTTGCATACTTGTTCATTATCTTGTCGTCGCCGAGATGGAAGAGAATCTGGTTCTTGTCAAGAACTTCCATTACATCGAATAAATCCTTCTGTATGCTGTTGCACTTGATTCTTCTTTCTCTGTTGTCGCCGTACCAGTTTACCCATGCCGATGACATTGTGTGAAGCACAAGAACACCGCACTCAATTCTACCTTCAGAGAGGAGCATACCCATACGGGAAGCAAAGTCGTTGAAATCTCTGTAGTCGTTCCACCAAGGGTTCTGGAAGAAGTGTCCTGCAGGATAGTCACGCTTTCTAAGACCCTCAAGCGAGTAGGGTGAAAGGTGCTGGCAGAGAAGGTTAATGCCTTTTACCATCTGCCATTCGTATACGTGCTTTAATTCCTCAAAGGAAACATCCCAGCCGCACATGGCAAAGCTTTCGGTAAGAATCTGCTTTTTGCCGAGCTGTGCACAAACGGATGTTACCTGAGACGGCATGAGATATCTGTTTAATTCAAGTGAAAGCTTGTCAACGCCGGGAATGTGCATATATTCATAATTGGGCATTACAGCGCCGTTTGACTCAATAGCGTCTGTAAGACCTTCTTCAAGCACCATGTGACCCGTAAGCTCTGTGCCGTTTTGGCTACACCACTTGTATATTTTTCCCATGAAGTTTTCGCTGAAAAGATAGGAAACAAGCTTCCAGAATCTGAAGCGGGTTACCTTGCCCTCATCGCCGCCGTCAAGGAAAAGGTCGCAAAGATGGGGAATGAGCCTTTCGCCGTATGCTTTTTCGTATTCGTCATCCAAAATGAAAGACCAGGGAAGTCCGCCACGGGAAACCTGAGGCTCATCGGTGAAAAAGCCTCTCATGTTCTTAAAATTATCACCAAGCTCGGATTTATACTTTTCATGGGTTGACTTTAAAAACTCCTCGGTGACTTTTCCGTTCAGAGTGTCAACATAAAAGGGGTTCACATCAAAGTAAAAGTGAGCAGTTTTGCCGTCGTCGAGCTTTATGTTTGTAATGGTTGTGTCGGTGCACTTTTCCTCATCGGCAATTTCCATTCTTAAATACTTTTGCTGATACTCAAGTCCAAGACCGTTGACAGCATCAGAACCGAAACCACTGGGCCAGCCGTTTTCATCATAACCCCATGCGTGCATACCTAGCTTTTTTGCTTCGTCAACAGAAGCCTTTACATTGTCCATCCAGTCTTTGCCGAGATATTCCGTGGTAAGACCGCCTCTTGCGTGCATGAAGAAACCGCCCATGCCGATTTTGTTCATTTCGTCTATCTGCCATCTTGTTTCCTCGGTTTCAAGTTTTGAGTTCCATGACCAGAAGGGGACAGGTCTGTACTGTGAAGGAGGATTTTTGATTTTGTCAAGAATTCTGCTCATATATAACACTCCGTTTCGCCGTTTATAAAAAACTTTCATATAACAGATTATACCTTTAATAAAATTAAGTGTCAATAGTTTTCGGAACATAAAACTCTCCCTCAGCTTTATGGAAAAAGTTGAATGACGTGCAGCGGTATTTGTATGACAGAGTATTTGCTGTGTAAAATTGTTGTTATTTTTTTGTGAGTTTATTTTCTGTTTGTATTATCAGCTTTGTAGTATTTGTCAGACTTTTTATCGAAAAGTATATTGATTGTGACATGGTTTTGATGTAAAATGGTTAAATAGATATAAAATTTGGATAAATAAAATCGTAGAATTTGACTAAATTTTCTCTATTTCAATTAGTTTATCTTAAAAGAACGCAATTCGGTAGATAAAATGATTAATTTAAAACATTCTTTGTGTCAACATTTTTGTGCTATAATATATATTAACATTTTATTGTATTTTTGAAAAAATAATGGGAGGGTGATTTATCGTAATGAAGCAAAAATACACAAGTCCTGAGCTTGACTTTATACGCGTTGTTTCTCAGGATGTTCTTACTGCCAGCGATGAAGAAGTCTTTGTTGACGGCGGTGATCTTTTTTAGTTAGTTCCTCGCATTTTTAATTATCCTATCAATACTTTAAAGGAGAAAAACAAAATGAAAAAGTTTTTAAGCATTCTGCTTGCTGTTATGATGGTATTGTCATCTGTCAGCTATGCGGCCCTTCACTCGCAGGTTCTGCCGACTCGGCAGTTGAAATGCCTGTTTATGAAGTACCTTTAACAGAAGCAGAACAGGATGGCAAAGCAGAACTCAGTGCTGTTGATGCTACACAGTATGGTGAACTTGTTGTAAGGTTTACTTTTGATAGTCTTACTGCAAATACCGATTATACTGCTGCTATTCAGAGCGTTGACGGCACAAACAGACCTAACGTTCTCGAAGTAGTTGGCGGACAACTTGGTTCGGGTTCACATATGAACGCAACCAGTGCCAGAACACCCTTCTTCTTCGACGGTCAGGATCATAGCAAAACAATTGCAAATGATGCTACAAAGCACTCTGCAATCACAGCAAAAGACAAGGGTAACGGCGACATGTACCTTCAGTTTACAGGTACAGGTGCTGCTACTACATTCTCTATAAGAGACTTTAACGGCGGCGGTCTTGCAAAGAAGGGCGGACACGTTATCGTTACTTTTGATGTATTGTCTACAGTTGAAAATCCTATTACAAAGGCAAACTTTAGAGATACAACTCTTGACAGTGCAACAAACTGTAAGTTTAACCATTATGTTAATGTTGACGATAAGGTAACAGTAGGTGAATGGTCAACTGTTGCAATTTCTTACGACGACATAAATGATGAAGCAGGCACAATAACAGGTGTTTGGAACAGTACTTATAACTCAGACGTTAACTGGATTGACATTTATGATGCAACTCCTAACGGCTCTGTTTTGGGTATCGATAATGTTACATTCTGGTATATTCCTGCAGAAGTAACACATAAGGTTACTCATACATCCTATGACGGCGGTCTCGAAATCGCAGAAGCAGATACTGTTATCGGCGGCGGTATCAAGACAGTTGATGAAATAGGCATGGCATTCAATGAAGATCCTAAGTTCAATTCAGCAGGTTACTACCTCAAGAAGCTTATTCTTGACGGCGTTGAATATTCCGGCTCCGATAAGGTTAACCTCACATCAGCAAAGACATTTACTGCTGTATGGGATAAGCTTAACCTTCTCGAATACGGTATCGAGTTCAATGATACTGCCGACTTTACAACAATGAAGTCCTACGGTGCTCTCAGAACTAATTCAGGTGCTGCACCCACATGGTCTGACAATACCGAAGACGGTTATGTTACAATTAATGTAACTGCTACGGCAGACAACCTTGCAGTATATGCTGATAAGGGATATTCTTATGCATTTATACATGACTCCGGTTGGGGCGTTCCTTATATCAAGCAGAACGGTGCAATTCCTGCCGGTGCATTTGAAAAGTTTGAAATGAGATTGAGATATACATTCCCCCTTACAGATGCGGAAATGTCATCTACTTCTCTCAAATATTGGCAGCATCAGTCAAATAAGGAAAACTCCATTAATCCTTCAAGCTTAAAGTTCCCGACAAGATTCTACGGCTGGCTTGGCGGCGGCGGAGCTACCCAGTATCAGGACACAATCGGTCTTCCTTATACTTCAATGGCTGCAGTTAACAATAAGTGGATTACTGTTGCTTTTGATGCTGAAACCCTCGGACTTGATACAAAGACTGTT
>JAGAUT010000079.1 GCA_017620655.1 Clostridia bacterium | reverse complement strand
TTGCTCTTGCTACAGCTGCGGCATACTTCGGTCTCAAGTGCGATATTTATATGGGCTCTGTTGATATCAAGAAGCAGGCACCCAATGTTGCAAGAATGAAAATTCTCGGTGCAAATGTAGTTGAAGTAACTCACGGTCTCAAGACTCTTAAAGAAGCGGTTGACGCGGCGTTTGACGCATACAGCAAGGAATATAACGATGCAATTTACTGTATCGGATCGGTTCTCGGCCCTCATCCGTTCCCTATGATGGTAAGAGATTTCCAGAGTGTAGTAGGTATTGAAGCAAGAGAACAGTTTGTCGACATGACAGGACATCTTCCCAATGCAATTGTTGCATGTGTGGGCGGCGGAAGTAATGCGGCAGGTCTTTTTGCCGGCTTCCTCAACGATCCTGTTGACATTTACGGTATTGAGCCTTTGGGCAGAGGAGCAAAGCTAGGAGACCATGCGGCAAGCCTTAAGTACGGTACAGAAGGCATCATGCACGGCTTTAACAGCATTATGCTAAAAGACGAAAACGGCGAGCCTGCTCCCGTATATTCGGTTGCCAGCGGTCTTGACTATCCCTCATCCGGTCCTGAACACGCTTTCCTTCAGGAAATCGGCAGAGTAAAGTACGATGTAATCGACGACAACGAAACAATCGACGCACTCTTTAAGCTCTCACGTCTTGAAGGTATCATTCCAGCTATTGAAAGTGCACATGCAGTCGCATACGGTATGAAGCTTGCAAAGACTATGGAACACGGTTCTGTTCTCATTAACCTTTCGGGCAGAGGCGATAAGGACCTTGATTACGTAATCGAAAACTACGGTACAGGCGACTCACTTTCTCTTTGATAAAAAGAGAAAGTGAGCAAAGAGAAAATAACTCGGGACTACATTTTTGGATAAAACGAAATATCATATGCCCGAATGAAGCACCGTTTGACCGCCATAAATTCAAAGCTTCAAACTCGATCTCGAATCTTTGTTTAAAGTGGAAGTGAGCAAAGAGAAATTAACTGCCCACCGACACTTTTTTGACCATAAGTAAACAGAAATATCACGATTGGACAGCCCATGTACCAAACAACGGCACATGGGCTTTTCTGCATCAAAAAAGCCTCCCAATCGGGAGGCTTTAATTATGTGATTTTTAGAACTTTATAACTTCAAACTTTGCGAGCCATCCGAAAATGAATACCGCAACAAGAAGTACGGGAAGAATGTACTTTAAGTAAACCTTCGCAAACTTAGGGAATTTCAAGCCCTTGCCTGCATCGGCTTCAGCAATAAAGTTGTCCCAGCCCCAGCCCTTCTTGGATACGCAGAAGAGGAGGTAAACAAGGCTGCCGAGAGGAAGAAGATTCTGAGAAACGATAAAGTCTTCAACACCGTCAATTGAGCCGCCAAAGCCCTTAGGAATGGGAAGCCATGAGAGAACATTCATACCGAGAACCGCAGGCATTGAAAGAATAAGCATTGCAATAAGATTAACAATTACAGACTTCTTTCTTGACCAGCCGAGACCGTCCATTGCAAATGAAATGATGTTTTCAAATACGGCAATAAGTGTTGAGAGAGCCGCAAATGAAAGAAATACAAAGAAGAGAGTACCGAGGATTCTTCCGCCGGTCATCTGGAGGAAGATGTTGGGGAGAGTTACGAATGCAAGACCTGCACCTTCGCCGGGGTTAACACCGTAAGCAAAGCAAGCAGGGAAGATGATAAGACCTGCAGTAAAAGCAACGAATGTGTCAAGAAGACAGATGTTTACGCTTTCGCCGAAAAGTCTTCTTTCCTTTGAAATATAACTACCGAAAATAGCCATAGAGCCAATACCGATACTGAGCGTAAAGAAGGACTGTCCGAGAGCGGCGTAAAGAACTTCAACGATGCCTGCTTCCTTCATTTTGCTAAAGTCAGGGATGAGATAGAACTTTAAGCCTTCAGCAGCACCGGGAAGTGTAATGCTTCTTACAGCGAGGAAAAGCATAATGAAAAGAAGAGCTACCATCATTATCTTGGTAATCTTTTCAACACCGTTCTTAAGACCGAGTGAACAAACTGCAAAGCCGAAGATAACTGCAATTACCATCCATAATGTAAGCTCTTGCCAGTTGCCGAGCATACCGCCGAAAACACCGCCTACCTGGTCAGGTGTCATACCTGTGAATGTTCCTGTTGCGAACTTGAATACGTAGTTGAGCATCCAGCCTGTAACAACAGTGTAGAACATCATAAGAAGGTAGTTACCTGCTACCATAAAAGGGGAAGCTATGTGCCACTTTGTTCCCTTGGGCTCAATTTCTTTGAATGCCTTTACGGGACTGAGCTGGCTTGCACGGCCAACTGCGAATTCCATTGTCATAATGGGAAGACCGAAGATTGCGAGGAATACAAGATAGATAAGTACAAAAGCGGCACCGCCGTACTGACCTACAATGTAGGGGAAACGCCAAACATTTCCGAGACCGATTGCACAGCCTGCGGAAATAAGAATAAATCCGAGACGTGACGAGAATTTTTCTCTTTGCATATTAATATCCTTTCTTTTTTACTAATTTGTATCATTAGTATTAATTATTAACATTTTACCAATAAATCCGTTAAAAGTCAATAGTTTTTTGCTTTTTACGGACGCTTGTGTGAATTGAAATGCCGTATATATCAATATTTGTTTTATGTCGAAAAAACTCTTGTAATATTGAAAATACAGTGTTATAATAAAATAAGTATATGGTTTTTTAGCTGATTTGTGAAAGGAATGCAAAATATGAGAAGATATCTGTTCTCGGATTTTGAAAACATAACCGTTTGCGGCACATATGATGTGGTTGTTATTGGTGCCGGTATGGCAGGGCTCTACTGTGCGCTTAAGTTGTCACCGTCATTGTCTGTTGCACTTGTTACAAAGGGTGGATTTGATATCGGCTCATCCTGGCTTGCACAGGGCGGTATTGCGGCAGTTACAAAAGAAGATGACTGCTTTGAAGACCATATACAGAATACCCTTACTGCAGGAGCAGGCCACTGTGATGAAAAAGCAGTGGAGGTGCTGGTAAAGGAAGGCCCGTCCGACATAAAGGAACTTATAGAAATGGGAGTACCCTTTGACAAAGATGAAAACGGCGAGATAATTGTAACACGTGAAGGCGGACATAACCGTTCGAGAATACTTCACTGCGGCGGTGATGCAACGGGCAGACTCATGACAAAGAGACTTGGCGAGGTCGTTTCGGAAAGAGACAATATAGATGTTCTTTTCAATACATATTTTGTGGATGTCATTACCGACAAAAACGGAGTTTGCGGTGTTGTTGTAAATGACGGTGAAAAGAACAGTGTGATTCTTTCAAGAAACGTTGTTGTTTCAACCGGTGCTATCGGTCAGCTTTATAAATACACAACAAATCCTCAGTATTCAACGGGCGACGGTATTGCAGCCTGTGTCAGAGCAGGCGCTGTCACAAAGGATATGGAATTTGTGCAGTTTCATCCCACAGCTCTTGCGGTTGGTGCAGAGGACGGCAGAATGTTCCTTATATCCGAGGCTGTAAGAGGCGAAGGCGGTGTGCTTAAAAATAAGTTCGATGAGCCGTTCATGTATAATAAACATTCACTTCGAGACCTTGCACCGAGGGATATTGTAACAAGACATATTCTCGCTGAGCTTGAAAAAACAGATGACGAATTCCTTTACCTTGATGTTTCGGGTATGGAGGAAGAATTCTTCAAAAAGCGTTTTCCGACGATATATGAAAAATGTAAATCCGAGGGTATAAACGTCCCCCATGATAAAATACCCGTAAGACCGACCCAGCACTATCATATGGGCGGAGTAAAAACAGACCTTCATGCAAGGTGTGGAGTTTCGGGTCTTTATGCCTGCGGCGAGGTTGCCTGTACGGGTGTGCAGGGTGCAAACAGACTTGCAAGTAACTCTACTCTTGAATGTCTTGTTTTCGGCAGACGTGCGGCAGAGCAGGTTAATAGGGACTTCAGACCTTGTAAGGACTATGATTTTACGCTTCCCAAAACCGAAAAATATACAAAGCCTTGTCCTCCTGAAGCAGAAATTGATGCAGATATTGCAGAAATGAAAAAACTTATGTCAAAGAACGTGGGTGCCCTTCGTAAAATGGAAAAAATGGAGAGTGCATTGGTACAGCTTCGTGAAATAGAAGAGAAGTATAAGGATTGCAATTTCACAACCCAGAAGCACTATTGGTTGTGGAATGCCGTTACAAATTCGATTATCATTACAGAAAAAGCCATTGCCAGAAAAGAAAGCCTCGGCTCGCACTATATTGTTAAGTAAGTCGGGACTGTCCGAAAGAAAGGAAAATACATATGAGTATGCTTACAAATCCGCTTGTTACACAGATTATTGATATAGCACTTAATGAAGACGTAGGAACGGGTGATATAACAACAGAAACAACGATACCTGCCGACAAAACAGCCTTGGGAAGATTCATAGCAAAGGAAAGTATGGTTATCTGCGGTCTTGATGTTGCAGAGCTTGTTTTCCATACAGTAGATAAGGACGTAAAGTTCACACCTTTCTGTCATGACGGCGATTATGTCAAAAAGGGCTTTGTTATTGCGGAAGTGACGGGTAACGCAAGAAATGTTCTTACAGGTGAAAGAACAGCACTTAATCTAATGCAGAGAATGACGGGTATTGCCACAAGAACAAAAGAGGCTGTAAAGTGTGTAGAGGGTACAAATGCAAAGATTGCAGACACCAGAAAGACAACACCTGGATTGCGTGTTCTTGAAAAGTACGCAGTAAGAGTGGGCGGAGGCTCAAACCATAGATTCAACCTTGCCGACGGTATTCTTATTAAGGATAACCATATTGCTGTTTCCGGCGGTATCATCAATGCCGTAAAGAATGCAAGACAGGCGGCTCCCCATACAATCAAGATTGAGGTTGAGGTTGAAAACAAGGACCAGCTAATGCAGGCACTTGAGGCAAAGGCAGATATTATTATGCTTGATAATATGTCAAACGAAGAAATGGCTGAGTGCGTTAAAATCGTAGACGGCAGAGCAATGCTCGAAGCTTCGGGTAATATGGGCGACAAGGACTTGTCGGCTGTTGCAAAGACGGGCGTTGATATTATCTCCATCGGTGCACTTACACATTCTGTCAAGGCGGCAGACATAAGCCTTAAGTTTACTATTTCATAAAAACAATCCCCGTTTAAGTGCGGGGATATTTATTGAGGAATCTTAATGAACAAACTAAAACTTTCCCTTTCTATGCTGATTTTCGGTACGATAGGAGTATTTGTAAAATATATACCTCTTACTTCAAGCACTATTGCAATGGCAAGAGGTTTTATGGGTGCGGCATTTCTACTTTTTGTAATGCTGATTTCGGGTAAAAAGCCGTCAGCCTTTGCAATAAAGAAAAACGCCCTGCCGCTCATAATTTCGGGTGCGGCAATAGGCATAAACTGGATATTTCTGTTTGAAGCATATAACTACACCTCCGTTGCAGTGGCAACACTTTGCTACTACATGGAGCCGGTGCTTTTGATAGTGCTAACGCCATTTGTGCTGAAACAAAAGCTTTCTGCAAAAAAGATTCTTTGCGTACCCGTGGCACTTGTCGGTATGGTGCTTGTATCGGGTGTTCTGTCGGGAGAACAAGAGGTAAGCCTTACAGGTGTTGCCCTGGGACTTGCGGCAGCAGTTCTTTATACGTCTGTTGTTTTGACAAACAGATTTTTGAAGGACATATCTGCATATGACAGCACACTTATTCAGCTCTTTGTGGCGGCAGTTGTGATTACACCCTATAATCTTATAGTAGGCATGCAGCCGACAGGAAATGTTGACATAAAGGCAATAATTATGCTTGTAGTAGTCGGTTTTCTTCACACGGGACTTACATATTATCTTTACTTTTCTTCAATGAACCATCTTCCGAGTGAAACGGTGGCAATCTATAGTTACATTGACCCTGCATTTGCGATACTTCTGTCGGTGTTCCTGCTAAAAGAACCAATGACGGTGTCGGGTGTCGTGGGTGCGGTGCTGATACTCGGAGCTTGTATTGTAAGTGAATTGAATTTCAATAAGAAATAATAAAACGGAGAGGGTGACCTCTCCGTTAATTATATGGTGATATGAATTCGGTAGTATAGTTGTAAATATAGTCTCTTGATTTAGTTTTGATTATATCAATTTTGCTTTTGATTGTTGCTGTTTCTACGTTCAAAGGAAATATGAATAGTCTATAGAACAGTGATGAAGAGAAAATTTTTTCAATAATGAAATAGGTAATCCAGATTAAAACAATACTTCCAACAATACTTCCAACATCAAGAACTTTCAAATTTGAGATAATCCGAGGGAACCACAAAAGGATTGCAATAATAACAGGTAAAAAACTTCGTAATTTCAGTCGTCTGTTAATCACTTTTTCAATTTCTTTGCACTTGTTAACCAAAGCAGTTATTTCGTCCTCAAAAGATTTTAAGTGTTTTTCATAGTCTGCTTTTTCGTCTTCAGTCATTTTTTGTAAAATGAGTTCCTTTTGGTTTATATGCTTCTGCCTTTTGTAGTCAGAGTAATCATCAACAGGACCTAACTGGCGCAACAGTTGATTAAGATAATTGCTTTTGTTCTCATTTCCACGGGTATCAATGCCAGAATCCTCCTCTATATAAACTGTTCCCAGTTCTTTACTCCAAGCTTTATAACTTTTCCCCATACAAATTCCTCCTTTTTTTTACAATTATATCATAGCAATTTGCATTTGTCAACTCAAAAGGGTTAACTATTTTAACTCAAAATGGATAGAATTGTAGTATAACAGTTTTGTAGGAGTTTGATATGAATATAGGAGAAGCAACGCGACAGAGGATTTTACAGCTTTGTGAAGAAAAACGGATTACAGTAAATAAATTGTCCACGATTTGCGGAATTACTCAATCAACACTCAGTAATATCACAAGCGGACGAAATAACAGTGCCACCGTTTCAACGATAAAAAAGATATGCGACGGCTTAGGATTAACAATACAGGATTTCTTTAACGCAGATGTTTTCAAGAATTTAGAGCAGGAAATAAAGTAAGCAGACATTCGGTAGTGAATGCCTGCTTTGTTTTTTTATATTGAAGAAATACGTTTTACAAATTCTTATATTAATTCCGAATTCCTCATTCCGAACTCCTCATTCCGAATACCTACAGGATGAGCATCGCATCCCCAAAAGAGAAGAACCTATACTTTTCCTCAACCGCAACCCGATAAGCATCAAGCACCTTTTCTCTGCCTGCAAAAGCGGAAACGAGCATAATCAGCGTGCTTTCGGGAAGATGGAAGTTTGTTATAAGACAGTCGGTGGCTCTTATTTTTCTTCCACCGGGATAGATGAAAATCTCGGTGTTGTCACTTCCTGCGTGGATAAATCCGCTTTCATCCGCCGCGGATTCGATTGTCCGGCAGCTTGTAGTACCGACACAGATAACCCTGCCGCCTCTCTTTTTTGTTTCGTTAATGCGGTTTGCACTGTCTTCGGAAATGAAGTAATACTCTGAGTGCATTTTGTGGTTGGTAATTATTTCTTCTTTTACGGGACGGAATGTTCCGAGACCTACATGAAGCGTAACATAAACAATGTCAACGCCCATATTTTTTATTTCCTCTAAGAGTTCCTCTGTAAAGTGAAGTCCTGCTGTGGGTGCAGCACTTGAACCTTCGTGCTTTGCGTAGACCGTTTGGTATCTGTCTCTTTCACTTTCTCTGCTTGTGATATACGGAGGAAGCGGCATTTCGCCAACCTTGTCAAGAACAGAATAAAATTCGCCTTCGTAGGAAAAATCAAGGATTCTGTTGCCGTCGGGTAAAACTTCAACTACTTCTGCTTCAAGCTCATCAGAAAAATGTACCTTGACACCAACCGTCATCTTTTTGCCGGGACGTACTATGCACTCCCACTTTGTGTCGTCAAGTCTCTTTAGGAGTAAAACCTCAATTTCAGTTTCGCCTAAAGCTCCCGTCAGGTTGCCTTCGCCGTCTTTAATGTATCTTTTGCAGAAAAGACGGGCAGGGATAACTTTGGAATTGTTGAGAACAAGACAGTCTCCTTTTTTCAAGTAATCCTTTATGTCGCAGAAATGCCTGTGCTCGTATTCTTCTTTGCTTCTGTCAAGTATGAATAATCTTGACATATCTCTTTTCTCGGCGGGAACCTGTGCAATAAGCTCCTCCGGAAGATAATAATTGTAATCGCTTTTCCTGAGTTCCATAATTTTTCCTTACTGTTTTATATCAATGAATATTGTAAGCTTTTTCTGGGGTGTAATCTCCAAATCCGAATCGAGAACCGCCACAAGGTTTTCATTTGTGAATTTCCAGTTTCGTCCCCCGTACTGAACAAGTCTCGGTGTTCTGGGAACGCCGAAGCTTCGCACGGTAAGAACACCGTGAAGAAGATTAATTTCAATGTAGTCAATGCCTTCTTCCACATAGCCGTAGCAGGTGGGCGTGCAGAAAAAGCATCTGAAGGTGTTTCCGAAATCAAGGGGACAGGCATCGGAATCGGGGCTGAAGCCTATGTGCTTTGAAACAGCGTTGTACTCAAAGCGTGAGATTTCATTGATTTTTGCATAGCCTTCTGCGATATCCATTGAAGTCTGGCAAGGCGGCATGTTATCAAGCATTGACGAATATAGCTCATGCCTTTTTTTGTCTTTTACGGCATCTGACATTTCGACAGCAGCTCCGATTGCACAAGTCAATAACTTTCCGTCTGCTTTGGATTTTATATTTCCGTCTTCGCCAAATACCTTTTCCATGCATTTTGAAATGTAGTACCAGTCTTCAATAAGCGAATCGTTGTCGCCGCAAAGAATGTATTTTCTGTAGCTTGCGAGAATGTGTGTCAGCATGTCCTCATCGCCTGCCGAGTCAAACATGCCCGATTTGTAAAAACTTTCTGTCTCGGAATATGAAAGATCGGGAAACATGCTTGCCAAAATGTCAGAACGGCAGATAAAGCTGTCTGTGTCGGAAAAGCGTATTCTTTCTCCCGACATGAGACATCCGTCGTCAAGACGGATATAGCCTTTTCCCGTAAATGAAAAGAGGTCTTTGTTGACTTCTTCAAGAACATTTTCGGGGAGTGTTGCACCGAGTATGTTTTGGCAAAACTCCGTGCTTGCTCCGTGAAGTCTTTCCTTTTGTCTGAAGACGTAGGACGCACATTCAAGACCGGACTCGAAATACTGGGCGTAGTAGTTTCTTGAGAATTCATTTTCCGGACTGTACCACGAAAGACAGAAACTTACTCTTTTTACCTCGCCTTTGCCGAGTGAGAAGTGGGTGCATAATGCACCGCTCGCAAAGGGGAAAGAATATTCTGACTTTGTTGTGTTGTAAAGCGTTTCATTTTCCGTGAAGTTCTTTATAAAAGCGTCGGCGCAGGTGTATTCGCAAAAGGAGACATTCTTGCCGCCGGTGGCAATGCAGGTGTTTGGAGCATCCTTTCCGTTTCCCGAAAGATGAATGTATGCCTCTCCCGTGTCGGTACAGCCCATGCGGTTGATGCCGTCACGGTTGACGTTTGCGGATACAAGACACACTGAGCAGTCAACTCTTGAGTCCTCCTTGTTCGTCACTTCAAGCTCAAAAAGAACGGCGGGTATTCCGGAGTCTGTGTCGCTCAAAGGAATGAAGGGGGAGAAAGCTGTCATTTTTACATCAAAGGGAAAGGAGGAGCCCGAGAAACAAATCTCTGTAAAGGGGAAAAATGAAGCCGCGGAAGCATTCTCAAAGCAGGGGAGAATTACAGCCTCACTCTGTGAGCTTTGTAAAATTCTTGCATCAAGAAGCTCACCGCCCTTTTCTGCTTTTATTGCGAAAAAGGTGGGTGCCTGAGCTGTAATGCTTCCATCACAGCCTAAGGTTATATGCCCCGTTGCGATGCCGCCGAGGGGCAGATTGTCTTCAAATTTTGCCTTGTAGAGATTTTTTGCCATGTATAAGTTTTCCTCCGAAAATAGCGCCGAGTTTTATAATTTTCCTATCATAACATTTTATATCACACCGCATTTTTTGTCAATACAATTATTCAAAAAGCCGTTGATTTTGTCTTGCTTCTGTGCTATAATAATTATCCACCCCATTTTAAGGAGAAATAACGTGACACTACTTGAAAGATATATAAACGTCAGAAAAAAACTTTTTGATAAATACTACAGCCGTCTTAACGATAAACAGCGTGAGGCAGTATATGCATCCGACGGACCTTTACTTGTGCTTGCAGGTGCAGGAAGCGGTAAGACTACGGTGCTTGTACAGAGAATTGCCCACCTTATCAAGTACGGCAGATGTATGGACGAAAAGAATATACCCGAAAAGAACCTTTTTGAGCCGTATATTGCAATGCTTGAGAAGATAGCTTCAGCGGAAAATCCCGATAAAACCCAGCTTGAGAATGCTCTTAACACCTTTGCCATTGATAAGGCAAGTCCTTATGAAATCCTGTCAATCACCTTTACCAATAAAGCGGCAAGGGAAATGAAGGAAAGACTTGAAAAGAGCCTTGGCGATGATGCACTTAATATCTGGGCAGGCACCTTCCATTCCGTCTGTGCAAAGCTTCTTCGTATGCATATAGAGCTTATCGGCAGAAACAGGGATTTTACCATCTACGATACCGATGACCAGAAAAAGCTCATGACCGAATGTATCAAGGAAGCCAATGTCAGCGATAAAATGTTCCCTGCAAAGCTTGTGCTTTCGGAAGTTTCACGTGCCAAAGAAAAGCTTATCGACTGGAAAGGCTATATGGCAGACGTAAAGCAGGGCGATATCAGGAAAACGACAATTGTACAGCTTTATAAACTGTATGAAGATAAAAAGAGAAGCGCCAACGCTGTTGACTTTGACGACATTATCACCCTTACGGTAGAGCTTTTCAAAACTTGTCCCGATATACTTGAAAAGTATAGAAACAGGTTCAAATACATACTTGTCGATGAATATCAGGATACAAATAAGGCACAGTTTGAACTGACAAGAATGCTCTGTAACGATGATTATAATATTATGGTAGTAGGCGACGATGACCAGAGTATCTATAAATTCAGAGGTGCTACAATCGAAAATATCCTGTCCTTTGATAAGAACTTCAAGAATACCCGTGTTGTAAAGCTGGAACAGAACTATCGAAGTACCGACATGATTATAGGTGCGGCAAATGAGGTAATCAAACACAACGCAGGCAGAAAGGGTAAGACCCTTTGGACAAAAGAGGCAGGCGGCGACAAGATTACTGTCAAAAAGTGCGAAACCCAGAACGCCGAGGCACAGTATATCGTTGATAAAATCGGCGAAATGGTAAAAGACGGTAAATATAACTTCGGCGACTTTGCAATACTTTACCGTATGAATGCCCAGTCAAACAGCCTTGAAACGGTATTTGCAAAAAGCGGTATACCATATAGAATTCTCGGCGGTACACGATTCTACGACAGAAAAGAAATCAAGGATATTGTTGCCTATCTCTGCGTCATGACAAATGCCAATGACAAGGTGAGATTCAAGAGAATTATCAATACCCCGAAACGTGGCATCGGTGATGCTACGGTTGATGAAATCGACAGACTTTCGGTTGAGTTTGAAACCGACATGCTGTCAATCTGTAAGAACGCGGAACGCTACCCGTCACTTTCAAGAAGTGCGGCAAAGCTTGTTCTCTTCTCACAGCTGATTGAAGATTTAAAGTCAAGCGTAGGGCTTTTAACACTCGGCTCGGTTGTTGAAAAGGTAATTGAAAAAACAGGCTACATGGAAATGCTCAAGGAGCTTGATAAGGCGGAGGGCAAGGACAGATGCGAAAACGTCAAGGAACTTGTATCAAATGCCGTTGTTTATGAAGAAAGCAATGATGAACCGACACTCGGAGGCTTCCTTGAAGAAGTTGCCCTCATTGCCGATATCGATAACTACGATGCCGATGCACCTGCCGTTGTCATGATGACAATACATTCATCCAAAGGTCTCGAATTCCCCGTTGTATTCCTGCCCGGTCTTGAAGAAAACATTTTCCCCGGAACTCAGTCGATTATGAGCGAGGATGAGCTTGAGGAAGAAAGACGCCTTGCTTATGTTGCCATAACCAGAGCAAAGAAACGCCTGTTTATACTTCACTGTAATTCCCGCATGACTTACGGCAGAACCGAATTCAACCGCAGAAGCCGCTTTGTTGACGAAATCCCCGAAAGCTATTGCGAATACGAAATGAGCTACGGTGACAGAATGGAAGACACTCAGCGTGAGTTTGTCAATCAGTATTCCTCTTACGGCTCATACGGTAATAAGAACGGAGTAAGAACAAGCCGTGTGAATTCCGAGGATGCACCCTGGAATAAACAACCTTCTTATGCAAAACCGGTGTCAAAGCCTTCGTCCTTCTCAGCCCCCAAGCCTCAGGGTGAAACCTTCTCTGCAGGACAGGCGGTTTCACATCCCATTTTCGGTGACGGTATGGTGCTTTCGGCAAAGCCTATGGGCAATGACGTTATGTACGAGGTTGCTTTTGATAAGGTGGGTACAAAGAAAATCATGGGCAACTTTGCCAAAATGTCAAAGAAACAGTAGAAAAGACTGCTTGTTTTATAAAAAATGTAAAAATTGAAAAAACTTAAAAAAAATTCGATTTACCTATTGCATTTTAAAATTTAGTGTGTTATAATACCACTGTTGCAAATGGGCAAAGACTGCCCGAACATTATTAAAATAGTTTAAAAAACAAGAGAACATCACATGGAGGTGTTATAAATGGCAAAGTGCGAAGTATGTGGAAAGGGTGTTACATTCGGTTGTAACGTATCTCACTCCAACAGAAAGACAAACAGAACCTTTAAGCCCAACATCCGTAAGGTAAAGGTTGTTGATAACGGAACTCATAAGACAGTTAACGTATGTTCCAGATGTCTCCGTTCCAACAAGGTTACAAGAGCAATCTAAGTTGATACGATTAATCTTGAAGCACTCTCATCCGAGGGTGCTTTTGTCTTGTCGGGACGGCCGACAGGATGTGTCGCGGGTGATTTTGCCTGTAGCCGGAATATATTCTCCGCGTAAATAATTAATCTCCGACATTAAATGACGGCGTCGGAGATTTTTGTTTTTACAATTGCATGCAATTACGGCTGATACCGGTACTGAGACCGGGTACTGTAACTGAGATAAAAGCAATACACGGCAGGGCATAAGCCCTGCTTTTTTATAATCACTCACAAAAAGCACGCCAAAGTCCGTTTTTTTGGACACCCATTCCTTTATAATAAAACCGTAAGATAAAGAAACAACGAATTTTACATAAAGGAGTGCATAAAAATGAAAAAGCTTTTAGGTATGATTATTCTTTTGGGATTTATACTCATGGTAGGTGCTGCAGGCAGTGCGGATGTTTTTGGCATGAGCTTTGTAAATCTCCTTGTTCTTGAAATGTGCGGTATGCTCGTAGTTCTTTTCGGCACAAGTGCACTCATGCACTATAATGCGTACCTCACAAGAACAAGGCGCCGCCGTATTACCAAAAGAACAAGAGTTACCGGTGTAATCAGAACGGCAAAACGAATAAAAATGCCCGAAAAAGAACTCTGCTGACTTATTGACGTTTGCCGCAAATGATGCTATACTTCTCTTGTAATATTTTCAGAGAAGGTATGGCGTTGAGTAAAACAAATTATCTGAATTTTTCGGCAATGGGAAAGCCGACAGTAAAACAAATGCTGACGACGGTGGTAATGCTGAGTGTTCCTGCAATTCTTGCTCAGCTCACCTCCGTCGTAATGCAGTATATAGATGCGGCAATGGTGGGCAACATCGGTGCTGATGCCTCGGCTTCAATCGGTCTTGTCAGCACAACAACATGGTTGCTTTCGGGACTTTGCTCATCGCTTGCAATGGGCTTTTCCGTGCAGATTGCACAGCTTGTGGGTGCAGGACGAGATGACGATGCCAGAAGTACATTCAGACAGGGAATCTTGCTTTGTCTGTCCTTTGGATTACTTATATGTGCTGTTGCACTTTGCATAAGTCCGAATCTTCCAACGTGGCTTGGCGGTGAGCCGGAGATAAAACGGGATGCTTCAAGGTATTTCTTTGTATATGCCCTGTCGCTTCCTTCGCCCCAGATGAGAATGCTCTTTTCAAGCTCGCTTCAGTGCAGCGGCGATATGAAAACACCCAGTTTTCTCAATATAATGATGTGTTTTCTTGATGTTGTTTTTAATTTCTTCTTTATCTATCCCACAAGAAAAATAACACTTTTCGGTTTTGAACTTGCAGTTTTTGGTGCAGGTCTCGGTGTTATGGGTGCGGCAATAGGTACGGCACTTGCCGATTATGTCACAATGCTTTTTATGATGCTTGTGTGCATTTTTAAATCCGATAAACTTTCCTTTCGTCTTGGCGGAAACTGGAGAATCAGAAAAAACACCCTTCTGGCGGCACTCAGAATTTCAGTACCGTCAGCCTTTGAACACGCCATTATGTGTACGGGATATATCTGTTCAACCCTTATTATTGCACCGCTTGGTACTGTTTCGGTTGCGGCACATTCCCTTGCTGTTACTGCCGAGAGCTTTTGCTATATGCCCGGCTACGGCATAGGCTCGGCGTCTACCACTATTGTCGGACAAAGCATAGGTGCAGAAAGGCGGGATATTGCAAAGCGTTTTTCCTGGTGTGCCGTTCTTCTCGGCGTTTCTGTGATGACGTTTATGGGATTTTTAATGTTTTTCGGTGCAGAATTTATGTTTTCGCTTTTGTCAAGCGATGTTCTTGTTCGCTCTCTCGGTGCGGATATTCTTAAAATCGAAGCCTTTGCAGAACCTCTGTATGCTGCATCTATCGTATGCACGGGTGCGCTTCGCGGAGCAGGCGACACACTTGTGCCGGGAATACTCAACCTTGTGAGTATGTGGGGTGTGAGAATAACCCTTTCACTTTTACTTGTACCGCATTTGGGTCTTTACGGTGTATGGATTGCAATGGCACTTGAGCTTTGCTTCAGAGGAATAATCTATCTTGTGATACTGGCAAGGGGCAAGTGGCTCAGAAGACAGGTCGGCATCTGATTAATTTTAATTAAATTGTGAAAAACACCCCCGGAAAGGGTGTTTTTTGTTTGACTTTACAAAACATGTGTTGTATAATAAAACGAGGTGAGCAAAATGGACGTAACATGGAATATGTGGCACGGCTGTAAAAAGCACAGCGAGGGCTGTCGCAACTGCTACGTTTACAGAATCGACTCACGTAATGACAAGGATGCAAGTGAGATAAAAAAGAATGCTTCAACCTTTAATCTCCCCATAGCAAAAAACAGAAAAGGCGAATATAAATACCCGTCGGGTACAACCTTTTATACCTGCTTTACCTCCGACTTTTTCCTTAAAGAAGCTGACGAGTGGAGAGATGATGTGTGGCAGATAATGCGTGAAAGATGCGACTGTAACTTCTTTTTTATCACTAAACGCGTTGACCGCTTTTATGAATGTGTTCCCGATGACTGGCAGGAAATTTTCGGTCATGTCACAATGGCGGTAACGTGTGAAAATCAGGACAGGGCAGACTACAGGCTTCCAATATATCTGTCAATACCGCTTAAAGAACGTATAATAATCTGCGAGCCTCTTTTAGAAAAGATAGACCTTTCTGCATACCTCGACAAAGGCATTGACGAGGTTGTTGCAGGCGGAGAATCGGGTCTTGAGGCAAGAATCTGTAAATATGAATGGGTACTTGATTTGAGACAGCAGTGCGTAAATGCAGGCGTCGGATTTCACTTTAAACAGACGGGTGCAAAGTTCGTAAAAGACGGACGACTGTACAGAGTGCCCAAACCTAAACAAGGACTACAGGCGAGAAAAGCAAATATAGATTATATACCTGAAAGGAATAACTGAAATGTGTAACAACGTGTTTTCAAACTCAAAATGGATTTGGACATCCAAGGAATACGGCATAAACAATTATGCTGAATTTTGTCAGAAAATTGATTACAACGGCGGTAAAGTGAACGTAAAGTTCTCTGTCAGCGGCGAATATACGCTTTTTGTTAACGGCGAATATGTAAGCAGTATTCAATATGCCGATTTTGAGCATTATAAGGCATATGAGAATATTGATATTACCTCATTTCTGAAAAACGGTGAAAATTATATATGCTTCCTCTGTGTTTACTGGTCGAAATCCGGTATGCGCTGGAACACACCCGAAGCCGGACTTATCTATGAAATCGAGAATGACGGTAAAATAATTGCTGTTTCTGATGAAAATACTCCATCAAGACAGAGCCGTGTATACCTTTCCGGCTTTGATGTGGAAATCTCCTCCCAGCTCGGCTATTCCTTCTCTTATGATGCGACAAAAGAGGACGAATGGCTTGTAGGCGGCGGTGACGGCTTTGGAAAATCCGTTGTACTCGAAAAGGAATGTAATTTTGTTAAACGTCCAATAAAGGCTCAGATTGTTGAGGCTTTAAGACAGGGCAAACCCCATGGCGAAAAGAAAAACTACATTTTCGACCTCGGTGAAGAATATGTGGGCTTTTGCAATTTCTCGATTAACAGCAAAACAGAACAGACAATCAGAGTCTTCTATGGCGAGCTTCTCAAAGACGGACACGTTAAAAAGACAATCGGATTCAGAAATTTCCGCTTTGATTACAAGACAAAAAAAGGCGAAAATGTATTTACAAACCATATGCTAAGACTCGCTTGCAGATACATAGAAATCGAGTGTGAGGATGAGATAGATGTGGATTATATCGGTATTTTACCGCAGGTATATCCCACAAATGCGGCAAAGTACGATTTCCTTTCGGAACTTGATAAGGATATATATAAAATCTGCCTTAACACCTTAAAACTTTCAATGCTTGAGCATTATGTTGACTGCCCCTGGCGTGAGCAGTGCCTTTATGCTTTCGATTCCAGAAATCAGATGTTGACGGGCTACTACGCATATGCCGACGGTAACTTTGAATATGCAAGAGCAAATCTTCTTCTTATGAGCAAGGACAACAGGGAAGACGGACTCATGTCGATATGCTTCCCCAGTAAGAGGGATTTGACGATACCGTCCTTCTGCCTCTATTATGTGCTTGCCGTTAAGGAATACACACAGCACAGCGGCGATATAACACTCGCACAAGAAGTATTCGACAAAATGGTAAAGACCTTGAATACCTTTATGGATAACAGAAAAGACGGACTTATCTGTAACTTTGACGGCGACAGCCGCTGGAATTTCTACGACTGGTCGGACTATGCCGACGGCTCAAGATACGGAACGAACGGTTCTAAGGAAATGTTCAATAAAGATGTGCTGTCTTCCAACTGTCTTGTGAATGCCATTGCAGTAATTGCACTTTGTGCCTTTGAGGAAATATGCAAAAAGCTTGGCAGGGCTAATCCTTTTGACGGCATTAAGGATGAAATAAAGACAAGAGTCAATGAAACCTTCTTTGACGGCGAAAAGGGACTGTATTTTGTTACTTCTCCCGAAGAAGACCCGACAGAGCTTGTAAACAGCCTTTGTGTTTGTGCAGGTATTGCTGAGGGTGAAAGAGCGAAGAGTATATGTGAAAAACTCTCGTCAAATACTCTTTCTGAGTGTTCTCTCAGTATGAAGGGCTTTAAGTATGACGCACTTCTTATGACGGATGAAAAATACAGGGAAAATGTTCTCTCGGAAATCAGAGATACATATAAGGTGATGCTTGATGCAGACTCTACAACCGTCTGGGAAACAAAAGAAGGCGAAAGTGCCTTTGCAAGTGCAGGCTCGCTCTGCCACGGTTGGAGTGCGGTGCCGATTTATTACTATCATAAGTTTTTTTCATAATATTTTAATCGGTTGAAAACGTCCTGCTCCGAAAGGGGCAGGATTTTATTTGTAGTCATATATTGTCTTGACATATTTGTGAAAGAGGGTTATAATACTATATATAGTTATGTATACAACACTTTTTCAGGAGATTTATAATGAAAATAGGCGTTTTAGGCTCAGGAACATGGGGTACGGCTCTTGCACGTATGCTTGCAATCAACGGCAACGATGTTGTTGTGTGGTCTGCTATTGAAAAGGAAGTTGAAACACTTTCCCAAAAGCGTGCGCATCCCAATCTTCTTGGCATGAAAATACCCGAGCAAATCGTTTTTACCGGTGATATAAAAGAAGCATGTATAGGTATGGAAATGATTGTGTTTGCAGTACCTTCTGTTTATATCCGTTCTGTTGCAAAATCCGCAAAGGACTATATTTCTTCCGGTGCGGTTATTGTGGACGTTGCGAAAGGAATAGAAACCGACACGCTTAAGACTATGACAGAGGTTATTGCGGACGAACTTGGAGATGTAAGACTTGTTGCCCTTTCGGGTCCTACCCATGCTGAAGAGGTGGCAAAGGATCTTCCCACAACCATCGTTTCTGCAAGCCGCGACGAGGATGCGGCGCTTCTTGTACAGAGAGTCTTTTCAAACAATGTCATGAGAGTTTATGCAAACTCAGATATACTCGGCGTTGAAATATGCGGTGCACTCAAGAATATCATTGCCCTTGCGGCAGGTATTTCCACAGGACTCGGCTACGGCGACAACGCAAAGGCGGCAATTATCACAAGAGGTGCTGCCGAAATGTCAAGGCTGGGCATGGCCATGGGCTGCGACATAAAGACTTTTTACGGTCTTGCAGGCGTTGGCGACCTTATCGTAACATGTACGAGTATCCATTCAAGAAATAATCACGCAGGCTTTCTTATAGGCAGGGGACATTCCCCAAAGCGTGCAATTGAAGAGGTGGGTATGGTTGTCGAGGGCATGAATGCACTTCCTGCAGCAATGGGTCTTGCGAAAAAATACGGTGTTGATCTTCCCATAATAAATGCCGTAGATGCCGTTGTGAACGGAAATGCAAACCCTGCAGATGTTGTTGACTCTCTCATGACAAGGGAAATGAAAATAGAAAATATTTGACAGGTGATACAGATGAAAACAGTAATGCTTGTATTCGGAACACGTCCCGAGGCAATAAAAATGTGTCCGCTAGTAAATGAACTCAAGACAAGAAAGAATATAAATACCGTTGTCTGCGTAACGGGTCAGCACAGACAGATGCTTGATCAGGTGCTTGAAGCTTTTAGCGTAAAGCCTGACTATGACCTTTCGGTTATGAAGGATAAGCAGACGCTTTTTGATATTACAACAAACATTCTTAACGGCATAGGTGCGGTTCTTGATGAGGTAAAGCCTGACGTTGTGCTTGTTCACGGAGATACTTCAACAACCTTTGTTACGGCGCTTGCCTGCTTCTACAAGCAGATTGCCGTAGGTCACGTTGAAGCAGGTCTTCGAACCTATAATATCTATAGTCCGTTCCCCGAAGAGTTTAACCGTCAGGCAGTTTCTATAATTTCGCAGTATAACTTTGCTCCCACCGAACTTTCAAAGGAAAACCTTGTTCGTGAGGGTAAGGATGAGGGCACAATCTATATTACAGGCAATACTGCCATTGATGCACTCAAGACAACCGTAAAGGATGACTATACACATCCCGAACTTGAATGGGCAAAGGATTCAAGACTTATAATGATTACAGCTCACAGACGTGAAAACCTTGGTGAGCCAATGCATAATATGTTCAGAGCAATCCGCCGTGTTATGGATGAGCATCCCGATGTCAAGGCGATTTATCCCATTCATATGAATCCTGTGGTACGTCAGGCAGCCGATGAAGAACTCGGCGGCTGCGACAGAATCAGAATTATCGAGCCTCTTGAGGTTCTTGATTTCCATAATTTCCTTGCGAGAAGCTTTATGATTTTGACAGACAGCGGCGGAATTCAGGAGGAAGCTCCAAGTCTCGGCAAGCCCGTACTCGTTATGCGTGATACCACCGAAAGACCCGAGGGTATCAAGGCAGGAACGCTAAAACTTGTAGGTACCGATGAAGAGGTAATCTACGAAAACTTCAAGCTTCTTCTCAATGATAAGAACGCATATGAAGCAATGTCAAAGGCAAGTAACCCCTACGGCGACGGTTTTGCCTGCAAGAGAATTGCAGATATTCTTGAAGGTTGACAAAATAATAAAAGCAGCCGTTGGGCTGCTTTTAAATTTTTTAAGCACATGCATTTTTCCATCGAAAGAGTTGAACTTATCAAAAAGGCACTTGGTAACCCGTAATAGAGTATTTCCTCGCATGTTTGTGCGGGGACTTTTTTGTTTAATTAATATTATAAGTAAAAAATCATTTATGCTATTGACTTTTTAAAAGGGGAGGGGTATAATTATACTGTATATTTATAAAAGGCATAGGTATGCCTTTTTAAAGATTGGGAGAAAAGAAAATGCTTGATAATATCAAACCATTTGATAAAAAGGTCTGGTTGGCAACACCGACAATGCACGGCGAAGAACTAATGTATATAACCGACGCATATGAAAAGAACTGGATGTCTACAATTGGTGAAAATATCAACGAGGTTGAACGCATTACTTGTGAAAAATTGGGTTGCAAGAATGCAGTCGGTCTTTCATGCGGAACAGCTGCCCTTCATCTTGCGATAAAGCTTGCAGGTGTAAAACCCGGAGACAAGGTTTTTTGTTCGGATTTGACATTTGCAGCAACGTTAAATTCGGTTGTTTATGAAAAGGCTGAGCCTGTATTTGTAGATACTGAATATGATACATGGAATATGGATCCTGTGGCACTTGAAAGAGCGTTTGCGTTATATCCAAATGTCAAGGTTGTTGTTCTTGCTAATCTTTACGGAACTCCGGCTAAAATGGATGAGATTACATCAATCTGTGAAAAACACGGTGCTGTTATGATTGAAGACGCAGCAGAATCGTTAGGTGCCACATACAGAGGAAGACAGACAGGTACATTTGGTACATATAATGCCATTTCTTTTAATGGAAATAAGATTATAACCGGTTCTTCAGGCGGTATGCTTCTTACTGATGATTCTGTCGCAGCGACAAAGGTAAGAAAGTGGTCTACACAAAGCCGGGAAAACGCCCCTTGGTACCAGCATGAAGAAATAGGATATAATTACAGAATGAGTAACGTTATAGCCGGTGTTGTCAGAGGGCAGTATCCTCACCTTGAAGAACATATTGCCCAAAAGAAGGCTATTTATATGCGTTATAAAGAAGGTCTAAAGGATTTGCCTGTTAAGATGAATCCATATAATGAAAATATAATGGAGCCTAACTTCTGGCTGTCTTGTCTTATTATAGATGAAAACGCCATGTGCAAGCAGAACAGAAGTGACTGCGAAGCTTCATATGTCCGTGAAAGAGGAAAGAGTTGTCCCACAGAAATTCTCGAAACTTTGGCAAAATATAACGCAGAAGGTAGACCTATTTGGAAGCCTATGCATATGCAACCGATTTATAAGAATAACGGATTTGTAACTGCTCATGTCGGAGGAAAGGCAAATGAAAGCACAAAGGACGTTGGAGCAGATATATTTGAAAGAGGTTTGTGTCTGCCAAGCGATATTAAAATGACTCCTAAAGAACAGGACATTATTATTGAAATTATTAAGAGTTGTTTTTGAGGGAATACATGTATAGATGTTTTTTTAAAAGAGTGATGGATTTTGCACTGTCATTTATGGCAATTCTGGTTTTATCACCTGTTTTACTGGTTTTAAGCATTATTGGTGTAGTAATGATGAAGGGAAATCCTTTTTTCACTCAACAACGGCCGGGTAAAAACGAAAAGATATTTAAACTGATAAAATTCAGAACAATGTCAAACGGTAGGGATAAGAACGGTAATCTTTTACCTGATGAATTAAGGTTGAACGGCTACGGGAAATTGCTTAGAAAGACTTCGCTTGATGAATTGCCCGAGCTTTTCAATATACTTGTCGGTCATATGTCAATAGTGGGTCCAAGACCGTTGCTTGTCAAATATCTTCCGCTTTATAACGAAGAACAAAAGCACAGACACGACGTGCGGCCGGGACTTACGGGATTTGCTCAGATAAATGGACGAAATGCTATTTCATGGGAAGAAAAATTCAAATTGGACGTTGAGTATGTTAATAACATTACTTTTGTGGGTGATGTGAAAATCATTTTAGGAACGGTGCTTGCTGTACTTAAAAGAGAGGGTATCAGTTCAGAAACAAATGTCACAATGGAAGAGTTTACCGTAACTCCTGTGGTTGATGAAAAGGTAAAAGAGGAAAAGTATATATGAAAAAGACAATTGTTATCTTGGGGGCAGGCGGTCATGGAAGAGTCGTGAGAGATATCGCTTTGTCTGTTGGTTACGAAAACGTATTTTTTCTTGATGATTCTGATAGATTTGATGTTGGAATTAAGGGTAAAACTAAGGATTACATCAATTACATAAGCAACAGTGATTTCTTTGTGGCAATAGGAAACAATATTGTACGCGAAAGAATTATGCGCATGATAGTATCGGATGGCGGAGAGATGGCAACACTTGTGCATCCGTCAGTGGTTGTCGGTGGAAATGTATCAATCGGAAAAGGAACAGTTGTTGTTGCCGGTGCAGTTATCAATAATGGTGCAAAAATTGGTGAGGGTGTAATTATTAACACTTGCAGTTCTGTTGATCATGATGATATTGTAGGAGATTATTGTCATATTTCTGTGGGAACACATTTAGCTGGAACTGTTTGTGTCGGGCAAAGATCTTTTATATGTGCAGGTGCTACAATCAGCAATAATATTTCAGTGTGCGAGGATTGTATAATAGGTGCAGGCGCTGTTGTAGTAAAGGATATAACAGAAAAAGGAACGTATCTTGGTGTTCCTGCACGCAAAGTTAATGATTAGTTTTTGTGATTGGAGATAATAGAATGTCATTGACATTGATGTACATAACAAATAATGTTGAAATTGCAAAAATAGCACAAAAAGCAGGTGTTGACCGCATCTGGATTGATATGGAATATATCGATAAAGAAAAACGTCAGGGCGGTCTTGATACAGTAAAGTCTCATCATACTGTCGAAGATATCAGGATAATAAGACCGTATGTTACATCAGCTGAACTTCTTGTCAGAATAAATCCTGTACATGAAGCAACGGATGCTTATTGTAGTACCGAGGAAGAGATTGAACAAACAATAGAAGCGGGCGCAGATGTAATAATGCTTCCTATGTTCAGAACTTCTTCGGAAGTTGAGCGTTTTGTTAAATGCGTAAACGGCAGAACAAAAACAATTCTTCTGTTTGAGACGGCTGAGTCTGTAGAAAATGCAGATGAGATTTTGAGTGTTGAAGGCATAGATGAAGTGCATATTGGACTCAACGATCTTCATCTTGCATATGGTAAAGATTTCATGTTTGAGCTTCTTTGCGATGACACTGTGAAGAAATTATGCGAAAAATTCAAAAACAAAGGAATCAAATACGGGTTTGGTGGCATTGCAAGAGTTGGACATGGTATGCTTCCTGCAGAGTATGTTATTGCAGAACATTATCATTTAGGTTCGACTGCAGCCATTCTCTCAAGGGGATTTTGCGATGCCAATCAAATTGAGAATCCACGAGAAGTAGAACAGCTTTTTATTGATGGCGTAAAGAATATAAGAGATAAAGAAAAAGAAGTGTCGGATTATTCTGAAGATAAATATCTTGAAAATCTTGAGATTATAAAAGAAAAAGTTTTGGAAATAGTAGCCAGGAAAAAACAGAAGTCCGCAGAGCCTGCAAAGAAAATTTGTATGGTAACAACTGTTTCACTTACGATGAAGAGTTTTGTTGTAGAAATGGCAAAGTATCTTCACGAAAGAGGGGGATATGATATTACCCTTATCTGCAATGATGATGAGGAATTTGCAAAATCACTTCCAAAGTATCTGAGATTTATACCAGTGAAAATGGCCAGAGGGATTGATTTCTCTGCACTTTCTTCAATTCGTGAACTAAGAAAGATCTTTAAACGTGAAAAGTTCGATATGATTCAGTACTCGACGCCTAACGCCTCGTTTTATTCGAGTATTGCAGCAAGATTGGTGAAGGCACCTATAAGACTTTACTGCCAGTGGGGTATAAGATACGTGGGACTTTCAGGTTTATCTAGAAGAATATTTAAGGCACTCGAGAAGATTGTGTGTTGGAATTCGACTCATATTAAATCTCAAAGTTTTAAAAATAGACAATTTGCAATTGACGAAAAACTGTGTAAACCGGAAAAGATTTCTGTTATTGGTATTGGTGGAACCATCGGCGTTGATTTGACGGAATATGACATCGAAAAGAAAACCCAGTACAGAGATGAAATCAGAAAGAAGTATAGTATAAAAGCAGACGATTTTGTATTTGGATATATTGGAAGATTGCACAAAGACAAGGGAATTAATGAGCTGATCAGTGCATTTAAGGGAATGCAAAATGCTAAGCTTATGCTGGTAGGCAAGTTTGGAGAAAACGATGTTCCTTCTGATGACAACTTGCGTTTTGCTGAAGAGTGTGAAAACATTATATTGACCGGACATGTCCCGCAAAATGATGTTTGTAAGTATATTGCATCTTTTGACATACTGGTTCATCCGACACATAGAGAGGGATTTGGCAAGGTTATTCAGGAGGGACTGGGAATGGCTGTTCCTGTAATTACTACAGACATTCCCGGCCCGAGTGAAGTTATAGAGGATGGTGTTTCAGGAAAACTTGTTCCTGCCAAGGACAGTGAAGCTTTGCGTCGCGAAATGATATCACTAATGAATGATGGGCAAAGAAGAATGCTATACTCCCAGAATGGTCATAAGAGAGCTACAAGATACTTTGAGAGATCGATAATGCTAAATAATATTCTACAGGATTACAAAGAGATTTTGAATTATACAAGCGTGGAATAGGATGTGCTACAGTGAGTATATATAAAAAAGATGAGATAAAAGCAAAAACAAAAAACGTTCTGTTACAATCAGGACTTGAGGACAACTCCGCAGAAGTGTTTGCTGAATATATGACACAAGTAGAACTTTATGGGGTTAAAAGCCACGGTTTAAAGACATTGAAGGCACATTTGAAGAAAATCGAATCAGGTGGGTATAATTTAACTCCGAGTTTTCAGGTAAAAAAAGAAACATCCGCTTTTGCTGTGATAGACGGAGATAATGCAATTGGAATGTTAAGCGGTATTCATTGTGTTGATTATGCTGTGAAGAAAGCTAAGGAGTCCGGTGTGTTTACCACCTTTTCGTTTAATAATAATACATATGGAGCAGCATTTTATTATGCATTAAGAGCAGCACAAAAAGGTTGTATTTGTTTTACCATGAGTAACAGCCCTGCTCAAATGGCGGCTGCAGGTGGATGTGAAAAAATACTTGGAACAAATCCGTTTTCGATTGCAATTCCAGCTAAGAATAATCACCCGATTGTTGTGGATATGGCAACAAGTGTTGTTGCAAAGTCAAAAATTAATGAGTATGCAGAAAATGGACTGCCAATACCTGATGGATGGGCACTTGATGCAAATGGAAAGCCTACAACGGATGCAAAGGTGGCTTTAAATGGTTTGATGCAGCCAATGGCAGGATTTAAGGGATATGGAATGTCAATGATGATAGATATACTTACAGGTGTGATTTCGGGAGCGTCGTATCTTGGAAACGTCGGTAGGTTTTACAATTCTGAAAAAAAGTGTATGGATGTAGGATTTACATTTATTGTAATCAATCCAAAAATTGTGTATGGAACAGAATTTTACAGTGAAATGGATTCTTATATTAATAGTGTCAGAACAGGAAAAAACGTAGAAGGAATGAAGATATCGATTCCCGGAGATGATAGGCTCGATAATTACAGACGGAATTTAAAAAATGGAATATATGTTTCCGATAGTATTTGGGAGGTTCAATAATGTTTTTTAGTATTGTTATTCCTGTTTATAATGTTGAAAAATATCTTGATGAATGTGTGGAAAGCATTTTAAATCAAAGCTTTACTGACTATGAGGTTATACTTGTAGATGATGGTTCCAAGGATTCAAGCGGCAGCATTTGTGACAAGTATTCCGAGAAATATAGTTTTATAAAAACAATTCATAAGCCAAACGGCGGTCAGGCTGATGCTAGAAATGTAGGTACAACAGTGGCTTCGGGAGAATATATAATATATATTGACAGTGATGACTATATTATTGATAACAACTTTTTTTCTGATGTTTATGAACATATAAACACGAGTAATTCTGATGTTGTTATTTATAAGTTTTCTAAATATTTCGATGAAACAAAAGTTTTAGAAAAATGTAGCTTTTCTTTCCCGGATTCAAAAAAGTATCATGGCGATGAGATGCTTCTTGAGATGGTAAAGAAAGACGCATATTATGGTATGGCTTGGACCAAGGCTTTCAAAAAAAGCATAGCAACAGAATTTAATATAAATCTTGTTTGCGAAGATATGGATTGGTTCTTCAATCTTTTATCAAACACAGATAGTTTTTCTGTTATTGATAAAGCATATATTGCTTATAGACAGCGTTCTGGTTCTGTCACTTCTACTCTCAGAATTAAAAACTTAACGGACTTTATTTACACTCTTGAAAAGTGGAGCAGAAAGGTTTTGACATCAGATATTTCTGAAACAAAAAGAAAGGCACTTTATGGGGCAATGGCAAAGTATTACTCCAATATGCTAATTGTTTATGCAAGACTAAAGGATAAGAGTAAAAGAGAAAGTGTAAAACGCGTTAAGGCGTTAAGCTTTTTGCTTAATTATTCGATAAACAAGCGTCCGATGCAAATAAACAAAGTCTATAAAACATTGGGTTTCAGTGCTGTAATAACAATACTTAAAATTGTTGATAGATTGAAGGGTGCATTATAAAATGGATAATAGATTACCGAAGGTCATGGCTATTTCGCTTAGCACATGGAGAGAAGACAGCGGTATACATACTCAAACTGATTTGTTTAAATTTTGGGACAATGACAGAGTAGCACAGATATACACAAAGTCGGATCTTCCTGCCACAAGTGTTTGTAACCGTTTTTTTCAGATTTCCGAAAATGCAGTCATAAAAAGTGTCTTCAACAGAAAGAGTGTTGGAAGATGTGTGGAAAATGGTGCGAGTGCATCGGAAACTGACAGCAAGGCAGTAAAACAGGAAGCACAACTTTATAAAATGGCTCATAAAAAAAAGTCATGGTTCTATACTCTTATGAGAGAATTTGTTTGGACATTGGGATGTTGGAAGAGCAAGGAACTTGATAAATTTGTTGAGGAATTTGATCCCGATGTGTATTTTATTCCGATATACCCTGTTGTGTATATGGGAAAAATACAGAGATATCTTTTGAAGAAGCACCCGAGACCTTATGTGTGTTATCTAGCAGACGATAACTACTCATATATGTCCTGCGGAAAGAATCCTTTTGCATATATCCATAGGTTTTGGCTTAGGAAGTATGTTAAAAGTCTTTCGAAAAATTGTAATGAAATGTTTACGATCACGAAAACGGAAGCTGAAGATACAGACCGTCTTTTTGGAACAAACAGTGTTGTTCTTACAAAGGGGATTGATTATTCAAATCTTGAATTCAAAGAGCAGCCGATTTCAGACCCTATAAGAATGGTTTATACGGGAAAACTTGTAATAGGCAGACATTATTCCATTGTAGCTATATCAGAAGCACTTAAGAATATTAACCGCTATGGTGAAAAAATTGTTCTTGATATATATTCAGGTGATACTTTTGACGAAAAAACAATGGAACTTTTCAATTCAAATGGCTGTCATTTTCGCGGTCTTGTTCCACGAGAAGCGGTACAAAATATTCAAAATTCTGCGGATGTTGTTGTTTTTGTCGAATCGCTTGAAAAGGAACATCGCTATACGGCGAGACTGTCATTTTCAACAAAACTTACCGATTATTTCAAAAGCGGGAAGTGTATATTTGCAATAGGCGATAAGGATATTGCACCAATTCAGTATCTCAAGGAAAATGATGCAGCTGTTATTGCTTGTGAATATGATGAAATTTAACAGCAACTGCAGAAGCTTGTTGAGAATAAGGAACTAATTACTCAGTATGGAAAAAAAGCATTTGAATGCGGAAGGCGAAATCATAGTGTTGATGATGTGAAGAAAACATTTATTAATACTATTAAAAATTGCTGTGATAAAAAATAATTAAAATAATTGTTAATGTAAGGAAGAAAACATGAAGATATTACAAATCAATGCTGTTTACGGTGTTGGTAGCACAGGTGTTATAGTAAAAGACATACATGAGCTTTCTCTGAAAAGTGGTATTGAATCTTATGTTGCATATTCCACATCAAAATGCTTACCTGATGAAATTGTAAACGGGTACGTGATTGGCAACTCATGTGGCAAAAAGCTTCACGCAATTCTCAGCCGAGTAAACGGAAAACAGGCATACTTTTCAAGAATTGCAACAGGAAAACTCATAAAACATATTGCAACAATTAAACCGGATGTTGTACATCTTCATAACTTACACAGTAATTATATAAATCTGAATGTGCTTTTGAAGTTTCTTTCTGAAACAAACATTGCTGTTGTTGTAACTCTTCATGATTGTTGGTTTTATACAGGAGGGTGTTTTCACTACACGAGTGTAGGATGTGATAATTGGACAAAAAAATGTGGGAGCTGTCCTAAAAAGAAAAAAGATACACCTGCTTTCCTTTTTGACAAATCAGCAAAAATTCTTAAAGATAGGATAAAGTATTTTGGTGCAATTGAAAACCTTACATTTGTTGGTGTATCAGAGTGGATTACAAATGAAGCTAAGAAAAGTCGTGTTCCTGCAACGAGATATGTTACAATACATAATGGAGTAGATACGAAATTTTTTGTTCCTACCGAGTCGAATTTGAGAAAAGAACTTGGACTGGAAGGCAAGTTTATAATTCTAACAGTTGCAAACAAATGGATGCTTGATATCAATGCTGAAACTCTTAAGACTGTAACTGATGGCATTGATGATGACAGCGTGGTTTTGATGGTAGGTTGTGACGGCGAACAAAAGAAACGGCTTCCAAAAAATGTTCTTGCAATTGATTACATAAGAGACAGAGATAAACTTAGACAGGTTTATTCGATGGCAGATGTATTTGTGAATTGCACGAGGGAAGAGTCTTTTTCTCTTGCT
Source organism: Clostridia bacterium (assembly GCA_017620655.1). GTDB lineage: Bacteria > Bacillota > Clostridia > Oscillospirales > CAG-382 > UMGS1387. Next base: position 40,747 of record JAGAUT010000079.1, on the reverse strand, counting down.
AATGTGGAACCGCAAGCCTGTGGGACTCCGACAGTAACCTATTGCAACACAGGAGCTGCTGAAACTGTCGACAATACAAATAGCTTTTCTGTTGAAACAGGAGATGCAAATGCATTGCTAGAACAAATAAAAGAAATCAAAGCGAACGGAAAACAGAGGTATTCAACCGGATGTATTGATTTTGTTTCTAAAAGATTTGATAAAGATACAAATTACAGAAAGTATTTAGATTTATACGGAAGTTTGATATAGGCGTATGCATTTTACAAAAAGTTATAGGGGAATATTAATAATTTGAATAATAATGTTATTAAAGGAAACACAAACAAACTTGCATCTTTGGAATATGTATTTATAGTTCTTCTGATGGCAATATATCTTTTGCCAAGTGTGTCAATCGGTTCAACGGTTTTCCTAGGCGTTTTGCTAATGTATTCGGCTTATATTTTCTTTTTTGACAGAAAATCAAGCCAAACGGTAGTTGCTGTTTTATTGCTCGTTGTATTGTTAGCGTTGGTGTATGCTTTTCTGACTAATGCCAACTCAATAGCGCAAACAGTATCAAATCGTACGTTAAAGCGTTTTATTTCGAAAATGTATCAGTATTATACGTTATATTTTCCTGCTGTCCTTTTTGTTCATGTGAAGATGAAAGCATCTTCAAAACAGAAAAAAACACTTATGGTTGTTTCGCTTATCATGATTGTTTTCGTTATGTACACAACGTGGATGTTTCTTTTGGAAAATCCTAATGCAACACGTGAATGGGAAAACTTTGATGAAAATGCTCAAAAAGGCGTTGCAAATTATTACTTCATATATGCTATACCGATTATTATTTCCATTATAACAGCATGCTATGTAAAACTTAGAAAGACGGCTAAGTACGTATCAATAGTTTCAATTTTTGTTGGCTTGATTTTTCTGATAAATGCACAGTATACTCTTTCGGTGTTGATATCAATTGTGGGAATTGTTTTTCAGGTATACCGAAGCATGAAAAAGTCGTCATCAAAGGTGCTTTTCGTTTTGGCGGTCATTTTGATTTCGTTTTTCATTCCTTCAATCCTTGAATTTGCCATAGCTAATATTAAATCTGAGCAGATGACGATAAGGTTGAGTGAAATCCGTGATTTTCTTACCGGAAAGGGTGCGGGAGGCTATAATCTCAACGGCAGGTTTACTCTTTATTGGAGAACTATACTCGCATTTTTTGAAAGTCCTTTGATTGGTAACCGAAATCTTTCTTTTGACGGTCATGCGACTTTTCTCACTGTTCTTAGCGATACAGGGCTTGTGGGTGGTGCGCCGTTCTATTCACTGCTTTGCTATGTAGCAAATCGAATAAGCGGACTTTTGGGTGAAAAGAAAAATCAATTTGCTTCTGTTGTTCTTATGTTTGTTTTAATGGGTGTAACAAATCCAATACATGCATCACAGCCTTTAGGCGTTGCAACTTGGTTTATAGCGCCGCTTATGATAGAAACTATTTTTAACGAAGAAGGAGATTTACAATGAAACCTTGGGAAATTGATGTTCCGGTATTACTTACATTTTTTGTTAGAGCAGATACATTTGAAAAAGTTTTTGAAAGTGTAAGAAAGGCTAGACCTAGAGTGTTACTTCTTTGGCAGGACGGCCCGAGAACAGGTAGACCCGATGATGTGGAAGGAGTAGAGAAATGCCGTAAAATAGCGGAAAGTATTGACTGGGAGTGCGAAGTACACAGAAATTATCATACTAAAAACATGGGATGTGATCCTTCCACTTTCCTTGCACAAAAGTGGGCTTTTTCGATTGTTGATAAGTGTATAATAATGGAGGATGACCGAGTTCCTTGTGATTCATTTTACATGTATTGTAAAGAACTTCTTGACAAGTATGAATTTGATACAAGAGTTAATCATATTTGCGGGACAAATTTGTTGGGAGTTAATGAAAAGTGTGATGCGGACTATTTCTTTGCGCCTTTTGGTTCTACTACATGGGCAACATGGAAGCGAGTTGCCGATGAATGGGATGAAGAATACAGTTTTTTGGAAGATAACGATTACTTTATAGAATGTTTGAAAAATTCTGTTGGCAAAGAACGTATTGAATCTGCATATAATACAGCTCTTTGGCACAAAGAAACCGGCAAGCAGTATTGGGAAACCATTCTAGGCATGGGTGGAATGCTTAATAACAGAGTTGCAATCATTCCTAAAAGAAATATGATTTGCGATTTAGGTTTGACGGATAATGCTACCCATGCTGTGTCGAACACAAAACTTTTGACGAAGGCACAGAGAAAAATGTTTAATATGAAGACGTACAATGTTTCTTTCCCTCTCAAGCATCCGAAGTATTTGGTTCCCGACTATAAGTATGTTGAGGAATTGAATAGAATAGGCGGTGTCGGGCATCCTTTGTTGCGTTATGGGAGAAAGCTTGCATATGTGTTGAAGTGCTTCGCTTATGGAGAAGGTAACAGAATAATCAAAAAAATAAGAGGTATTTAATGAGTAAATATACAGTCTGCGGATATGATATGGATGTGCTACATAACAGAATGCTTGAAATAGCAACAGAAGTCGACCGTATTTGCAGGGAGCAGGGATGGAAATGTTCTTTGTACGGAGGTTCCGTTATCGGTGCTGTTCGTCATAATGGTTTTATTCCGTGGGATCATGATATCGATATGGCAATGCCGAGAAAAGATTATGATAGATTCGTAAAGTATATGAAAAAGCATCCCAACGAAAAAATCTTTTTCAGCAATTATAAATCTGAAAAAAGATATCCCAATAGCTGGGGTAAAGTTAGACTTAATGGCACGGTGTTTCTTGAAAAGGAGCTAGCAAGCCTTGCCGAACTTCATAAAGGTGTGTTTATAGACCTTCATCCAATAGATAATATTGTCCCTTGCTTTTTGAATTTGCAGGTGAAAATGGCAATGTTTTGGAGCTGTGTTGGTAAGGTTAAGAGTGGTTTGTATAACGGAAGTGCATCAAAAAAAAGAGTATACAAACTCTTTTCGTGGATGCCTTATTTTGCGATAAATGCGTTCAGAAGTGGAGCTCTAAAAATGTTCAAGTATTTTCCAACAAAAAATGTTTACAAGGTAGCTCATCCCAATAATGGTATTTATCCAATACCAAGATGTACTTTTGAAGATTTGATAGAGCATAAATTTGAAGACAGAGTGTTCTATATCCCCAAAAATTATGATGAGTTTCTGACAAAGAGATATGGAAATTATATGGAAACACCTCCCGAATCAGAAGTATATGAGTGTTGTAAAACAATTGTGGAGTGTAAATTGTAAATGAATGATAATGCATTGAAAAAACAAACTGTTTCAGGTGTGTTTTGGAAATTTGCGGAAAACGGACTTGGTCAAATTGTAAATTTCATTATTTCCATAGTCCTTGCAAGATTGCTTCTTCCAGAAGATTACGGGATTATAGCACTTGTTTCGGTTTTTGTTACTCTTTGTGATAAATTGGTAATAAGTGGACTTGCAACATCGCTTATTCAAAAAAAAGATGCTGATAACAAGGACTTTTCAACTATTTTTTATTTTAGCCTTGGAATGTCTTTTGTCCTATACGCGGTTTTATATTTTTTAGCTCCTTTTATTGCTGATTTTTATAGTGCTTATAATAGGGAATTATTAATCTCTGTCATAAGAGTAATGGGTATTCAGGTGATTGTTACTGCAGTAAACAGTGTTCAAAGTGCGTATGTATCTAATACTATGCAGTTTAAAAGATTCTTTTGGTCAAATCTTGGAGGAATGATACTGTCTGCTGTTGTCGGTATTATCATGGCACTTCGAGGTTTTGGTGTATGGGCACTTGTAGCTCAGTATCTTGTGAAAGCAACGGGAAGTATGCTTGTGCTCTGGTTTACTGTAAAATGGAGACCGTCTCTTGTGTTTTCTTTGAAACGCTTTAAAGCATTATATTCATACGGATGGAAGATATTTGCTGCATCTATAATCAAGGTATTATATAATGATTTAAGAAGTCTTGTTATAGGCAAATACTATAATGCAGCTTCGCTTGCATACTATAACAAAGGACAAAGCTTTCCGCAGATTGTTGAAGGTTGTGTCGGCGGTGCAATAGACAGTGTGTTTTTTCCAACCATGTCAAAGGTTCAGGACTCAAAAGAAAAGATGCTGTCTATACTAAGACGCACTATCAAGGTGAGTACATATTTTATTACACCACTTCTGGTTGGTCTTGCTGCAGTAGCGGAACCATTAGTTGATTTGCTTCTTACAGAAAAATGGCTTCCATGCGTTTTTTACTTGCAAATTATAAGTATTTCCTTTGTGTTTGCACCGATAGAAATTGAGAATCTTCAGGCGATTAAAGCATTGGGCAGAAGCGATATTGTTCTTAAACTTGAAATTATAAAGAGAGTTGTTGGCACGGTTTTAATATTCTGTGCAGTGCCATTTGGTGTCAAAGTCATAGCAATCAGCCTTTTGGTAGGCAACATTCTTTCTTCGGCTATAAACGCATATCCAAACAGAAAACTGCTTGGATATTCATACCGAAGACAGTTTCTTGATGTTTTGCCGCCAATGATTATGTCTACAGTTATGTTTTTTGCAGTGCGTATAATTATGGTTTTGGATTTATCTAATGTAGTTTTGCTTGCAATTCAAATTTTCACAGGCCTAGTGGTATATGTGCTAATGTCTATTGTTACTAAAAATGAGAGTTATATTTATGTGTTAAGTATAATTAAGAGTTTTCTTAAAAAGAAAGTATAAGGTGGCATAAGTTATGAACAGAAGAATAACGGAATTTCTTAAAATACCGGAATCAATCAGAATTCCATATTTTGGTGGAAAATGGTATTGTTTTTTGAATTGGCTTGACAATAAATCAATTATAAGGGAAAAACTTCCTGAAAATGCATTGAATACAGAAAAGAGAGATGAAACTGTTACTGTTTCTCTTACGTCATTTCCGGCACGAATAGAATATGTTCATCTCGCAATTAAGTCATTAATGCTTCAAAGTTATAAACCCGACAGAATTGTATTGTGGCTTGCTGAGGAGCAGTTTCCTGAAAAGGTGTTGCCCGCTCAACTGTTAGAACTTACAAAGCATGGGCTTGAGATATGTTGGGTGGACGATAATCTATATGGACATAAAAAACATTATAATGCTCTGATTGAACAAAAGGAAAATGAACTAGTTATAACATATGATGATGATATTATTTATTCACCTGACTCAATAGAAAAACTCATAAAAACACACAAGAAGTATCCAAATTGTGTTGTTTGTAATCGAGCTCAAGCAATGTCTTATGATAAAGCAGGAAATATGAATAATCCTGGAAGATGGGAAACCATTTCGAATATAGGATTAGAAGTGCCGACATATAAAATATTGCCTTCAAATGGTGGAGGCTGTTTATATCCGTTTGGAGCAGTGAGAAAAGAACTTGTTGATGCTGATAATATAAAGAAAACCGCCTTGAAAGCTGATGATTTGTGGGTGATGTTTGTATGTGCCGAAAGTGGTACAAAAATCATCAAAACTTGCAAATACCATAAAATTTTTAGTGTGGTTTTAGAAACACAAGTAGTACAACTTGCGACTGACAATGTTGCGTGCAATATGTATTTTGAAAGATTTGATAATTTGAAAAATGCTTTTCCCACTGCATATAATAGAATTGTTTCAAATTAATTTTTAAAAACAGAGGAATGTATTATGTCATCATTCACAAACAAAACCCTACTCATCACCGGCGGTACCGGTTCATTCGGCAATGCCGTACTCAACCGATTCTTGAGAACTGATATCGGAGAAATCCGCGTATTTTCCCGAGACGAAAAGAAGCAGGACGATATGCGCCACGAATTTCAGGTAAAGATGCCTGAAGTAGCTGATAAAATCAAGTTCTATATCGGCGATGTAAGAGATTTAGCCAGCGTTAAAAACGCAATGCACGGCGTAGATTACATATTCCATGCAGCTGCACTAAAACAAGTGCCTTCCTGCGAATTTTTCCCTATCGAAGCTGTAAAGACTAACGTACTTGGTACAGAAAACGTGCTTACAGCTGCAATTGAAGCAGGCGTTAAGAATGTAGTATGCCTTTCTACCGATAAGGCTGCATACCCTGTTAATGCTATGGGTACATCAAAGGCTATGATGGAAAAGGTAATCGTTGCAAAGTCGAGAACGGTTGCACAGGAAAAGACAAAGATTTGCTGTACAAGATACGGTAACGTTATGTGCTCACGCGGTTCTGTTATTCCTCTTTGGATTGAACAGATTAAGAATGGCAATCCTATCACCATCACCGACGGCACAATGACAAGATTTATTATGAGCCTTGATGAGGCTGTTGACCTTGTTCTCTTTGCCTTTGAAAACGGCACAACAGGTGATATCCTTGTTCAGAAGGCTCCTGCCTGCACAATCCAGACACAGGCTGAAGCTGTTTGCGAACTTTTCGGCGGAGATAAGAATGCTATTAAAGTTATCGGTATCAGACACGGCGAAAAGATGTATGAAACACTTCTCACTAACGAAGAATGTGCGAATGCCGTTGATATGGGTAACTTCTACAGAGTGCCTTCAGATAAGCGCGGTCTTAATTATGATAAATACTTCAAGGACGGCGATACAGAAAGAAACACTCTTACAGAGTTCAATTCTCATAACACAGAGCTTCTTAATGTAGAACAAGTAAAAGAAAAGCTTCTTACACTTCAGTATATCAGAGACGAACTCGATGCCATGGGCAGAAAGTATTAAGGAGATATTATGAATATTCTCATTACAGGTGCAAAAGGCTTTGTCGGTAAAAACCTCACAGCTGCACTTCAGAACGTAAAGGACGGCAAGGACAGAACCCATCCCGGTCTTGAAATCGGCGAGCTTTATCTTTATGATATAGATTCACCCAAAGAGCTTCTTGATGAAGCATGTAAAAATGCAGACTTTGTTTTTAATCTTGCGGGAGTAAACCGTCCTCAAAATCCGGAGGAGTTTATGCAGGGCAATTTCGGCTTTGCATCGACACTCCTTGATACCTTAAAAAAACACAATAATAAATGCCCTATCGTACTGTCTTCCTCTATTCAGGCTACACTCATCGGACGTTATGACAGTGACTACGGCAGAAGTAAAAAGGCAGGGGAGGACCTGTTCTTCGAGTATGAGAAGGAAACTGGTGCAAAGGTGCTTGTTTACAGATTCCCTAACCTTTTCGGTAAGTGGTGCAGACCTAACTATAACAGTGCTGTTGCCACCTTCTGTAATAATATCGCAAATGATTTGCCGATAACCGTCAATGACCCTGCTGTAGAGCTTGAACTTCTTTACATTGATGATCTTGTAGACGAAATGTTCTGTGCTCTTGAAGGTAAGGCACATAAATGCAGTTTTGACGGCATAAAGACGGTGCTTTGCGATGACGGAAAATACTGTGCCGCACCTGTTACCCACAGAGTAACTCTTGGCGAAATCGTAAAGCTTCTCGAAAGCTTCCGTGATCAGCCTAAGACTCTTGTTATGCCCGAAATTCCCTATAATAGTTTCGCAAAGAAGCTTTACAGCACATATCTTTCGTATTTACCTAAAGAAAAGGCGAGCTTTGAACTTAAAATGAATGTTGATGCAAGAGGTTCATTTACGGAACTTCTTAAAACCGAAAAGTGCGGTCAGTTCTCTGTCAATATTTCAAAGCCTGGTATCACAAAGGGACAACATTGGCATAACACAAAATGGGAGTTTTTCATTGTTGTTTCAGGTCACGGTCTTATTCAGCAGAGAAAAATCGGTTCGGATGAGGTACTTAATTTTAATGTCAGCGGTGAAAAAATCGAAGCTGTTCATATGCTTCCCGGATATACCCATAATATCATCAACCTTTCGGATACCGAGGACTTGGTGACTGTTATGTGGGCAAACGAATGCTTTGACCCCAATAAACCTGACACATTTTTTGAGGTAGTGGAATGACTTTAGTAATAATAGGTGCCGGCGGATACGGACAGACGGTGTGCGATGTTGCAGAACAGTCGGGAAAATACGAAAGAATTGTATTTCTCGATGACAATAAGGTTGCTGACAATGTTGTCGGAAAATGTGCGGATTTTGAAAAGTTCATTTCAGACGATACAGAAATATATCCTGCTTTCGGCAATAACCAATCACGCCTCTCTTTCATTGAAAAGCTGGAAGAAAAAGGTGCAAATATCCCGATAATTGTGCATAAAACTGCCTATATCAGCCCTAAGGCAAGCCTTAACAAAGGTACTGTTGTGCTTCCCAATGCCATGGTGAATACAGATACAGTGATTGAAAAAGGCTGTATAATCAACTGCGGTGCAATTGTTGACCACGGATGTGTTATTGAAAAGGGCGTTCATGTGTGCCTTGGTGCAATAGTTAAAGCGGAAAACAGAATCCCTGCCTTTATGAAGGTCGAAGCAGGGCAGGTAATAGAAAACAGAACATATAAACTTTAGGAGATAAAGAAACATGGATATCAAAACTGACTATTCAGACGTAAAATTCAAAAACGACGGCAGACTCAAGCTTCTTATTATCGTTGGTACAAGACCCGAAATCATAAGACTTGCGGCTGTTATCAATAAGTGCAGAAAGTATTTTGATACAATTCTTGCCCATACAGGTCAGAACTATGACTATAACCTCAACGGCGTATTCTTCAAGGATTTGAAGCTTGCAGACCCTGAGGTTTATATGGATGCAGTAGGGGACGACCTCGGTGCAACCGTCGGTAATATCATCAACTGCTCGTATAAGCTTATGAATGAGATAAAACCCGATGCTCTTCTTATACTCGGTGATACAAACTCCTGCCTTTCGGCAATTGCCGCAAAACGTCTTCATATCCCGATTTTCCATATGGAAGCTGGAAACCGTTGTAAGGATGAGTGCCTTCCCGAAGAAACAAACAGAAGAATTGTTGATATCATTTCCGACGTCAACCTTGCATATTCCGAGCACGCAAGAAGATACCTTCACGAATGCGGACTTCCCAAGGAACGCACATATGTAACAGGCTCGCCTATGGCAGAGGTTCTTCATAATAACCTTGAGGATATCAAAAAGAGCGATATACTTTCAAGACTTGGACTTGAGAGTAAAAAGTATATCCTTCTTTCTGCTCACAGAGAAGAAAATATCGATACAGAAAAGAACTTCCTTTCACTTTTTACAGCCATCAATAAGATTGCTGAAAAGTACGATATGCCGATACTTTATTCCTGCCACCCCAGAAGTAAAAAGAGACTTGCGGAAAGCGGTTTTGTACTTGATAAGCGTGTTATTCAGCATGAGCCTTTAGGTTTCCATGACTATAACCACCTTCAGATGAACGCATATGCAGTTGTGTCGGATTCCGGTACACTTCCCGAAGAATCCAGCTTCTTTACAAGTGTTGGTAATCCTTTCCCTGCGGTATGTATAAGAACCTCAACCGAACGCCCCGAGGCACTTGATAAGGCTTGCTTTATCCTTGCCGGCATTGACGAAAACAGCCTTGTTCAGGCGGTTGAAACAGCAGTTTCCATGAACGATAACGGTGATTATGGTATTCCCGTTCCTACATACGTTGAAGAAAACGTATCAACAAAGGTTGTAAAGATTATCCAGTCATACACAGGTGTTGTTAATAAGATGGTCTGGAGAAAATTCTAATCAGGTGGTAGATAAATCTTGAGAAAAGAGATAAATACCCTTTTTGCCCTCATCCGTAACGCCGTTCTCGGCGAAGAAATGAGTGAAGAGGCAAAGCAGGAAGCAGGGCGTGAGGCCGAGCTTCTTTATAAAATGGCAAGACATCACGACATGGCGCATCTGCTTGATTACGCATATAAAATCAGCGAAATTTCCGTGTCTGATGAGAATGTTGCATTTGAGTTCATAAAGCAGAATGCCATGTCTGTCATGAGATATGAAAATTTGAATCTTGCACTTGTCAATATTTCAGAACTTCTTGAAAAGGAAGGAATTCCGTTTATTCCGCTGAAGGGTGCGGTAATCAGGAATTTTTATCCCGAACCGTGGATGAGAACAAGCTGCGATATTGACATTCTTGTGCATGAAGAAGACCTCGACAGAGCCGAAAAGGCAATTGTTGAAAAGCTTGGTTTTACCTCGAAAGGCGTGAGGGACTATCATGATGTTTCCCTCTATTCCGAGGACGATGTGCATCTCGAACTGCACTTTAACATCAAGGAAAACAGAAATAATGTCGACACCCTTCTCACGCGGGTGTGGGATTACGCTTTACCTAAGAATAACGGCTCTTATGAATACGTGCTGACGAATGAATTTTTCATGTTCCAGATTGCGGCACACCTGTCTTATCATGTAGCCGGCGGGGGATGCAGCATCAGAAATTTTCTTGACATGTATCTCTTGAAAAACAAGATTGAGCTTGATGAAAGCAAGCTTTGTTCCATGCTTGAAATTTGCGAAATCAAGACCTTCTATTATGAAAGTCTCAGGCTGTCAGAGGTCTGGTTTGGTGACGGAGAGCATGACGAAACAACACTCCTTTACCAGAAGTACCTTCTTGACGGCGGTGTGTATGGAACAAAGAAAAATCAGATTGCGGCAAGCAGACGGAAAAAGAGCAGGGTTTCATATATTCTTTCCCGAATTTTCATGCCATATGAACATCTTGTAATAACATATCCCGGACTGAAAGGCAAGAAATATCTCACACCGATTTATCAGCTGAGAAGATGGTGCAGAATTGCATTTGGCGGACGAATCGGATATGCGTCAAAGGAAATCTCACTGAATAATGACGTGTCTGAAAAGAACAAAGATGACGTATCGTTGCTCTTTGAAAAAATTGGACTTGAATCGTTGTATTAAAAGCAAAACCTTCGGGTTTTGCTTTTTTGTTTGGGTTTTGACGAAAAAGGAAAACAATTAATAAATAATAATGTAAAAACAGTATTAATTCTATTGACATTGGGGAGGGAAAAGAGTATAATTTATACTGTATATTTATAAGGGCGAAGTTATGCCTGTTTGTAGATCACAAATGATAATTTGTAAGGAGAATCAGTATGAATATACCATTTTCACCTCCTGATATAACAGAACTTGAAATCAGCGAAGTTGCCGAAGCATTGCGCTCCGGTTGGATTACAACAGGTCCGAGAACAAAAAAGCTTGAAGCGAATATTGCCGAGTGGATCGGTACCGAAAAATGCGTATGTCTTAACTCTCAGACCGCCTGTGCGGAAATGACATTGCGCTTGCTCGGTGTAGGTGCAGGTGATGAGGTTATCACTGCCGCATATACATATACGGCTTCTGCATCTGTAATTGACCATGTGGGTGCAAAAATTGTTCTTGTGGACTCCCAGAAGGATAATTTACAAATGAATTACGATGAACTTGAAGCGGCTATTACAGAAAAGACAAAGGTTATTATCCCTGTAGATGTCGGCGGTGTTCCCTGCGATTATGACAGGATTTTTGAAATTGTCGAGAGAAAAAAGCACCTGTTTAAGCCCAATAATGAGATTCAAAAGGCAATCGGAAGAGTTATTATCCTTGAAGACTCAGCACATTCTCTTGGTGCTGAATATAAGGGCAGAATGATTGGTAATGTCGCCGATTTTACCGCTTTTTCCTTCCATGCAGTAAAGAATTTTACAACAGCCGAAGGCGGTGCTCTTACCTGGAGAACAATTGACGGTGTTTCCAATGAGGATATTTATAAAAAGCTTCAGTTACTCTCGCTTCACGGACAAAGCAAGGATGCTTTGGCTAAGACACAACTTGGTGCGTGGGAATATGATGTTGTCGGTCCTTGGTTTAAGTGCAATATGACGGATATCATGGCGGCAATCGGGCTTAAGCAGCTTGAACGCTACGGCGGTATGCTTGAGAGAAGAAAGACAATGATTGCTAGGTATAATAAAGCATTTGAGCCTCTCGGAATTGGAGTTCTCAATCATTACACAGATGATTATAAGTCTTCGGGACATCTTTATATGACAAGAATACCCGGTGTAAGTCTTGAACAGAGAAACGAGATTATTATAAAGATGGCAGAATGTGGCATCTCAACAAATGTTCATTTCAAGCCTCTGCCAATGCACACTGCATATAAGAATCTCGGCTTTGATATCAAGGATTATCCTAATGCGTACAAGTATTTTGAAAATGAAATTACACTCCCGCTTCATACAAAACTTACTGATGAAGAAATGGATTATGTGATTGAAAACTATACGAGAATTTTGAAAGAGTACATATAATATGCTTTTAAAAAAATGGGAAAAGCTTCCCGCCGAGATGCAGACTGAGCAAGTCAGAGAGTATTATGATGTTTTGAAAAAGAAAAGACTAAGTCTATTCTTCAAGAGGGTGTTTGACATTGTTGTGTCATTTGTAATGCTTATAATTCTTTCTCCTGTTTTTGTTGTTCTTGCTGCAGCCATAAAGATCGACAGTAAGGGCCCCGTCTTTTACCGACAGGTCAGACTTACGCAATATAACAAAAAATTCAGAATCTTCAAATTCCGTTCAATGGTACAGAATGCCGACAAAGGCTCTCTTGTCACTGTCGGAGAAGATTCGAGAATTACAAAGGTCGGCAAGTTTATACGCAAGTGCAGACTTGATGAACTATGCCAGCTAATCGACGTGTTGCGCGGAACAATGACTTTTGTAGGTACAAGACCTGAGGTTGAAAGGTATACAAAGCAGTATACACCCGAAATGATGGCAACGCTTCTTTTGCCTGCCGGAGTTACAAGTCTTGCAAGCATCTATTATAAAGACGAAGCTGAACTTTTGGATAATGCAGAGGATGCCGACAAGGTATATGTGGAAGATGTGCTTCCGGGCAAAATGTACTATAATCTTAAGGCGATTAAGGAATTTAGCTTTTTCGGTGATATTAAGATTATGTTTATGACTGTGTTTGCGGTTCTCGGTAAGGAATATAAGGGTGATTATGTGGCACCTGTTAAAACCGAGGTTCATAACGAAATTGAAAAGGTGAAATAATGAGCGAAACAATTGTGGTTTCGGTAGTGATGCCGGTTTATAATGAGGAAAAGTACATAGATAAATGTATTGAATCGCTTCTTCTTCAGGATTATCCTGCTGAAAACATGGAGTGGATTTTTATAGATGGTTGTTCGAAGGACAGAACTGTTGAGATTCTGAGGACATATGGTGAAAAATATCCTAAACTTATAAAGGTGCTTAACAATCCTCATAAAATAGTTCCGTTTGCAATGAATATAGGAATTTCGGCATCAAAAGGAAAGTATATAGTTCGTCTTGATGCACATTCGGACTATGCAAGTGACTACATTTCAAAGTGTGTTTATTATCTTGAAAATACAGATGCTGAAAATGTTGGTGGTCTTGCTGAAACGAAGGCAAATGGATTTATGGGTGGAGCTATTGCAAAGATGCTTTCTTCAAAATTCGGTGTTGGCAATTCACAGTTTCGCACAAACGGTGAAAGCGGATATGTTGATACTGTGCCGTTTGGGGCGTTTAAACGTGAGGTTTTCTCAAAATACGGCGGTTATGATGAACGTCTCATACGTAATCAGGACAATGAAATGAATTACCGAATCCGTAAAAACGGCGGAAAAATATATTTATCCAACGATATACATTTATCGTATTATTGCAGAGATACAGTAAAAGGTATTTCGAGGATGGCTTTTATAAACGGTATGTGGAATGTTATCACAATGAAACTTTGTCCAGGTTCTATGGGAATCCGGCATTTTATTCCTTTTGCATTTGTTGCATCGGTTTTGGCATTTTCACTTCTCGGACTTTTGCATTATATCTTTTGGATTGGTCTTGGACTTGAACTTGTTTTGTACTTTTCATTGGATGCTTTGTTTTCGTTAAAACAGACCTCCTCTGTAAAAGAGTTTTTGACTTTGTTTATACTTTTTCCTGTTTTTCATATATCATACGGCTTCGGTTCGCTCTGCGGTATAGTAAAGCTGTTTGATAAGAAGTATAGAGACAAAGGATATACTCACAAATTAATTTAATATAGGGATGCATTAGCTTATGATTAGGACGGCTGTAATAGGTCATTTTGGCGGAAACAAGGAGTTTTTGGACGGACAGACGGTTAAAACTAAATCGGTGACCGCGGCTCTTGAAAAAGAATTCGGTGAAAATGAAGTTTTGAAAATTGATACCTATGGCGGGAAAAATTTTCTATTAAAACTGCCGTTTTTTTCACGGTTGGCTTTAAAACAGTGTGAGAATGTTGTAATTCTTCCTGCACACAACAGCCTTAGAATAGTTCCGGCATTGTTGCAATTCTTGAATCGTTTTTATAAAAGACGTATTCACTATGTTGTTATCGGTGGATGGTTGGCAGCTTTTTTGAAGAATAAAAAATCTTTGACCAATACTCTTAGAAAACTTGATGGTATATATGTTGAAACATCAACAATGAAAAGATCACTTGAAGAGATGGGCTTTGAAAATGTCAGAGTAATGCCTAATTTTAAAGAGTTAACACCACTAAGCGAGAAAGAACTTGTGTATGCGCAGACCGAGCCTTATAAACTATGTACTTTTTCTCGGGTTATGAAAGAAAAAGGAATAGAGGATGCAATAACTGCCGTAAAAAGAGTCAATGAACATTACGGAAGAACCGTGTATACTCTTGATATATTTGGTCAGATAGACGTTTCTCAGATTGAATGGTTCCAAAACCTGCAAAAAGAATTCACCGGTTTTGTAAGTTACCGCGGCATTGTTGAGTATGATAAAAGTGTAGAAGTACTAAAAGATTATTTTGCCCTTCTTTTTCCTACAAGGTTTTATACTGAAGGAATACCCGGAACTTTAATTGATGCATATTCCGCAGGCGTTCCTGTTATAACATCTCTTTGGCTTAATTACAGTGATGTTTTCAGTGAAAATGTTACCGGATGGGGGTACGAATTTGAAAATGTTGATGCATTGACGGATTTGTTAAAAAAAGTAGCTGAGAATCCTGATGAGTTTTTGAAAATGAAATCAAGTGCTTTATTTGAGGCACAGAAGTTTAAATCTGATGTTGCAATAAAGGTGCTGATTGACAGAATGTGAAATTGAGTACTTATGTGTAACGGAATGGAGACAGGTATGTGGACTGCTAAAACAAAAATACTGTATATTTTGTATCAGATGTTTGCCTCATGGCTGCCTCAAAGCAGACATATGGCGTTTGCCAAGAAATTGAGAGTTTTTTTGCACGCAGGATTATCTCAAAATGCGGTAAAGACGTAAATATAGAACACAATGCAAGTTTTACCCCGGGGCTTGAACTTGGAGACCGTTCGGGTATTGGAATAAACTGCGAGATTAATGGAAGTGTAAAAATCGGCAACTGTGTTATGATGGGACCCGAAGTTGTGATTTATACAAGCGGACATACATTTGACAGCATTGATGCTCCGATGATGGATCAGGGTGACACCGCAGAAAGACCCGTTACAATAGGCAACGATGTATGGCTTGGCAGACGAGTAATAATTATGCCGGGAGTTAATATCGGTGATGGCTGTGTGATTGGGGCAGGAGCCGTTGTAACAAAGGATATACCTGCATATTCCGTTGCTGCGGGTGTGCCCGCAAAGGTTATAAAATCGCGTTTGAAAGATGAATAATTAGTTTAAATAGAAGTTGTAATTCAGAAAGGAAGCTTAATATGTACACAAACCTCTACGAAAGAATAGTAAACGGACAAGAAAAAATATCCCTTGTAGGTCTCGGCTACGTAGGTATGCCTATAGCCGTTGCATTTGCAAAGAAGGTAAAGGTTGTCGGCTATGACCTTAATGAAAAGAAAATAGAACTCTATAAATCAGGCATCGACCCCACAAATGAAGTTGGCGACGAAGCTATTAAGAATACAACAGTTGAATTTACGGCAGACGAAACAAAGCTCAGAGAAGCAAAGTTCCACATTGTTGCCGTTCCTACACCCGTATATGATGACCATACTCCCGACCTTTCACCCGTTGAAGGTGCAAGCAGAATCCTCGGCAGAAACCTTACAAAGGGAAGCGTTGTTGTATACGAATCTACAGTCTATCCCGGTGTTACAGAGGATGTGTGCGTACCGATACTTGAAAAGGAATCAGGACTTAAATGCGGTGTTGACTTTAAGATTGGTTATTCTCCTGAAAGAATTAACCCCGGTGATAAGGTACATAGACTTGAAACAATTATCAAGATTGTTTCGGGTATGGACGATGAAACACTTGATATTGTGGCAAAGGTGTATGAGCTTGTTGTTGAAGCAGGCGTACACAGAGCAAACGCAATCAAGGTTGCAGAAGCTGCAAAGGTAATTGAAAACAGCCAGAGAGATATTAATATTGCTTTCATGAACGAGCTTTCGATTATCTTTAATAAAATGGGTATTGATACAAAGAGCGTGCTTGAAGCGGCAGGAACAAAGTGGAATTTCCTTAAGTTCTATCCCGGTCTTGTAGGCGGTCACTGTATCGGTGTTGACCCTTACTATCTTACATACAAAGCAGAAATGATGGGCTACCATAGCCAGGTTATTCTCGCAGGTAGAAGAATAAACGATGATATGGGTAAATACGTTGCCGAAAACGTAGTAAAGAGCCTTATTAAGGCTGAAAAGGCGGTTAAGAATGCAAAGGTTGCAATTCTTGGCTTTACCTTCAAGGAAAACTGCCCCGATACAAGAAACTCCAAGATTTTTGATATAGTAAAAGAACTTCGTGAATACGGTATTGAACCCACTATTGCCGACCCTCAGGCAGATGCTGCTGAGGCAAAGCATCTCTACGGTGTTGACTTTGTCGATATTGATACTGTTAAGGACATGGATGCGGTTGTTCTTGCGGTTGCCCACGAAAACTTCTCACACTTTACAATGAGCGATATGGATAAGTTCTTCGGCGAAGGCAGAAAGGTACTTCTCGATATCAAGGGACTTCTTGACAGAAAGGCATACGAAAATGCCGGATATCTCTATTGGAGGCTGTAAAAAAACATGAATGCTGCTGCAATAATTCTGTGTGCGGGTAAAGGCACACGAATGAATGACGACTCTAAGAATAAAGTTTGTTTTGACTGTGCAGGCACCCCTACAATAAGAAGAATAATTGATAACATGAGACAGGCAGGTGTTTCCCGCTTTGTTATCGTTATCGGTCACAATGCTTACAGCGTAATGGACTGTCTTGACGGAGTAGAGGGCGTTGTGTATGCCTATCAAAAGGAACAGAAGGGTACCGGTCATGCTGCAATGTGCGGTTTGAAGGCCCTTCAGACGGTAGGCTATTCGGGACCCGTTATCATTTCAATGGGCGACAAAATAATATCTACTCCGGTAATTGCCGATCTTCTTGAAAAGGCGGAAGACGCAAAGGCGGTATGGGGAGTACAACCCCTGTCTGCAAATTTCAACGGAGG
The DNA here is from genome assembly GCA_017620655.1 of Clostridia bacterium. Lineage (GTDB taxonomy): Bacteria > Bacillota > Clostridia > Oscillospirales > CAG-382 > UMGS1387. The sequence continues at coordinate 23,291 of JAGAUT010000079.1, read as the reverse complement.
ACGAGTTGTAACTGTCAATGAAAAGCCTTACGGTGTTGTAGAGTTTGCGGATGCAGCGCTTATGAAGCTCGCGGATGCCGATGAAAAGGATTATGCAGAGGTGCTAAAATCCACAAGACTTAACGCTAAAAAAGCAGAAAAGGTGCTTAAGAAGGCACTCGAGAAAAAGCCTTGCGGTACAGTTACTCTTTGCGGCAAGACCTTTGGTGCAGATGAAGTTATAAATTCAAAGTATGCAAACGCAGGTCTTTACTGCTTTGACGTTGATGAGGCAGTAAAGGTTATTGAAAACATCGGTTCAAACAATGCACAGGGTGAGATTTATCTTACAGATGCGCTCGAAAAGTTTGCATCAAATAACGATGCTGAGATTTACGTTGTAAAGTCCAAAGAGGATATGCTCACCTACAGTACAAAGCCTGAACTTTGTGAAATCAGCAAGCACTTTATGAGAACGGCTTCTCAGTTTGTTTCTGATATCAAAGATGGAGCATTTGACGATAAATTCAAGATGCTTTACAGCGATACCGCTGAGATGCAAAAGGCAAGATACATAGAGCTTCTCAGTCATTTTATGAAAAAGTACGGCGATAAAAAGGTTGTAATTACCCGTTCACCCGGACGAGTAAATCTCATGGGCAGACACATTGACCACAGAGGCGGCGGCATCAATGTTATGGCAACCGACAAGGATATAGTTTTTGTATCTGCTTCCCGTGATGATGATATGGTAAGTATTACAAATTTAGACCCTTCTTTCCCTGATAAAACCTTCTCAATAGGTCGTGTTCTCGGCGAAAAGAAATATGATAAGTGGCTCGACTATCTCGACGATGAAAGAGTGGTTCGTGAGCTTCAGGAAAGTGGCGGCTGTTGGTCAAACTACGTAAAGAGTGCAGTAATTCGAGTTCAGTTTGATAACGAAATGCCACTTTGCGGCATGGATATGGCGGCAAGTGGTACAATTCCCGTTGCGGCAGGTCTCTCGTCTTCTTCGAGTATAGTTGTTTCTACAATGGAAGCGGTTGTTGCACTTAACTGTCTCAACATTTCTGACAAGGATTTCATTACCCTTTGCGGTGAAGGCGAATGGTTTGTTGGTTCCAGAGGCGGTGCCGGCGACCATGCGGCAATGAAATGCGGAAAGGCAGACAGAATTGTCCACCTTGGCTTTAAACCCTTTGAAGTGGGTGAAAATGCCGAGTTTTCGGATAAATATGCAGTAATTGTTGCAAACAGCATGATTAAGGCAAAGAAGTCTGAAGGCAGTAAGGATAAGTTCAATGCAAAGGTTGCCTCATATGAATTTGCACTTATGCTGATAAAGCGTCTTTATCCCGAATACGGCTTTGTTGAGTTTAGAGACCTTGCAAAGGTAAGACCCTACAGCAAGATTTATGATATCTTAAAATCAATTCCCGAAACAATGACAAGGGGCGGTATCAAGATGATGCTTCCCGAGTATTCCGACAGAATCAAGCAGATTTTCATGAGCCATGCTGACCCTGAGGTTTACGATTTGAGAGCAGTATCGCTTTACGGTATTTCGGAATGTGTAAGAGCCGACAGATGTATGCAGCTTCTTCGTGAAGGAAAGTACACAGAACTTGGCGAAATGATGAAGATAAGCCATAACGGCGACAGACTCACAGGTCTTAAAGTTACCGATGAAATGCTGGACAAGCTTTCAAAGGATAATGCCGATGTTGCACTTCAGTATGGTGCTTATGACTGTTCAACGCCTGAAATCGACTACCTCTGCGACACCCTTAACGAAACAGACGGCGTTCTCGGAAGCGAGCTTGTTGGTGCAGGTCTAGGCGGATGCGTTGTGGCACTTGTTGAAAAGGCAAAGGCTGACAGCATAATTTCTGTTTTGAATGAAAAATATTATGATAAATATGGATTTGACAGAGCTGCGAATGTGTATTCTGCATCTCACGGTTCTGTAGTAATGTATTAAGATTAAGGAGTAAATAAAAATGGGATATAAGCATTTAAAGTTTCCTGAAAACGCAAAATTTCTTGTAACGGGCGGTGCCGGCTTTATCGGCTCAAACCTTTGCGAAGCTATTCTTAATATGGGATATAAGGTTAGATGCCTTGACGACCTTTCTACAGGTAAGCAGGCAAATGTTGATATGTTCGCCGATAACCCAAATTATGAATTTGTGAAGGGTGATATCAAGGATTTGGATACTTGTATGAAGGCTTGTGAGGGCGTAGATTACGTTCTCAACCAGGCGGCGTGGGGAAGCGTACCCCGTTCCATTGAGATGCCCCTTTTCTACTGCGCAAATAACATTCAGGGTACACTCAATATGATGGAAGCAGCAAGACAGAACGGCGTTAAGAAGTTTGTATATGCCTCATCTTCTTCTGTTTACGGCGATGAACCCAACCTTCCAAAAACAGAAGGCAGAGAGGGTAACCTTCTTTCACCTTACGCTCTTACAAAGAGATGTGATGAAGAATGGGCAAAGCAGTATACAATGCACTACGGTCTTGATACATACGGACTTCGTTACTTCAACGTATTTGGCAGACGTCAGGATCCTCACGGCTTCTATGCAGCAGTAATTCCTAAGTTTATCAAGATGCTCATTATGGGTGAGCAGCCCACAATCAACGGCGACGGTAAGCAGTCAAGAGACTTTACATATATCGAAAACGTAATTGAAGCAAATCTTAAGGCTTGCCTTGCTCCTCATGAAGCGGCAGGTCAGGCATTCAATGTAGCATACGGCGGACGAGAATACCTTATTGATATTTACTATAGCCTTACAAAGGCACTTGGTGTTGATATTGAACCTAACTTCGGTCCTGACCGTAAGGGCGATATCAAGCACTCAAATGCTGACATTTCAAAGGCAAGAAACCTTCTCGGCTATGACCCCGATTATGATTTTGCAAGAGGTCTTGCTGAGGCTATTGAGTGGTATAAGGCGAATCTTTAATAAGAAGGTTTGTTTTGATGAAAAAAGTAATTTTCTTTATTGACAATCTTGGCTCAGGCGGAGCACAAAGACAGGTTGTAAACGTTGCATTGCTTTTAAAAAAGGCAGGGTATGATGTCAGCGTGCTTGTGTATTACAATATGCCGTTTTATAAGCCAATGCTTGATGAAAATGAAATACCTGTTACTCTTCTTGAAACAAAAAGCATCATTTCAAGAATGATGAGTATCCGTAGGTATCTCAATAAATCAGGTGCTGATGTTGTTGCTGCGTTTCTTGAAACACCATGTTTTCTTTCCTGCTTTTCTAAAATTGGTCATAAAAAGTGGAAGCTGATAACCACCGAAAGAAGTGCAAAGATTTCTACATTTACTTCTCGCAGAAACAAAATCTTTAATTTTTTTGAAAGATTCTCTGATGCAAAGGTTGGTAACTCATGGAACGCCATAAGGATGTGGCAGAAATACTATCCGCAGTATAATGATAAATACTCGGTAATTTATAATCACATTCTTGTTCCTGATGAATATGTGTCACAAGACCATGAATACTGTGAAAACGGCAAGGTAAGGCTTGCTGTTGCAGCCAGCTATCAGGGACTTAAAAATCCGCTTGCGGTTATTGAAGCTGTTAATATGCTTTCGGATGAACAGAAAGCAAAGCTTGTAATAGATTGGTATGGTAGAGCCGAGGTTACAACAGGTGATACTGAAATTTATGATAAAGCCGTACAAATGGTAAAGGACTACAGTCTCTCTGAAGTTTTGCACTTAAACCACGAAACAAGTGAGATTTATAAAATTATGTCACAAAGCGACGCTGTTGGTCTTTTCAGCACGGTTGAGGGATTGCCCAATACAATCTGCGAAGCGATGACCATAGGACGTCCCGTTGTTATGAGTAAAGTATCGGATTATGATGTGCTTGTAACTGATAACGGATATCTTTGTGATCCGAACAGCGTAGAAAGCATAAAAGAAGCACTGGTAAAACTCATTGAAACTCCCAAAGAGGAGCTTGAAAGAATGGGGAAGGCTTCACGAGAAAAGGCAAAAGAGCTGTTCTCGGGTGAGGCTATTACAAAGCAGTGGATAGATATTATTGAAAGGCGTTAAAAGAAATAATGGATAATATTCAGAGAAAACAAAAATGGTCTTGGACAACGGGGAATATGGCAATATTTTCACTTGCTATATACATTGCAACTGTTTTTGTTTTTAGTTCAAATGAAGAGTTGAATATAATCTCGCAAGCAGCGTTTTTTGTGATGTGTGCCTGCAGTTTTCTTTATATTTTGACGGAAAAGCGTGCATTTTATGTCAACGGTACTGTTTTGTGGCTGTTTGGTCTTTTCTTATTGGCATTTGCTTCTTTGTCATGGTCTATGGATGTTACATACGGAACAGGAAAGATTATAACACTAGTGCAACTCATCATTTTGTGTATATTTGCGAATGTTATAATTGATACACCGTATAAAGTAAGTTTTACTATCAATTCCATTATTTTTTCGGGTTACGTGATGTATTTTTATACATTTGCAACTATCGGTATCGATGGGGTTTTGAGTATGCTTGCTGATGAGGTGAGAATCGGAGGCAACGTAAATCAGGAAAATGCATTTGGATATTACAGTGCCATAGTTTTTGCTTTTGCTCTTTATCAATTTATATACAACAAAAAGAGGTGGCAAATTGTCTTTTTGCCACTGCCTGTATTGATGGGGTTGATGTCAGGGTCAAAGAAGTGCTTACTTTTGCTTTTAGTAGCGACTTTCTTGTTGATTGCACTGAAAGATAAAAAAAAGTTGATTACGCGAGCAGCTTTTGCTTTGGCAATTATTGCGTTGTTAGCATTTATTTTATACCGTTTAGGGGTAATGGAGCTTGTTTTGAATAGATTTGATGATGCGTTGCAAGGAAAAGATACATCAACTATAAAACGACAGTTATATATAGATTTTGGCTTAGAAAAAATCAAAGAAAGACCGATTTTGGGATACGGCATAGAGCAATATGGTTTGTTGTTTGAACAGACGTTCGGTAGTTTTCACCCTTCCCATAACAATTATATCCAAATTGCAGTGAGTTTTGGCATAATCGGGTTGTCGTTCTGGTATGGCGCATACGTCTACTTTTTGATTGTAGGTGTAAAGCATTTTTACAAGAATAATATGGCACCATTGCTTGTATTTATAACTTTAATGACGTTTGTTAACGATATAACGACAACCACCCTTCTAAATAAGTTTACATATGTATTGTTGGCATTATGTTTTGCTATTGCGAGTTTGATAAAAAAAGAAGCAAATGAAGGAAAGTGAAATAATGAATAAAATAACAAAATTGCAGAGACGTGCAAGGTGGTTTTATTTGCATAAAATGCAGTTTGTTTCAGTAATGATATATCGATATATGCGATTTATGTATTCGTGTGTTATACCCTATACTTGTGAAATAGCTCCTACAGTAAATTTTCCCCACAATGCTCTCGGTGTTGTAATTAACAGTAGCAGTAAAATTGGTGAAAACTGTACAATATATCAAAATGTAACTATCGGAAATCGTAATTCCTCTGAGGGGCCTGTCTTGAAGGATGGGGTTTTTGTTGGTGCTAATGCTACAATTCTGGGAGATATAACAATAGGTGAGAATTCAAAAATCGGGGGGGGAGCTCTGGTTGTAAAGAGCGTAAAACCCGGAAGTACTGTTGTCAGTGCCCCTGCTAAGGAAATTGGAGACGGTGGCAATGAATAAACTTTGTGTTGTAAATTATATACACGGAGAAAAGTATCAGGGATTCATACCTTTGTATATAATTTCTTTGAAAGAAAGTTATCCCGATTACCATATTAGATTGTATATTGATAAAACGCTCAATAAAGATACAAGAGAAGCTGTCAATATTCTTTCCGAGTATTACGGCGGAATATATGTTGTAGAGAATTATGCAGAGCATACCAAATTTACAAAAAAGGCAATATCGATCCAGCAGATTCAGCGCTGTCAAAGATGGTTGTTTTATGATGAGGCTTTTCTTGATTATGAAGCTATTTATATTGGTGATATAGATCTCTTGATTTGCCGAGAAGACAAGCCCTTGTTTGAACAGCATAAGCTTCATTGTCAAATTGTGGGAGCTCCGTACAGCAATATCAGCAGAGCGGCAGGAAAAAGAAGATTTAATCCAAGAATTATTGCAAGAAATGTCATAAAGTTTGGTCCTTTGCAGTCATTAAAGTATTATTTTGGCAAGAATGAGCCTGTTATTAAGCTTTCAGGGCTTCACTTTGTTCTTACAAAAGAGTATTATGCAAAAGTGAAGTCGGTCATTGACGATTTTTATGATGAACTGAATCTTCTTGCAGTAGGAAAATCAAATAGATATAATCTCTGTTCTTTTAACAATGAAGCTATGCTTCGGGATCTTGTTATGGATGCGGGTTTTAACGATTGTCAATTATCAACAGGCTTGCCTTACAATATTGAAACAGATGCTTCCAAGGCAGCTTATAGACCTCATCACGGTATCCATTTGGGAATATTCAGAAGCCCTGTCATTGTTGAAGCGGAGGAAAGTATAATATCTTCTGAGCTCTACAAAAACTATTATAAGCAGTTTTGTGATATAAAAAAAACAGAAGTATATAAAAGGGTCAGTTGTAAATTTTCTGAACACCTGAATAATCTGATAACTGTTATGGAGAAGTATTATTCAAACACCTAAGGAGATAATTGTGTCAAAAAATGATTCGATAAGTAAAAACAGCGTGGTTGTCGCACTTATATGGAAATTCGTAGAACGATGCGGGGCGCAAATTTCATCGTTTGTTGTGTCGATGATTTTAGCTCGAATGCTATTGCCTGAAGAGTATGGAGTTTTGTCGGTATTGCTGATTTTCATAACGCTTTCTCAGGTTATTGTACAGAGCGGTCTTGGCACAGCACTCATACAGAAAAAGAATGTGAACAATAACGATTATAGTTCTGTGTTGTATGTCAGTATTGCGCTGGCAACGGTACTATACGTCACATTGTACGTAAGTGCTCCGTTTATTGCTGAGTTTTTCGATATGCCAATAGTAGAACAGACTTTGCAGGTTATGTCGCTTTCGTTGTTTTTTGGTGCAGGCACAACGGTGCTCAACTCAAAGCTTGCAAAAGAAATGAAGTTTAATGTGCTGTGCCTTTGTAATATAGTTGCCAGTGTCGTGTCTGGAATAGTTGGTATTATATTAGCTTACTGTGGATATGGTGTTTGGGCTTTAGTGTATCAGCACATTGCGAATCAGGCAGTAGCATTAATTGCGATGGAAGTCGCTACGAGGTGGGTTCCTAACGGAGTGTCTTCTGTAAAGCAAGTCAAACCGTTGCTAAAGTATGGCTATAAGATTTTGATTGCTAACATAATAAGTACCGGATATAATGAATTGAGAAGCCTTGTGATTGGCAAGAAGTACAATAGTGCTACTCTTGCTTATTATGATAAAGGCAAGCAGTTCCCGCACCTTATTATATCTAATATAAATACAACTATTGATAACGTTATGCTTCCGGTTTATTCTAAAGCACAGAATGATCCTCAAAGGTTAAAGCAACAACTCAGCTTGTCTGTAAGGGTTAGTTCGTTTGTTGTATTTCCTTTGCTTGCCGGTCTTTGTATAGTGTCTAAACCTCTTGTTTCAATACTCATAACCGATGTATGGCTTCCTTGTGTGCCATTTTTGGTAATTAATGCGCTCATATATATGTTGACTCCGTTGCAGACTGCAAATGCACAGGTAATAAATGCTATGGGACGAAGCGATGTCTTCTTGAAACTTGAGATAGTGAAGAAAGCTTTAGGAATAATTGTTCTTATTCTTTCAATTGTTTTTTTTGACGATGCGCTATACGTTGCATATGGCGGTCTACTGATTGCAGTTTTATCTTCGTTGATAAATATGTATCCCAATACAAAACTTATAAACTATTCTTATAAAGAACAGCTTATGGATTTGATTCCTAATTCTTTGTCAACCCTTTTAATGTCTGTTGCTGTGTGGAGCGTATCGCTTGTGATCGAAAATGATTATGTACTCATAGTGTCTCAGGTAGTGGTCGGTGTGGCAGTGTATATTTTGCTATCTGTGTTGACAAAAAACTCATCTTTCCAATACCTATTGACTGTTATTTATAAAAAAAAGAGCATATAAATATAGGAGAAATACTTTGAAACCTACTATAGAAATCCTGTTTTCGCTCATCAGAAATGCTGTATTTGAAACTGTGATTGATGAGGAAACGAGAGAGGCAGTTTTCAACTGTGCTGACAAATTGTATAAGTTTTCAAAACACCACGATATTTCCCACTTAGTATCTTATGCAATTGAAAAAAATAGAATACCGCTTGAGCAAACTGAACTTACAAAAAAACTCAAAAAACGCCATCCAATTGCAGCTGTTCGTTATGAGGCAACCAATCAGATTTTTTGCCAGGTGTGTGATGCTTTTGAGTCCGAGCATATTCAGTTTGTTCCCCTCAAAGGATCTGTAATACGTGATTATTACCCAGAGCCGTGGATGAGAACAAGCTGTGATATCGATATTCTTGTGCATGAAGAAGATTTGGAAAGGGCATCCATGCTTCTGGGAAATGTTTATGGCTATAAAAAAGATGAATCCGGAACTCATGATGTTTCGCTTTTTTCTCAAAACGGAACCCATATAGAGCTTCATTATAAATTATCGGAAATATATTATGAAAGCTCGGCAGAAAAGCTGATAGATAGGGTTTGGGAGTATGCTTGTCCAAAAGAAGGAAAAGCTTACTATTGTGTTTTGAGCGATGAATTCTTTTATTTGTATCACATATATCATATGGCAAAACATTTTGAAAGCGGTGGCTGCGGAATTAGACCTTTTCTTGATTTATGGATTCTTGATAACAAGGTTGATCATGATAAAGAAAAAAGAGATATTTTGCTTAATAAATGCGGATTGCTCAAGTTTGCTGATTGCAGCAGGGAACTAAGTGATTTTTGGTTTTCTGACGGAAAGAGTAATGAAACTATTATAAAACTTCAAAACTTTGTTTTGAGAGGCGGCACTTATGGTACGGCAAGTAATCGGCATTCTGTGGCTTATGCAAAAAATGATAGTAAAATAAAACGTATCTTAAATACGGTGTTTTTATCATATGATAAGCTCAAAATACAGTACCCCATCATAAGAAAGCACAAGTGGATGACGCCATTTTGCGAGATATCCAGATGGCTTAGAATTTTTAAACCGGGATATCTGAAAATTGCCAAGAATGAACTGGTATTACCCGTAATGCCCAATTTTGCAGACTTTGATAATATGGAGTTGCTATTGGAACAACTGGGCTTGAAAGAAAAGAAGTGAGCATACAACTCACTTCTTTTTCATATTATTTATCTCAATAATTTCCTCAATGTTGTCAGCAACGATTTGCTGTGCATTGCGGTCTAAAAGAACGGCGAAATAGGGGAATCCCGTTTTGCTCATGTATTTCTCCTTGCTGATCCCTATTTCAACCCCTGCCTCTGTCGGCCATTTGTGATTTTTGCCGTCAATTCCTGCGACGGTTTCAAGAAACCCTTTTTTTATAAGCCATTTGTTTACGGATGAAATTTTCAACCGCCGCATAACGTTTTCGTCAATAAGAGTATTGATAATTTTTACAAAATCGCCTGTTTTCAGCTTTTTATCCGAGATAGGAATCATCAGCCGTTCTTCAAATCTTAGATAGAATGGCTTTTTCTTTTTGGTAAAGACTTGCTTTTGCGGTTCCGCAACGCCTTCCAGTGCTTCTTCGTATGTTTCAAGAATCCCTATAAGGTATTTAAAACAATTTCTTACCTTGCTGTTGTTTAAAACACTGTCGTTTTCAATTGTACTGTCGTCAATTGGACTTATGCCTTTTGACAATTTTTCCATGTACATTCTCGCTCTTTGAGTAATAAGGATTTCTTTTTTGTCAAATTCGGTCATGTCTTTTGTGTTCCTTGGTGTTTTTTGTGATTTCTGCTTTCATTTTATCATAAACGAATTGAAAAGTAAAGACAGCAACATAAAAAGCGGAGTGATATTCACTCCGCTTTTGCTGTGTCAATTACGCATCAGCCCATCATTTATCGTTTGATGCTCTGCGAATGTTGTATTTTCTTTCTAAATCGGAATCCGACATCTTGTCTGCATTGCCCTTCAGAACTTCGATGATAAAATCCATGGTAGATATATCACTTCCGTCGGCGAGTGAATCGTGGGAGGATTTGCTTTTTTTATCCTCTGATTTGATGAATGTTCTTTTTTTGGGAAGCGTTCCTGCAACAGTGGCACTGTATAAGGATACCGTGCCGTCTCCCGATGATGTTTTGGAAGTCGTGCTTAGTGTGTTTGAAAGCTCTGCTATCTTGGGTAAATTAATTACACTGACGGTTTCCTGGCCGTCACCCGCAAGATAATAAGAGTTAACAAGCTCGCTTATATGCTTGCCTTTTTCGGTAAATAACAGCTCTTTGTTTCTTTTTGCTGTGTCATGCTGTTTCTGACTGTATCCTTGTGCAAACTCTTCTAGTAAATGTTCTTCATCTTCAAATGATAATGAACGGTCAGATCCCGTTAAATCGTAAACGGCAAGTGAACTGCGCCATAGATGTTCGTAGGGTAACAGTGCATACATTGAATCGAGCTTTGGGCATATGTTTCTTATTTCATCTGAAATAAATACATTTGCGATAAAACCGCTGATGTTGCCTGTCAGCATGGCATTTGATGCTTGCTCGGAGCCAAGATAGGGGGTACCAAGAGAAAGAAATGTGTTTACTTTGCTCCTTTGTGTTTTGCCCATGGCAAAATAATGGGACGCTACAAGACCGCCCATGCTGTGTGCCACAAAGGAAACGCTTTGATAATCTCTCTCGGATATAAATCGGTCAAGCTTTCGAGCCGTTTCATAGGGATCTTCGCGCCAGTCATAGTTGTAAAGTATCACGTCACATGTGTCGTGGAACTGCGAGTATATCTGTTTGTATAAAACACCGTATGTATTCATTGCACCGTAGTTTCCGAGTGTTTTAAGGTCGTTGATAACAGGGGCATCCGGACGGATGTTGAAATTGTTCTCCGGTGCAAGCATTCGGATGTGTTCGGCTGTTTTGAAAATCTTCCTTACCGAATCTATGTCAATCCATAGCTTTGTATCAGCGGGATAAACATCGCCGTCGTATACGGCTTGCTCAGCAAGGAATAAATCGCTTCCCATAATGCCGGGCAGAATTATTATTGCGTCGGGTTCTTTGTTTCTTGTGCAACTGAATACCAGAATAAGTACTAAAATGAGAGTGAGAATAATTGCTCCGCCTGTCAAATATAATCGCTTCATGTTTCACTTCCTCGTTAGTTGTTTTTATTAATTATATACCCGGCATGGTGAATTGTAAATAGGAATTTATAAAAAGACAGATGACGGTGCGGATGTTCCGGTTCTTGCCTTGCATGACCGTGCAACACACGAGTTTTGGCGAATTCTTTGACAAAATAATGTCATTCACGGTCCAAATATTAACGTATTAACTAATTAAAGCGGCACTGTTTTGTAAGAAATGTAGAAAAAATGCCGAAATATGTCGAAATTGTTGATTTTTTGCGATTTTGGTGATAAAATATTTGTTATCCCTAAATATAAATTTGTATAATTTTTCAACAAAATATTAGGCGATACAGAAAGAATAACTTTGGAGGTTGTTTTTATGAAAAAAAGACTTTTAAAAAGAGTTGCAGCAGTTGTTTTGGCTGTTGCTGCGGTATTTACCCTTGTGTCCTGTGCTGTAAAACTTAACGGCACATATGAACAGACGGACGGTTTCATCAAGCAGACATTTACTTTTATGGAAGATAACAAGGTAAAGGTTTCCGCATTTGGTGTTGATGTTACCGGGGAATACATGATTGAAAAGGATGAAATAACAATCACATACAGCCTTTTCGGACTCAGCTATGATATGGTAAAGAGCTTTGAAAAAGACGGTAATTCAATTTATATAGACGGTGTGGAGTTCGTCAAGCAAAAGTAAATATGCACAGCAACAAAAAGGAGTGAAGAATCAGTGAAGAAATTTACAAGTGCACTGCTTGCGGTGTTTTTGTTCTTCATATGCATAAACATCGGAACAACCGGGGTAGAGGCTGCCAAAAAGGTTGAGGATAAAAGAACGATAGCCATTGTTTTTGACAATTCCGGTTCGATGTATATGACGAGCGAGAACAATGGGCAACCGCTCAAGGCGTGGTGCCGTGCAACCTACGCTATGGAAGTTTTCGCTTCAATGCTTAACGAAGGCGATACGCTTATGATTTATCCCATGTGGGAAATTGAGGTTGACGGCGAAAAGTATACCATGGATAATCCCATGAAAATAACCGGAGCTAAACAGGCGTCCGATATACGTGAGATTTATACACCGAATGCACAGGGAACGCCTATTGAAAGTATTGACAGCGCCATCAATGGTCTTAGTGAAGTAAATAGTGGCAATAAATATCTTGTTGTACTTACCGATGGCGATTCGTTTAAACGCGGTAGTACAGATTATAAAGGAAACGCGGCAAAGCCTCTTCTCGATGAAATCATCCAGAACAACGCCGGTCCAGATATGACAATCATGTATCTGGGAATCGGTGAGAAAGCCGTAATTCCTGATACCCCTGAATCGGATTATTTCGAAAAAAAACATGTTGTGAACAGTGAGGATGTTCTCTCGGCTCTAACGGAAATGTGTAACCGTATTTTCGGCAGAGATACTTTACCCAAAAAGTATATTTCGGGAGATAGCTTTGAATTTGACATTTCAATGAGCAAGCTTATCCTGTTTGCACAGGGTAAGAATATTTCCGATTTAAAAGTTGTTGGCGAAAACGGCAAGCCTTTGAAGGCACTCAGCAAAACTACCACTAAATATTCGACAAAAGGTGCGGGAAAATGGCTTAACGGAAAGGTTGTTGTTGAATCCGACACTTCGCTTCAAGGGGAGATTCTCACATTTGGCGGTTGTGAATCTGGAAAATATAAAATCCAGTATTCCGGCGAAAAACCCACCTTTGAGGTGTATTACGAGCCGGATGTAGACCTTGATTTTGTATTTACGGATTCCGAAGGAAATGATGTAAATCCCGATGCTCTTTATGAGGGCGACTACTCGATAAGTTTTGGAATGTGGGATAATAAAGAACAAGTAATTATTTCTTCTGAACTTCTTGGCACCCCGAAATATCGTGGCACCTATTCTGTCAAAGGCGAAGAGACGCCAATTGCTTGCGATGGGTATAGCGGATATGAAAATGTATATTTGAAAATGGGTGATACTTTCGATGCCAATCTTACCGTTACATATCTTAGCGGATATACAATTACAAAACGCTCCACAGACTTTGGCTGGCCTTTTGGAGGTATCAAGGTTCTTCCGATGCCCGCGGGGAACATGAAGCTTAAAATTTCAGGCGGCGACGATTATTATTCGTTGCAGGATCTCCCCAAGGGAAGTCCCTTTATTGCCGAGATTTTCTATGAAGGAAGTAAGCTCACCGGAGCAGAGCTTGAAAAGGTTGTTCTTGATTGGGATAAAGATGTAACCTATGCAAAAATTACACCTGAGTTTGCAGACGATCACTACAATCTTTTGTTAAGCTATAAGGATACATCAAATCCTCAGGATACGCAGTGCGGCAAATGTACCGTAACCATTTATGCTTCTTATCAGAAGGAAGGCAGCGACAACGCTCAGGTACAGCAGACACTTTCGTATATCATCAGAGATGATTTTGTTCCCGTGCATATGGATTTGTATGCACCCGACAGCTACATCACAATCAAAGATATTGAAGAAAGCCGCCCGATAGTTGCATCATTCAGCTTTAAGGGCAAAAAGCTCAGCGAACAGGACTTTGATGCAATAAAGCTTTCGGTTGATTGCGGCGGAATTGAACATAAAGTTACACCCGATAAGAAGAATTCTGCATACCTTATCAAGCTTTTACCCACAAAGGGTATAGCTGAGGGCAATTATCCCATCAGAGTAAAGGCAGAATATACCGACCACATCGGCAGAGTGACAGAAACAGAAGGGGCTCTTACAGTAACCCTCAGCCTTGTTGCTTTGTGGCTGAAGTGGCTGTTCTGGATTCTCATAATCCTTTTGATAGCACTTATTATCTGGCTCTGGCTCAGAACTCCCGTTTTGCCTAAGAAGATAAGACTTGTAAATGTTTCGGTAAAACTTGGTATCAAAACAGTTGATACATTGAAGGCAACCGTGAGATATCCCTCAAAAGGAAAAAGACGCGATATTAAAATCAAGGGAACGGGAGATCTTTCCGATGCAAGCTGGAGTGCAACACTCATTCCTGCAAAGGATAGCTACAGATATCTTCCCTCAAAGAAGAGAAAAGCATTGGTGGTAAATGGAAGTGTAAAGCCTAATCCTAACACTGTAGCTAAACTGGATATTGGCAATGAGTCATTCTTCCGCAGCAAGAAAGACGGATCCCTTATCCGTGCATCAGAAAGCGTAAAGGATTTCAATTTCCCGCAGGGAACAATGAATTATTCCGGAACAAAAGATATAAACGGCAGAGCAACTAAATTTACTGTGTCCTATGACATAAAGTTTGAATAAAAAATAAATTTACTATAAATTAAGGAGAACAGTTATGGAAACAAAAAGAATTAACGAAGACCTTAAGCCCAATGAAGTCAATGCAGCGTACCTTTTCCTCGGTATCGGCGGTGCAGGTTGTGACATTGTAAAGAGAATCGCAAAGAGATGTCATCCTGCTGAAAGAGAAAACATCAGCTTCCTCTGCATGGATACTGACGTTAACGACCTTAAGAGAATTAAGGACGAACTCCCATTTGTACACATCATTCAGACATCCACAACCCAGACAGTCGGTGCATTCCTTGACAACGATGAAGATGCACGTAAGCGCTGGTTCCCCAAGAGTGCAGTAATGTACGATAAGACAATGTCCGAAGGTGCAGGTCAGGTTCGTGCAATTTCCCGTCTCGCAGTTGATGCAACAATCAAGACAGGCAGAATCCGTCCTCTCTATGATGCTATCGACAGCCTCTTCAGAAAGACAGGTAAGGAACTCAAGCAGTCAATGCGTTGTATCATTGCAAGCTCGTCTTCCGGCGGTACAGGTTCCGGTATGATCCTTCCCATCTCCATGTTTATCAGAAACTACGTTAAGGAAAAGTACCCCAATGCAGCCCTTCTTACAAGAGCGCTCCTTCTCCTTCCCGAAACACTCGACAGTGTTATTGACTCCCAGACAGAACGTGACAGCCAGGCTCGTAACGGCTATGCTACCATCAAGGAACTCAATGCGTTTATGATGAAGGGTTCGGGCTTTGTTGACCTTGATCCCGACCTCTGGCAGTACCGTGACCTTCATGTTGACGTGCCGATAGCAGGCTCCGATAAGCTCAAGTCTCTCTCTACACTTCCTATCGACTTCTGTTTCCTTATGGACGGACAGGATGCTGAAGACAGTACTCTCACAAGCTATGAGCAGTATAAGGAACAGGCTTCCATCGCTCTATATGAACAGAATATCGGTCCTATGCAGAGAAAGGCGGCTTCCACAGAAGATAATATCATCAAGGAACTTGCAAAGTCTCGCGGACGTAACAGATTCGGCGGTATCGGTGCAGGTATCGTTCGTTATCCTTACGAAAGAATTGTTGACTATGTTGCATGCGACCTTGCTGCAGACAGTATCGGCGGCGAAGGCGAGTCCTCCAAGTGGACAAGATACGATAAGGCTCATAAGCTTTACATGAAGGAACAGAAGAAGCGCGGCCAGTCTCTTGAATCCTCTAAGAAGCTCGGCGAATTCTACATTGAACATCTTGACAGCTCGGCTAAATCCGGCGGCGACAGCTTCTCCAAGGATATGGTTGGCGTTTTCCTTGAAAACATTGATGAACGTGTAGAAATGTATATGGCTAACCTTGATGCTCAGATTGAAGCTGTTGTAAGTGAAGATCCCACAATATTCAACGTTCTCAATGCCGCATCAAGCCTCTGCTCTACAATTGATTATACTAACCCCGAAAATTCTCTCAGCAACAATATTGACAGCCTTATCGCTTACAGAAACAAGGTTAAGGAAAAGGCAAAGGACGGTTCCTATAAGGTTGCCGACATTGCAAGACGCTTTATCGAAGGCGTATTCACCAATGAAAGACCTACAACTATAATTGATGAGGATTACAGCATTGAAAAGCTTCTCAAGAACAGCATCGGTGACGTTTCACATCCTTGTGCTGCCCGTTACATAATCTACAAGCTCAAGAGCGAGTTTGAAGAAAGACTCAAGCAGGGCGATCATCTTGATGCCGCTAAGGCTCTCGAAGCTACAGAAAACGCTGAATACTCCTTCAAGTTTGTAAAGAACTCTGTTACAGGTCTTGAAGGACTCAGAGAACTTGAAAAGGAAAATCCCTCTCTTGTTGATAAGATGAAGGGATATAACAGTCTTTTCGAAACAGCAAATGAAGCTCTTCCCAATTACTTCAGAAAGGCAAAGGCATTCTGTAACGAAGAAGCTAAGCATGCAGCTTACGAAAAGGCATACAGCTATATCAAGGCATATGCAGAAGAATATGAAAGCTTCTTCGGTTCTTTTGAAGAAAAGGTTAAGAGACTCAGCCGCGTGAAGGACGATATCGCAAACGAACTCAAGTATAAGAAGGGCGACTCCGTTATGAATATCTGCTCTGACGGTGATGTGCTTGCTGAACTCAGCCGTACATCTCTCAGCAAGATTTCTCAGGAATCCACACTTCTCAGTTCCGAAATCAACGGCGCTATCTTCGATCAGGTTAAGAAGAATGCAGTATTCAACATGGAAAGAGCCATCGCAGGCGACGATCTTTCCATCGAAAACCGTCATAAGGATATCTTTGACGACATTCTTATGGGTTACTTTAAGGATGAAATCTGCGAAAAGTGCGAAGAAATCAATGTCGATGTTATCAACTCTATTGTTCTTGAATATAAGCTTATTGAAGGTTTGAAGGCTCGTGCAAACGGCACAGAATTCATTTTCAAGCAGAGTGATGCTGAATCCTACCTCAAGACAAAGATTGCCATGGGTTCAAGAATTGCAGCTCCCTCCATCCAGAGAATGCTCAACGTAGAACCCAGAGAAATCAACCGTTGTGCTTATAACACAAGCCTTACAGATAACCGTCAGTTCAATGTTAAGGTTCTCCTTGAAAAGGGTGATCCCTGCGAATCTGTATCCAAGTATGAAATCCGTTTCTTCAACGCTCTTTATAATGTAACTCCCGATAAGCTCAAGAAGTTTGCGGCTCCTTACACAACAGAAACAGGTAAGAAGGAATCCGGTACATACCATAAGGCTTACCATAGCTATTCCAAGAGCATAGGTCCCGATTCCACAAAGAATGCCGCTATGTCGACACATATCGATAAGCGTTGGGACAGCATTAAGGTTATGCCTGAAATTGATGACGAATACCAGCAGAACATTATTCTTGATATTCATAAGGCGTTTATCTATGGTATCGTTCACGATGCTATCCAGCACAATCCTCTCTCCCTCAAGGCAGGCGGTAAGCTTGTATACAACTATAAGAACTCCATCGACCGCTTTGAGTCTCTCGTTGTTTCAAACGGTACTCTTTGTGATGAGTTCTATGAAATCCTCGATGCTCTCTATGTAAATGCAAAGGTAGTTGAGGATATCAACGAAGTAGTTAAGCAGCGTAAGCGCGCAATGAGTATCATGAAGAACTGTAACTATGAAGAAACCGAATTCTTCAAGGATATGGCTAACTTTGACATGTTTACATTCTATGATGGCAAGAGAAAAGCTGCTCCTCTGTCTGCAAAGGAACTTTCAAAGCTCGCGGAAGAAATTCAGAAGAATGCATTGGAAAAGAAGAACAATCCCGACTTTGAAGGTAGATTTACAGAAAACACAACCAGCCTCTTTGCGATTCCGCTTATCTATTATTATTCTCTCCCCAATTCCAGCAGATACATTTCCGAACTCAATGCTATGGTTGATGCTGTAATCAGCGTATTCAGAGAAGAATATGAAACATGGGAAAAGGAAGAGGACGTAAAGTTTGTTCTTTGCGACAGACTCGTAAACGAGTTTGACTTGCTCCAGAATAACTACCACCTTTATGTTGAACATCCTGAAATCAATGTTCCTGAGCGCATTGAAGATAACGAAGTTCTTGATGTTATCAGAAGAAAGATTCAGGAAGAAGTTCGTTCTGCACCCGAACCCGAAGATTACGAGACACTTCTCGACCATATCGCAAAGCGTTCAAGATAATTAATCTATCAGAAATAAAACGGAGGTATGCTTTATGTACACTGTCATAATAGCTGAAAAAAAGCATTTTGACGCGATTGAACAGAATAAACTGTATTTCAAGCCGTTTCTTGACAGATTAAATAAAGAGTTTGCGTTTTGTGAATGGAATCCCGAGGGAAAAAACTTATACGAATGTGTTCCTTCTCTTGTAAAAAAGGTCGGAAGACATGCAACATGGCGTGCAGTAATTCTTAAGGATGACAGCCTTTCGCTCTTACAGAATCCTTTCGATGCCATCGGCTACGACAGAATTCTTGAGTGTGCAGAAAAAAATAAGCTGGTAAATCCCCTTGATGAGACAGATATCAGAGATGATGTGTCGTCCGAAGAAACCGATTTTGAAGTTTTGTCTCAGGAATCTTTTGAAAAGTGGAAAAACGACTGCGGCGAGCGTATAAACGCTCGCCTCAGGGATAATACTGAAATCTTCAGAGATGCACTCAGCTATCCTTTTCAGAGACTTGTGACATGCCTTTGCTTTGCTCCGGACGGTTTGCAGAGCAACAATCCTGCAGAAAAACATGAGGCAATTGACTTTTTCGATAAAGTTCTTGATCGCATGAATTTCGAAAAATATCTTTTGGAGCTTGACCGCTTGTATCACCTTGAGCAGGATAAGCTCAAGAGCAGTCTCAGAGCAGAATGTCTTGAACAGATGCTTCCGGGCGACGGTCTTACAAGTAAAAAAAGCTCGATGGGCATAGCTCTTCCCGCAGAAGTATTCTGCTTTGCGGAAAGAACCACCGAAACTGGATTCTTCGATGACCGTGTATACTGGGAAACCCATATCGGACAGGAATATTCCGATTTTGTCGGAAGAAATATGTATTTCGACAAAATGAGATTTATAGCATCCGATATTCTTCCAAATACACATCAGAATTACAGATACGACCGTATACGCTTTTTGTACAATCTCCTTCTGTTTTCACTTAATGAGGTTCCCGGCGGAGCTATTCAGCCCAGAAAGCTGTATTGCCTTGAAAGTGAAAATAACGAAAAATCACTTAATTCCATCGTTTCGGCATATGTAAATAAGCTTAATAACTCAATAGAGCTTGTAGACGGACAGATTGAGAAAATCAAACGGGACGTTCCCAAGGAGCTTTCGGATTCTGATGCCGAAAAGCTGTTTTGTGCCAAGGTAACCGTACCTGTACTGCCCAATGAGGACTTCAATGAAGAAGATCTTTATGTTGATCATAAGGACTATGGATTTTTCAGTGATTCGTTCGGAAACGATTCTTCAAATTGGTCGGCACAGACAAAGCGTACAAGTGAGTCTGTCGAAAAACTTGCCAAGCAGCCCAGACGCGCTCTGAAAAAATCCATAGAGAAGCTGGAACGCGAATGTGACGTGGATTATAATATGATCCGTGCCATGAACTCATTCCAGATGGACGATGTCCGTGACCATACGGAAACCCAGAAGGATAAAATGGTGTCCACGGAAGTGACAAACATTTTTGACCTTACACGCTACCATGAAGAGATAAATAAGGAAAGCGAGAATGTTTCTGCAGTAATAGGGCGCAGAATGAAGAGAAAGACAAACCTTGTTCTCGGTCTTATATGTATGCTTCTCTTTGTTGTATCCTTTATGCCCATACTGCTCTCGAACAGGGCAACCTTTAATACGGTATCAACCTCGCTTTTGTTTGTTTTGCTGTTTGCAGGACTTCTTTTGGTGGTCCTTGTAATAACGGTAATATTGCTCCGTAAGCCTTTGAAGGATGCACTGAGTGATTTTAACGCAAAGGTAGGGGAGATTGATAACGAAGTAAGGGATGCCATGGGTAAGTATTCCGATTATCTCAGCTGTGTTGCCAATGTCAGACGCGGTTACAGAGTGTTGAATTTCTCGGAAAATAATGTTGATAAGTATGACAGGGATATCCGAATCCGCAAGAAGCACAAAACAGATATGGAAAAGACAAGGGCATCAATTCTCGATATGTACGAAGATTTCTATGATGTAAATGTCGTTCCCGACGATCTTTCGTCTGCTCCTTATCCGTACGATTTCGGAATTGAAAACGTGGAATATGAATATTATCCGCCCTATCTTCCGGACGACAGAATCTTTATTGACTATCTGGCACCTGATAACAAGATTGAACTCTCATCTGATTTTGTCAGCAAGATAACGCTTAGAATGGAGGAAATATATGACTAGTATGACTAATATGTTAAACAACATACTCTTGTCTCTTGCATTTATTCCATTCCTCCTCTTCGTGTTCCTCAATGCAAAGGCAAACGTAAAAAAAGAAGTCAGAAATAAACAGTTTTTCATGCCGTTTGTTGCGGTAGCGGTAGCTGTTATTCTATTTATATTTACAAATAAGCTCAGTGATATTTTTTATTCGTTCTTCTATACCATAGTGTATACGCTGAACGATTGGGCACTGAAGGTGGCAGAAATAAGCTACCTGAGCTGGGCTTCGGGTGTGCTGAACATCATCGCTGAATTTATAAGCAGCCTGCTGACAAAGTTCAACGTAACATATGTTCTGCTTATTCTGTTCAATGTATGCTCGATGCTTTGTTATCTCATAGTTAAGAAGTTTATACTTCTCCTGTTTACGTCTAAAAAGTATAATACCTCGCAGTCGAATCGTTTTGTGGGTATATTCTATGATTTTGACGAAAAAACAGGTATGTGGTATATCAAGAGACATTTCGGTCAGGCGAAGACATTCATCAAGACTGCATACTATGCTACTGTTGCAATCTCAGCCGTTGCCGTATTTGTTTCCTTCTATCTCTGCGAAAAGGGACTTATACTTGTTCCATTCTATCCCATATTCCCCATAATAATAATGGGTGAAGTAGCTTTCTTTATAGACGGTATGGAATATGAACAGCTCGACAGCGTATTCTCAGCAGAGATTGATAATTCAAGACACGTCACAAATTATGCCATTCTTCGTAAAAAGCTGAGTGAGCTTTTCGGCGACAAACTCATGTCAGACGGAACTACCGTAAATGACGGTGTTGTCAGAGGCGGTTCGATTGATCAGATTCTTGAAGAGATTAAAGAAGAGTACGGTAAAACAGGCGAAAACTACGCAATGTTTATCCGTAAAAAAGCTTTGTCCGGCTTCAAACCCAGTGCGGACTATGTGCGTTCGGGTATAGAACTTACATGCGGAAAGAGTCTTCTCTTCAATACGCCATTCTACTATAAACTCACACCCTATATGTTCTATGCCATGCATACCGCTTTGCTTAAAGGCGGGAAAGTGCTTATTGTGCTTGGCAGACACGGAACCGAAGATGATATTATAAACTGGTGCAATGACGGTTTCTCGCAGGTGACAGGTCTTCCTTCGCTCTGGAATATCAAAAAGCTTGACAGAGAGGGAGAGCCCTGCGATATCGGTATAGTAACAAGATCCGGCGTTCACGACCTTGAACTGCATAAGGCGAACAGAGCATTTCTTAATGAAGTGTCCTTTGTGTTCCTGCTTGAGCCTTCAAGGCTTGTGACTACAGCACAGATAGGGCTTAATCTTCTTGTAAGAAATATCAGCGTAAGCAACAATGCGGTATATTGCTCGGTAGATAAGAACAGCGACGGTCTTGTTGACTCGCTTTCTCATATTCTTATGACAAATATTACCGAGGTTTCTGCAACAGAATTTCCCGAGGGAACAAGCTCGTATATGTGTTGGAAGGCAGACAGCGAATACCTTCAGCACAGAATTACACCCGGTATATCGAGATATCTCGGTATGGGTACGGAAATATCCCTTGTTGCCCTCAAAAACCATGTAGAGAAGGTTATATGGTACGGCGGCGATGCATATCCCGTGCTTGACCAGCATTGGATTGCAAAGCAGTATTATCACGATCTTCTTGCAACTACACCCCTTCCTGCGACACAGGAAACCTTTGATAAGTATTTCAAGGTATCCTTCAATTACTGTAACGAACAGACCAAGGATAATTCCTTTGTTACTGTAGAAGACGAATTCTGCAACTTGTTCGAAGTAAAACGAGAATTTTCAACAATAGCTAAGAACCAAGGATTTGTAAATGTTATCTCATCCGATTATATGCTTCGTGACTATATGACGGAAAATAATGAGATATTCACATCAGATCCCAAGGCGATTCCTTACATTTCTGCAGACTATGCAAGAACAAAGAGAAATATTGTTCTTAAAATATGCCTGCAGATGAGCATTCTCGGTATACGCAAGGAAGATGTTCTTAAGGAATTCGCACTTATTGATATAGACACTTCTGAAGGAAAGCTTGAAAGCATCATCTGGAAGAATATATGTGCAATCTACTGTAAGAACGGCGAAGATAAGATTGTAGTAAATACCCCTGTGGGAGTCAAAGCGTTCACAGAGGATACTATAGTCTATAAGCACGAATTCTCGGTTGAAACAGGTAAGTTTGAAGATTTCTATGTAATAACAAATAATTACTTTAAGCAGTACGTAATAGATGATTTGCAGAGTGCAAAGTATATTGCCGAAAGAGGAAATGAAAGTACTTTCCTCGGAACAGAGCTTAAAGGACATATTCTTCAGAAGTATCTGCCGGGACAGTTTCTCACCCTTGGAGGAAAGTATTACGAAATGCTTTCGATGTCCGGTGATAATCAGGTTATCGTGCGCAGAGCGGCTGACCATATTAATGCTCGCTATACATACCGTCATGTAAGAAATATAAACATCGAATCGGCATGTGATAACGACAGCATGGGTATGCTGAGAACGATAAACGGTGTAAAGGTTTATAATCAGTTTGCCAACTTCTCGGTGGATACACCTGCTTATTGGCGTATGTATTCATACCGTGATTTTGAAAATGCTAAAAAAGTTGTCATCAATAATGTTCCTCAGAGAAAGTATATTAACAAGCATATTCTCAAGCTTGATTTCTCGTGCTTTGG